>NZ_QOZX01000068.1:0-14253 GCF_008368895.1 Bacillus sp. BB081
TGTGGAGCTTATAATCACTTTATTAGAGAGGGATTGAAAAAATTTTGAAGTAAAGATAGATAAGTATCGGAGCAAGGATATTTGAGTGGTTATTACATTTGCTGACCTTTTGTCATTTTAAATGAAAAATAGACAGAGAGTTTGAAAGTATAAATTAATCTATTGAAAAATTGTGGGTTAAGTAAGAGGAGCGATTAAGATGAATAAAGTATATGAGGTACTATCATTAAATATAGGGTTACCAAAAGAGGTTACATACGGCGGAAAGGTAATTCATACAGGTATAAATAAGAAGCAAGTAAGGGAACCGGTGTTTTTATCCTTTTTAAAATTTAATGGAGATGGGCAAGCGGACTTAGTTCATCATGGTGGAGTAGATAAAGCAGTTTGTGTGTATTCTGGAGAACATTATAGATACTGGGAAAAAGAGTTGAATCAAGCCCTTGTATATGGAGCATTCGGAGAAAATATAACAATTAATGGTCTGTGTGAAGAGGATGTTTGTATTGGTGATACATTTCAAATTGGAGAAGCAATTGTACAAGTAACGCAGCCAAGACAACCTTGTTTTAAATTAGCTAAGAAATACAATATTCCAAAGTTACCACTTTATTTTCAAGAAACAGGATATACAGGATTTTATTTTCGTGTATTAAAAGAAGGATGGGTATCACCTGTTGATACGTTAAAGTTACTGAAGTCTAATCCAAAAGGTGTAACAGTGGCATTTGCTAATCGTATCATGCATAAGGAAAAACAAAATATGGAAGGGCTAAAAAGGATCTTAGAAGTACATGCACTTTCTACAAGTTGGAGAAATACATTTGAAAAGCGAATGAGAGGAGAAGAAATTAATACGAGGGAGAGACTAGAAGGAAAAAAATAATAAAAAATATTTTTTTATAAATGGTGCATTTCTATGAGTAAAAACGAAGTAGAAAGCACTATTTATATATAATAAACTTATTAATATTCAAAAATCTTAATATTGTTTTATTCGACTTATTTTCGAATAGTCAAAACATAAAATTAATTAGACTCTTTTTTTATATTTTATGATAGTATATTGATTGGTAAGACCTATTACATTAAGAGCAGGTTATATAACTAAATCTAATTTGATGGAATTAACGTATGGAGGGACAACATGGGGAATGTTGAAATTTTTGAAAAATTTCTTTTAGAAGAACCGAAAAGAGAGCAGTTATTTCCTTTATTTGAAGAAGTGTTTGGGATTACAACTCAAACATTAAATGATTTTTCGGAGAAAGGATATTGGGACAATACATATAAGGCTGTATCATTTTTACAGGATGATAAAGTGATTGCAAATGTTGCGGCATTTTCGTTACCATTGCTAGTAAATGGTGAAAGAATAAATGCAGTAGGAATTCAATCGGTAATGACACACCCTAATTTTCGTAGACAAGGACTCATGACACAATTAATGAGTAAAATGATAGAAGAAATCGATAAGAAATGTGAATGTACTTTATTGTTTACGGAAATACCTGAACTATATGCATCATTTGGGTTTAAAGTTGTGCAGGAGTATTTGATGACTATTTCATATGATAAAAAGAATAATAATGATTCCTTACTTAGAAAGTTAGATTATTATATGGAAGAGGATAGAAAGTTAATACATGAAACTATTGATAGTAGCCAAAGACTTTCAAATAATTTTTCAACATTAAACTTCCGCCCTTCGTTTTATTTGAATATGTATGACTTGGAATGGAATGAGAAATTGTATTATTCAGAGAAACTAGATGCTCTTATTGTGTATGAAATAGATAATGAAAAGTTGAAATTATATGGAGTGTTTGCGCCAGTAATTCCAGTTTTAGATGAAATATGCAGGGAAATCGCTGAAAGATTTACAGAAATCGAATTTTATTTCTCTCCAGATCAATTAGGGATTGAAGATGTACAGTTTACAGAATTACAGTCTAGTAAGTATTTAATGGTGCGAAGTAATAAAGAGTTAGATTTTAAAGGATATAAGTTCCCAGTATTAACAGAGTTCTAATTGTTTATATAGATATTTTTGATGGGGAGGATATAAGTATAAATACTATTTAAATAGGTTTATACATGTGAAGTCCACCTAAGAAAATGAATTTGAGATTAAATTTTGCAGTTGAACAAATATAGATAAAAAACCGTATTCTTTCTATTTAAGAATACGGTTTTTCTAATTGCGTAATATAAAGCACATTTATTGACCCGAAAGTCATAAATGCTTATCATTTAATAATGTTAAATATTAATTTACATAATATAATAGGAATAAGAAAGAAATTACAAACTACATCGCTTAAATAAGGAGGGATATGAATTATTCAGTGGTAATTTCATGGGAAAAGGAGATTATGTATGAAATCATTTCGCAAGTTATTACAGTATTTAAAACCATACATGTTCTTCGCTATAATTGGACCGCTATTTATGGTACTTGAGGTTGCGATGGACTTAATTCAACCGACTATTATGCAACATATTATTGATGTTGGGATAGCAAATCGTGATTTGAATTATGTAATAAAAATGGGGCTTCTTATGATAGGAGCTGCAGCACTCGGTTTAGTTGGAGGACTTGGGTGTATGATGTATTCTACAAAAGCAGCTGTTAATTTCGCTACAGACATACGAAAAGATGTATTTGCGAAAGTAGAAACATTTTCTAGTGAAAATCGTGATTCATTTGGAACTGGGAAATTATTAACGATTGTGACAAATGATATTACTTCAATTCAATCGGCGATGACGATGACATTACGTGTACTTGTTCGTGGTCCTTTGTTATTTATCGGAAGTATAATAATTGTTTTTGTAACAGCACGCGAGTTATTTCCTATATTACTTGTGGTTGTTCCAATTTTATTACTTGCGATTATATTCATTGCAAGTAAAGCGAGCGGAACGTTCAAAAAAGTGCAAGAAGCATTAGATAAAGTGAATACAAAGCTACAAGAAAATTTATCTGGAGTACGTGTTATTAAAGCGTATGTAAGACAAAAATATGAAATTACTCAGTTTGGAAATGTTAATACAAATTTAACGAAGATAAATATTCGAGCGGTGCAGCTTATTTCCATAATGATGCCAATCATTATGTTAGTTGTAAGCGGCGGGATTGTCGCAACATTATGGATTGGTGGAGAAAAAGTATTTGATGGAACGCTTCAAGTAGGAGCTATTTTAGCGTTTATAAACTATTTGAATATTATTTTAATGTCACTTATGTCTATAAGTATGGTATTTATGCAAATCGCGCGAGCATTTCCATCTGCGGATCGTGTACAGCAAGTTTTAAATACTGAGGTTGATATTATGAGTGAAACAAATGCGTTTGTACCTAAGCAAATTGGGGGACAAATTGACTTTAAAAATGTTAGTTATAGTTACACGAAAAATAATGAATATGTTTTAAAAGATATTTCATTTAACATATGTAAAGGTGAAAAAGTAGGAATTATCGGTTCTACAGGAAGTGGTAAATCCACTTTAGCAAAACTGTTACCGCGTTTATACGATGTTGATCAAGGGGAAGTATGCATTGATGGAATAAATGTTAGAGCATACGATTTACAAAAACTTCGTGCTTCAATCGGGTTTGTACCTCAAAAGGCATTATTGTTTTCAGGTAGCATAGAAGAGAACTTACGTTATGGTAAAGAAGATGCAACGAATGACGAACTGGAAGTAGCGGCTTCATCAGCTTGTGCGACTGAGTTTATTAACAAGTTGGAAGATTCATATCAATATCATTTAACACAAGGTGCGACGAATTTATCAGGTGGACAAAAACAACGTGTATCCATTGCAAGGGCACTTGTGAGAAAGCCATCCATTCTTATATTAGATGATTCTACATCAGCAGTTGATGCGAAATCAGAATCTAACATTCAATCGGCATTAAGAACAGAATATAAAGGAACAACAACATTATTAATTGCCTCTAAAATCTCATCTATAATAGATGCTGATAAAATTCTTGTTTTAGATAACGGTGAATTAGTTGGTGATGGTACACATGAAGAATTGTTAGAACGATGTGAGGTATATCAAGAAATCTATCTTTCCCAAGGTGGCAATTTACATAAAGAAGGTGGGAAAGAACATGCGTAATTTTCAAGGGCAATTTGCTAATAAAGGTGGGCGTAACGCGCCTAAAATGGGTGAAGCTAGAAACACTAAAGGAACTGTATTGCGAGTATGGAACTATATGGGGTATCAAAAGGTTGCTCTTACGTTCGTTATATTTTTAGTATTTGTTACGACATTACTTGGGTTATTAGGTCCTTATTTAATGGGAGTAATTATCGATCAATATATTGTACCGAAAGATTTAAGCGGTACGGCGAGAATGTGTTTGTTACTTATCGCGATTTACGGTGTAACAGTATTGTTAACTTGGCTACAAACATTTGTCATGGTTAACGTTGCATTAAAAACAATACAAAAAATACGACAAGATATTTTTGAGAAAATCCAAACGCTTTCTTTACGGTTCTTTGATGTACGTTCTCAAGGGGATTTAATGAGCCGTGTTACAAATGATATAGATAATTTGAATCAAGCGTTGACGCAAAGTGTTGTACAAATTATTTCATCAGCATTAACCTTTATAGGTGTAACGATTGCGATGTTCGCATTAGATTGGATTTTAGCGATTGTTACTTTAATTACAGTACCTATTATGTTTTTCGTTACAAAAAAACTAGTTACTTATAGTGGTAAAAACTTTGCAAAGCGTCAAAAAGATTTAGGAGAATTAAATGGTTTTATTGAAGAAGCTATAACTGGGGCGGATGTTACAACGTTATACGGGAAAGAAAAAGAAACCGTACAAAATTTTAATAAAATTAATGAACAACTCAGAATGTCTGCTACGAAGGCGGATACATTTTCAGCTTTTATTTTTCCAAGTATGAACTTTATAAATAACTTAGGTATGGGGCTTGTAATTGGGACAGGTTCAGTTATGGTTTTAAATGGAATGACAACAGTAGGTGTCATTGCGGCTTTTATTAATTATTCTCGTCAATTCTCAAGACCACTAAGTCAATTCGCAACTTTAATGAATACAATTCAAGCGGCAGTTGCTGGTGGAGAACGTGTCTTTGAAATTATGGATGAAGTACCAGAAATTCAAAATAAAAAAGATGCATGCATTGTACAAAATTTACAAGGGCATGTTGCACTCGAGAATGTTTCATTTGGTTATGAGGAAAATAAAACGATTTTAAAAGAAGTGAGTCTTAAGGCACAGCCAGGGGAGACAATTGCTTTAGTTGGTCCAACTGGATCGGGCAAAACAACAATCATTAATTTGCTAACTCGCTTTTACGATATACAGCAAGGGCAAATTCATATCGATGGAAAAGATATAAAAGATTATGATATTAATTCGTTGCGAAGTAAAATAGGAGTAGTTTTACAAGATACGTATTTATTTGCTGGGACGATTATGGATAATATTCGTTATGGTCGATTAGATGCTAGTGATGATGAAGTAATCAATGCAGCTAAGGCAGCATCTGCACATTCTTTTATTAAACATTTACCGAATCAATATGAAACAAAAATTGCTTCAGAAGGATCGAATTTAAGTCAAGGACAAAAACAACTTCTTGCGATTGCACGAGCAATTTTAGCAGATACAGATATATTAATTCTCGACGAAGCAACATCTAATATTGATACGAGAACAGAATTGCAAATTCAAAAAGGACTAAATAATTTAATGAAAGGTCGAACAAGTTTTGTAATTGCTCATCGACTGAAAACGATTGAAAAAGCAGATCAAATCCTTGTTATAAAAGATGGAAGTATTTTGGAAAGAGGGAATCATGAATCTCTTATGGAAGATAGAGGGTTTTACTTTGATCTGTATACGAGTCAGTTTAAAATTTAATAAAAACTTTAATATGGTGCGGTTTCTCCAGGGAGGAGAAACCGCATTTTTATATTTATAAACATTATTATTCAAATAGTTGTTTACTAAATGTTTTAACTGCGTATTCTTGCATCCAAGGTAAAACATGCGTAAAGTTATGAAAAAAACTTTATGACCCAATCTTTTACTTGTAATTTTTGGATGTACAAATTGTTCCAAAAAAGTGTTGCATGAGTATGACGTAAACTATGAAATCGAATTTTTTGTATTTAATAGTGAAATAATTGAACTTTGATTATACAACGGCAGTGGAACAAATAGAGCGAATGAAGACAACCTTAACGAGTGTTTTACCTTATATTTATATGTTTTAATAATTTGATTAATAATACAATTTGAATTTTATTAAAAAAAGACACTGTTTCCAGTGCCCCAACTTACTACGAGAGTTTTATGAGGAAACTTAAATAGGTGAATTTAAGTTTCTCTATAATATATGAGACTACAATTAGAAAATCACTTATTTTTTAAAGGAGTTAATGGGTAATTGTACGTGCTAAAATCTTTATTAAAAATATCTTGTACTAATTGGATAGTTTCATGATCATAAAAACTATCGTATGTTGGGAGACGTGGGAATAAAGGATCGGTAATATCAGCATCTGCAAAATCACCTCTAAAAATCGCTCTGTCCTTCTGATGATGCCATGATTTGGTTAGTATGTGTAAAGGAGAAGTTTTTAATTGATATGTTTGTTCTAAGTGCGCAATTTCAGTAGAGAAATTTTCAAGGTAGATATACTTTGTAACAAACTCCTCCTCAGCTGGTTCATATTGCTGCATTAAATGTGGATCTACTTGTTCTAAATCTTTCATTTGCGCTTTTAAATAGTAGAGAAAGATTTTAAATGAAATAGGCTTATTACAAAATTCATTACCATAATAAAAATTCCGAATAGGATTCCATGCTGGGTTTTCTATGTAAGGGGGGGCAATTAGTGAAAAGAATGAACTTACAGCTCTTGTATAGGGGTTTCTCACTAATTTATAGGTATCTTTTCCGTTTGTATATAAAGCCGCAGCTAGTTCAATAAAGTAGTCCGAGGAGTTTTTGTATATTTCATTTTCATAATTATGGATGAAGGAATCGTATTTTATGGCTTGTTTAAATAAATTTATTTGATAAAAAAACCAATGTGCAAGAGAAGTACAGCCACTTTTCTGACTCCAAAATAAAATCAAAGGAAAGTTAGAATTAAAGTGAGGAACGCGTCCGTATTTAATAATATTTGCAAAAGACATAGTTAACCTCCATTCAGTAATGTCAATTATTTTTAGTTCATGAATAAAGAACCTGGCATATGAACAAGAGAAGAGGAGTAGAATAGATAATTTAATAACAATATAACTTTAAAATGAGAGCGTTATTTTATAGGAATATGAAAAGAGCACACAAAAAATGTGTACTCATAACAATCTAAATTATTTTAAGGACCATGATATATCATCAAGGGCTTTATAAATATAACTATACATGCGGTACAAGAGATACTTTGGATTGTATTTTTGTTTCCAGTTCATAATAATCACCCCTCATACAAATAGTTTAATTATATTATATAGTTGTTAATTCGAATGTAAAGAAAATCTGATGTGAATTAAGATAAATTTAAACAAAATAGTTATTTTATAACCCAAAATAAAAGAACCCGTTTGTTATAAACGGATTCTTCACACAAGGTCTGCAAGAAATTCAAGGTAACTGGACCAGAGCACCATATAGAATTTCTTTTGATATTAATGTATTCAAAGAAATCTAAAATGTTAATAGTAATTAAACAAAATTCTTATTTTAAAGTTAAAGAGCGCCTTGTAGAGCGCTTCTTATAGCTAATTATGAATGTTTATGTTCAATCTTAGATTTCTTGCTTGGAGGAATAAAATGCTCTTGAACAAAGTTTTGATAGACAATACCGCCAATAATTACAATATAAAACACCGTACAAAAGAAGATTAAAATGTATTTTATTACCTTGTTCATATTTGTACCGTCCTAAAAGAGAATTATTTAGATTTTAATATGGTATGTAAAAAAAGGTGCATTTATACAAGGGAAGGGTAGCTAGCAAAAGTAAAACAAAATCTTTATTTAAAAACTAAAGAGCGCTTTTTAAAGCGCTCCTTAATAAAAATAAAAAAGAATACCTCATGATACTGTATGTTTTTTAGGAATGTTCGAGATTTAATATAAAAACGCTATTTAAGTAGAAAACATTAAAAAGGACCTAATTAGGGGTGCGGGTCCTTTTAATGGAACAATAGAAGTTTGTAAAATTACCAATATATTACCATAAAAGGTAATCGATTTCCATAACTGAAGTGTTGAGAAATGAAAGAAAACAAAATAAAAAAGAGCACCATGCATAAGTGCTCTTTAAATTAGGAGGTAACACTTTGAGCTGGATGTTTAGGCTAAAAATATATGACGTAGAAAAGAAATAAGACTTAAAATTTATTTTCCACTCCATACAAAAAGAAGCTAGCAAATGCTAACTGTTTGTTGAAAAAAGAATCCAACCCAAGTTATTTACTGACAGAGTTTCAGGAAACAAATGATTAAATTAATCTAACTTTTCAATTACAATTGAAGCATTTACATTTGTTTGTGTTCCACCTGCCAAAGTCTGCAAAGTAACCGCAGCAGCGGAAGTATGATTATTAAGGGTAAGAATATCACCTGCTGCTAAAGTGAGAATTGTTTGCCCATTGTTTTGTTGAGTACCCGCACCTGATCCATAAATGGAGTTGGTAACGGGAGCCCCATTTAAAAAGAGGGCAAATTGATTAGGTTCAACTCCTGATACAGAAAAAGAAATTTTATAATCTCCAGCATTAATAACTGTCATCTGAGAAGTTCCAAGAGTATGAGTAAAACCGGATGTGATTCTACCGTGTGAATTAAAAAGAATAGGTGCTTCTAAGGCAACAACTTGAGCTGCTGTATTGAAAACATAAGCATACTGAGATAAACCAGATACTGTAAGACCGGCAGGCCCAGTAGGTCCGGTAGCTCCAGCGGTTCCTGGTAATCCAGTAGGCCCAGGAATGCCTTGGATACCTTGAAGCCCAGTTGGTCCAGTCGGGCCGATAGGTCCAATAAGTCCTGGATTACCTTGAATACCTTGGATACCCTGAATTCCAGTCGCCCCAGTTATTCCAGTGGGTCCAATAGGACCAATAGGCCCTGGATTACCTTGAATCCCCTGAATCCCTTGACTTCCTTGAGGTCCAGTGGGGCCAGGAATGCCTTGGATGCCTTGGATACCTTGAAGTCCGGTTGGTCCTGGTGACCCAGTTGATCCAGTGGGACCAGTCACTCCGGTTGGTCCTGGTGGTCCCCCGGAAGGTCCAGTCGGGCCCGTTGGTCCTGGCGGTCCCCCGGAAGGGCCGATAGGTCCAATAGCTCCAGAAGGTCCAGTTGGACCTACAGAACCAGGAATGCCAGGAATCCCTTGAGGGCCGGTCGGGCCAGGAATCCCTTGAATGCCAGGAATGCCAGGAATCCCTTGAATGCCTTGAATCCCTTGAATTCCAGTGACCCCAGTTATTCCAGTGGGTCCAATAGGACCTTGAATGCCAGGAATGCCTTGGATGCCTTGGATACCTTGAATTCCAGAAGGTCCAGTTGGACCAATAGATCCAGAAATCCCAGGAATCCCTTGAGGTCCAGAAATCCCTTGAGGACCAGTAGGTCCCGGGTTACCTTGAATTCCAGTAGGTCCGGTAGGCCCCCGAGGTCCACCTGAAGGTCCAGTAGCTCCAGTAGGTCCCGAAGGTCCAGTAGACCCGATTTGAGGCAAAGGAAAGGCGCATGGAAATGGGATGTGACATTTCTTTTTAAATTTACTCATTTTTACACCTCCGTTATAAATAACTAGCCAATTTTTATTTATACTTTAACAACTTATGAGCAAGCAGACATACGGGTGTAAGGAAAAACCATAAAAATCACATGAAAGGTTTTAAGAGCAAGTCTCTATTTCACATTCCATACCAAAAAGAGCACCATATATAAGTGCTCTTCTGACCAAGACCTATTGTAAACCTATGACTTGTGAGTGTTCTCGAAATTAATATATGATTCAACAATTATTCAGTGCAGGGGATATTAAAAAGAGCGCTTCGGAAAGCGCCCTTCTGTAGCGACTATCCACCCTAAAAAGAATGCAATATATCATCTGAAGTTACGTTTGTTTAATTGAGTGTTTTTTGTATAAAAATTTCATTTTGTAGAAAAGGGGAATGGATATGAGATTCATAGGAATAGTAGCAAATATGTTTAATGAGGAAGATCGTTACTTTAATGCAATTCAAGGACCATTGAATGTAGGTGAAAAGTATGAGGTTGGTGTGATTATTAATAAAGCTGTTTTCGGGGCAGTTGATGGTGTGTTTGTGGAGATACAAGAGTATTGCGGAAATATTGAAGGTGTTTATCTGTTCTCGCGATACAGCGTTTCAAAGAGAATGTTTGTCATCACTGAAATGGTAACTGGTAAAATCGTTTCTCATTCACCAGTTAGTTCAAATAGAGCATTTCTTAAAGCGCAATATATGGTGCGTAAAAATATTGAGAAATTGTATAAGAGTTTGGAAATCCACAAAAAGAGATGTTATGTGAATGTGTTGATTGAAGACATACCGGAGCATTTAAGAGAGAAAGTGATTGAGAATTGTAAACGGAAAGTTGAAACGGAGATGGTACAAGATGTATAGCTCAATAAAAGGTGCTTATTGGGACACTTTAGATAAAATAGCCCGTAAAGAAGATGATAAGGTGTTAATTAAACTTATGAGAGATGTAGAAAATGCTGTTGATGATGAATTTCTCAAGCAAATTGAAGAAGGAACATTATTTGGAGGATTACAGAATAAAAGAGCAGCTAGCAAAAGCTAACTGCCCGGCTGGTTCTCCAAGGGGGAACAAGGAGAAAGTAACTTAATGGGTTGTCTACAGTATTGACGGAATATTGAGTTTTATTCAGGGCTGATTCCAAAAAAGTGACATACCGCCAAAATATAAAATTATTAAAAGGACAATTACTATGAAAGCAATTAAAGAAACTTTCTTCCAGGAATTTTTCATTAGTAGACCTCCTTTATGAAGAATATTAACACTTTATAAGGAACTGAACAAAATAATCCTTTGAAAAGAAAGTGAGGTTAAAAGAATGGAGGGTAACGTAAAGCTTTTAGGTGATGATGGAATGTTAGGGATGGAGTTCAAGGAAAGAACGATCTGTGTTTATAACACAGAAGACGATGTAATGGGGGCATTAACGTCACTAAAAATGACAGCTAACTTCATCTTACAATCGGATGGTCTAACATATTTTATCTCTGAACCAACTTCAGATGCGCAACTTAAAGGAATGACGGATTACCTTGATCGTAAAGGCTGTTGGTATGAAGTTAAGTAACGATTTTAGTTTAGTGGAACAGAATATTTAAAAATCAATAGTCAAAAAAGAGGATTACTTATAATGAGTAATCCTCTTTTTATTTTATCTCGTATGAATAAGAGTAGATATAGAAGATTACCGCCTTAAAATTAAATAAGTAATGCATGTAAGGGGGAGATTCATTGGGCATCTTAGCAATATTTTTAAAACATACTTTTAAAAAGAAAAGAAATTTAGAACTTGAATTTAATTGATTACAATTGAAATAGCACTGAAAACTAATAAAACAGCCATAATGATGTTAAATGATTTCGTATGCTTTAATAAAAGCTTTTGGAACATGGAACCAAATAAGCTCCAACTAAATGTACTCATTAACCCGACTACACCTAGAAATAATGAGAAAAGTAGAAAACTTGAATATGAATTATAGTAAGGGAGAATAAAAGTTGACACTACCGTCAGCCCGAATAGTATCCCTTTAGGATTAACAAATTGAAGAAAAATCCCCACTGTGAATAAGTTTTTATTATGTTTTTCATCGGGATCGGTACTAGTTTTACTAGTGAGTATTTTAAAAGCTAAATATAGCATATATGCTACACCTAAAATTTTTAAAGGGAATTCTATTATGGGTAGGATATTAATTAGTACAATATTAAAGAAGCTACATAAGGAAGTGAGGATGAAAAACCCGAAAGCTACTCCAAAACAAAATTGCATACTCCTTTTTAAACCGTGTTGATTGGCGTATGTCATAGCTAAAAAATTGTTAGGTCCGGGTGTGAAGCTACTTATAAAAACAAATAACAAAAAAGAAAATATAGGCATTTTAATACCCCCTAATTATTTAGTGTGTGTTATAATGACCGAAAAGAACAATATAACGTGTGCTTTTTATTATACATAACGGTCGTTATATTGTATATAGTGTAGGGGTGTTTCTTATGGAAGAAATTCAACTTATTTTAGCAAAAAATTTAAAAACAATACGTGAAAAAGAGAAAATGAGTTTAGAAAAGGTCTCTCAATTAACAGGTGTGAGTAAAACGATGATTGGACAAATTGAACGAGGAGAGTCAAGTCCAACATTAACAACGATATGGAAAATCGCTAATGGTTTGAAAGTGTCTTTTACTTCTTTAATCAATAATCCGCAACCAGATACGAAAGTTGTTTTACGAAATGATGTACAAGTATTATCAGAAGACAATGGGAGATATAAAGTGTATCCTTCCTTTCCTTTTCAAGATGATAGGAACTTTGAAATCTATACGGTTGAAATTGAAACAGAAGGAAAATTAAGTTCGGAAGGCCATAAAGAAGGGACCGAAGAATTTATAACGGTGTTTGAAGGGAAATTGATAATTGAAATAAATGATTGTCAATATACATTAAATAGCGGAGATGCAATTCGCTTTAAGGCGGATAGACCGCACTCTTATCATAATTCCGGAAGTACGCTAACTCGGTTAAGTATGACCATTTATTATCCAGCTGCATAAACTTATAATTATTTTAAGAGTATAAAGAAATGTGTGTTGATAAACCATCTATAAGAGATGGTTTTATTTTATTAATTCATAAAAAAAGACACTCGTTTGAGTGTCAACATAGTATTGCTCTCGCGTATAGGATTGGAGTATGTTTCTCAAAAACGTATTGAGATGGTTCGCATTTTGGGAAACTGTCTTCTTATTCAATGTAACATTGGCAGGGAGAAGTGTAAATTGATAATGTATATACGAAAAATTTAGTATAGATGGTTACTACTATGAATATAGTACAAATTGTTTTTATTGCTTAATCACTGTCGTGAAATTATTGAAATATTATTAGCTTTAAGAATGACGTAATAATTACTACTTTAGCAGCTAAGAATGTTTATTATAAAAAAGAATGAATCATTTATTAATCGATTCGTATAATTGTTAAAGAGGCACCTGTTGAACCACCTCCAACTAAATTAACTATGGATAATACGCCGAATATTTGAAGGGAAATTGTATTACCAGCAATTAAATTGGTTATTAAATTATTATTATAGTTTGAAGTTGATATTGCGGGTGAAAAAATAGATCCGGGAAGTGGAGTCGAAGAGTTTAATAGTAGCCTTGTACCAGCAAGTAGAGAAGTTGTTGTATTAATTTGATAGGTTAAATAATATCTTCCAGTAACAGGAATTGTATATATATCATTTGTAGCGTTCACTGTAAAATTACCGAGGCTTTGGTTATTAGAAAGTGGAATATTAGTTCCACCTAATATGACTGAAATGGGACCACCTAATGTATTATTAGCGAACATAGAGTTTGTTGTAATAATGGGTCCAGTAATACCTGTGGGTCCAGTAATACCTGTGGGTCCAGTAATGCCTGTGGGTCCAGTAATGCCTGTAGGACCGGTATTACCTGTGGGCCCAGTAGGACCTGTCAGTCTGTATGGAAGAATAATTTCAAGAGCCAGTGATAATAGTTCTTTTTTCATTTTTTCATTCTTATCTTGAATATAAATCACCTCATTTTTAAATTAGAACGTAACCGATTTAGTATTTTGAAATGGAACTATCATTTTATTATATTAATACTACTAGTTATAGCAACGGTAAAAAGTTTACTATATGTAAAAATCATTTGAGAATGAAAAAAGTAGTTATGAAATTTTTCTAAAATGATAAATGTATTATTTTGTTAAGTAGTAAACAAAAATGTGGAACGAGGTATTAAAGTGAAGCGAGATAATAAATTATCAATAAATAAAGCTATGATAGAACCTGAAAACATTGGACCTACGTTTCCAGTTCTTCCCCCGATTTATATTCCAACGGGCCCAACTGGTTTAACGGGAATGACCGGTTCGACGGGTCCAACTGGTTTAACAGGATCA
>NZ_QOZX01000069.1:0-18716 GCF_008368895.1 Bacillus sp. BB081
GGGCGAAGAGTAAAAGATGTCCTTCTTCACTCGGATCAAGGAAGTATTTATACAGCAAAAGAATTTCAAGCGTATGCCAAAGAAAACGGCATTATCACCAGCATATCCCGGAGAGGAAATTGCCATGATAATGCCGTCATGGAAAGCTTCTTTGGTCATTTGAAAAGTGAAGCTTTCTATTCACAAGAGATAACAAAAGTATCCAACACAACTGTGCGAAAGATTGTGCTAGAATACATTCATTACTACAATTGTGTGCGAATTCAAGAAAAATTAAACCACCTATCCCCTAAAGAATTTAGGGAACAAGTGGTTTAGGTGTTTTGATTGGTGTCCCGTTTTCGGGGTTCACTTCAAATTTGGATCGGTGTTTTTTGTTTAAAAGATATTAAATACAGCATTTAATTGAAGTAAGCTAATAATAGCTAAGAAGATTAAACTATATTTCATCACTGTTTTAAATAGAGCAGATTCTTTACCAACTAGTCCAACTGCCGCACAAGCAACTGCTATGGATTGTGGTGAAACCATTTTTGCTATTGTGCCACCAACTACGTTTAATGAAACGAGAGTAGATGGTACGATGTTTAATTGATCGGCAGTTACTGCTTGAAGTGGTGCGAATAGTGAACCACTAGATACTACTGAACCAGTAATGAATACGCCAATCCATCCTAAGATTGGAGAAAGAATAGGAAATGCATTTCCAGTAGAAGAGAATGCAAGTCCAAGTGTAGATGACATACCAGAGTAGTTCTCTACGTAAGCTAAAGCGATAACGCTACAAATTGTATATACTGGAACCTTTAATTCTTTTATTGTTTCAATCATTAATTCTTTAATCATTTTGCCGTTTACACGGTAGACGATAAGTGAAACGATAATTGCTAATACAATCGCAGTAGTTGTAGAAGAGAATACATCTAGTTTGAAAATCGCTGCGAAAGGTGTATCAGCTTTTGTGATTGGTGCAGTTTTAATAACTTGATTATGAAGACCAGGGAATTGAATGTTAAATACTAAGTTTGCTAATGGACCATCCGGAGCAAATAAAGCTTTAATTGGTTTTAAATTAAAGATTGTTACGAATGCAGTTAAGAATATGAATGGAGACCAAGCATATAAAATTTGATTGAATGTATGAGATTCTTTTTCTTCTTGTTTTTCTTCTTTAGCAGAAGATTTTGGTTGCCAAACACGTAAGAATAATGCAAGAGCGACCATACTTACGACTGCTGCAAAAATATTAGTAAGTTCAGCGCCTAAGAAGTAAGTTACAACAAACTGAGTAATTGCGAAAGAAACACCACTTACAAGAATACCTTGCCAAGTTTCTTTAATGCCTTTAAATCCATCTACCATTGAAACAAGTAAGAACGGTAAAACAATACTAATGAATGGTAAAATAAGAACAGTTTGACGACCGACAGTTAATGCATCTATTCCAGTTAATTGTGCAGGTACTGTAACTGGAATACCCATAGCCCCCATAGCACCACCAGCGATATTAGCTACTAAGCAAATACCCGCTGCTTTTAATGGATTAAAGCCCATACCTACAAGTAATGCAGCTGTAATAGCAACCGGAACACCGAAACCAGCTGCGCCTTCTAAGAAAGCGCCGAAAGAATAAGCGATTAATAATACTTGTAAACGTTGATCATTTGTAATACTTGAAATACTATCACGAATGACATTGAATTGTTCTGTTTTAACAGTTAATTTGTAAAGGAAGATAGCTGCGATAACGATAGTACAAATTGGATAAAATCCAGATAAAACACCAAATCCGGCAGATGCTACCGCTGCAGTTGTAGGCATTTTATAAACAAATATAGCAAGAATAATAGCAACAATTACACTGTAAAGACCAGCCATGTAACCTTTCATTTTGAATCCCACTAAACAAATAATGAAGCAGAAAATTGGAAGTGCTGCGATTAGTGCAGATAACCAAATATTGTTTAATGGGTCATAAATTTGTGTCCAAGTACTCATAATAATGACAACTCCTATCTATTTTATGTGAAGAAATTCACATTATTTGTGAAACTATTCACAATCAACTTACATGCTTAGTATATTCTCCTTCAACACTATTGTCAACGTAAAAAAGTATAATTATTCCATAATAGTGTTAAAAGAAATGCTTTGTTCATAAAGTGGACAAAAAAGCGCACTCAAATGGATTTGAGTGCGCTTTTTGAAGTTATTTCCATATTGTTTTGTCTGTTCATATATCATTGATTCCATATGTTAGATGAAGTCTTTGCATTAAGTATATAGGATGTTGGAATAGTTGAAATTTGATAGGTGTCACATTCTGGTCCGAGTTGATCTAGTAAGAAAGAGAAAGCAAATGCATTTAATAGTAAGTTTTGAATAACAGTCTGAGCAAGTACAATACGAATTAAAACAACAATAAATTAATTTTTAATATTATATTATTTTTTTACTGAAAATTCCTTTTATCGTAACAAAGAGGTTAAATATAACCCAAATACGTTACGATAGGTTATCAATTATAGACGGTATTTTACAATATCATTACTGCACGTTGCGATGAGGTGAAAATATAACAAAAAGCCTGATAAAACAACGTTTGCAAGCAAAGTATTTGCAGCTCGTTGTTTTGCTTTTTCGTTATATCATATAGTATAATATTCAAAATCAGCAAGGAATTTTTCCTGAGCTCTTTGCTGGTTAAGGTGGAAAAAATTTTCAGCTTTATAGGTTGATAAAGTTATGTCGTAACAGGAAATATAAGAACAGATATATAAATAAATAAAAAGAAAATAAAAACGAAAATGAGGGGAACTTTATGAGCCAAAATCAATTCGAATGTCGTATTTCAGAAGAAGATGTACAAATGTTAAGAGCGTTAGCGCATCCGTTGCGTCTACGTCTAGTAATGGAACTAATGCAACGTGGGACTTGTAATGTAACACAATTACAGGAAGTATTAGAAATTCCACAATCAACAGTTTCGCAACATTTAACGAAATTAAAACAAAATAAAGTAGTGCGCTTTGAAAGACGAGGATTAGAAGTGTATTATCAAATTCATAATGATAAAGTAAGTGAAGTTGTAAAAACATTATTTTCTTAAAATTTGAATATTATGGAAAAAGACGTGTGGAATATACGTCTTTTTTTATTTGTCAGAAAGGTAATAGGAGAGAAAATGTTAGCAGGAAAGGAAGAAAAGGCTATCCATTAAAATGCTGCTATATGGAATATATTCTAAAGGGGAAAGAAAAGATAGAAAGGAGTGTAGTAAGTAAAAGGAGGAATAGTAGTATGGATGTAAAACGTGTGAAACAAATTTTATCTTCTTCAAGTAGCATTGACGTTACATATGAGGGCGTCCCAGTATGGATTGAGAGCTGTGACGAGCAGAGTGGGGTTGCTCAAGTGTATGATGTATCTAATCCTGGAGAAAGCGTTCACGTGAACGTGACGGCTTTAGAGGAGAAATGATAAAAAAGACGCTTCTAATTTTAGAAGCGTCTTTTCGAGTGTTATTCCATCATACTCGCAACTTTTTTAGAGAAGAGAAGGAGTACAAGTCCTAAGACGATAACGATAATACCGATACTTGCAAATACTTCAAGGTAGCCTAATGATTGTGTAAAGGAAGCAAGTTTACCTGCTAACCAGTTAGCCATACCCGTACCAGCTAACCATACCCCCATTAGTAATGATGCTAATTTTACAGGAGCGATTGCACTTACCATTGATAGACCGATTGGTGATAAGAATAATTCACCAATTGTATGGAAGAGATAAGTGATAACGATGAATAATAAGTTCGCTTTTACAGTTATATCTGCTTCACTACTTCCAGTTTTTAGAACTGCTAATGTTAAAACAAGGTAACCTATACCTAGTAAAATCATACCTAATGCCATTTTTGTTGGTACTTTTAAATCACCGCGTTTTGTTTTAGAAAGTTTTAACCATAGCATAGATACGAATGGTGCAAGTAGTACGATGAATGCTGGGTTAACTGATTGGAACCAAGATGTTGGAACTTCCCAACCGAAAATTGTACGATCAACAAATTTATTTGTATAAAGTGTTAGAGAACTACCAGCTTGTTCAAATCCTGCCCAGAAGAACACTACGAAACAAGTTAAAATTACAATTGCCCAAGTACGATTTTTCTCTTGTTTTGTTAAAGGTTTCTTTTCAACTGCAGGTTGATTTTTTGACTTTTTACCGACAACTGTTGTTCCTGCTTTACCAAGGTAACGAGGAGCTAATAAGTTGAAAACAATTTGTCCAATAATCATACCGATACAAGCTGCTAAGAATCCATATTTATATCCCATTACTATAACGCCATTAGCGCTTGTTTTAAAGAAATCTTCTGCTAAAAATCCACAAATAAGTGGAGCAAAGAAAGCACCTACGTTAATACCCATATAGAAGATAGTAAATGCACTGTCACGACGTGAATCATTTTTACCATACAATTCACCTAACAGTGTAGAAATATTTGGTTTGAAGAATCCATTACCAATAACTAATAGTATTAATCCAAGGAATAGTCCTGTTTTTGTATTCATTGAGAATAGTACAAAGTTACCGATTGCCATAATAATTCCGCCGAGAGTAATGGCATGACGTCTTGTGATATAATGATCTGTTAGCCATCCGCCTATAATTGGCATGAAATATACTGCCGCTGTAAAAGTACCATATAATTGTACTGCGACTGCCTTATCAAATCCTAACCCACCACTAACAGCAGCAGTTGTTAAATAAAGAACTAAAAGGCCACGCATTCCATAATAACTAAATCTTTCCCACATTTCTGTTAAGAACAACAAGTACAACCCTGGTGGATGTTTTTTTGGTGATTGTTGCTCTCCAGCTTTGTCTAATTTTAAAGCTGCATCCATTTTTGTTTCCCCCTAATCCTGTATAACGGATATTTATGTAATCATTTTAATTTACAAAATATTTAGAAGTCAATAGAATTATATGGAAATAGAAAGAAAATTTCTAAAAAAGTTCTATTTTACTTCGACCGTTACTGTATTTTGCCCTGAAAACGAGATGATAAGCGTTTTCAAATGTAATAATTGAATTCTAAAAGAAAATAAAATAGTGACTAATCAGAAAATTTAGATTAAAATATTTATTCTGATATAGAGAAAATATATTTTATTTACTTTTATAATATAACATATTGGGAATAAAAATACAAAACGAAATAATGTGACATTTAAGTGGATTGAAAAATAACCAGCTCCATAGAAGGGGAGCTGGTTAGGGAAATATTATTTAACAAAGCGTTTTTCGATATCATCTAATAGTAGGTTAGCAGCCATTACACCACCAGCTGTATTCCAAATAACGTCGTCAACTTTGTATGCTTTACCATTTTTCACTGCATTTAAGTTTTTAAATAGAGGGTCATTGATATATTCTTTTTCTAATTCAGATCCTTTTTTCTCGTTTCCTTTATCGAATGTGAAGTAGAATAATACATCGCCATCCATTGCAGAAATACGTTCTTTAGATACGTTACGCTCTGCAAAGTCATCTTTATTTTGATCACCAGGACGTTTAAATCCAAGTTCTTTTAAAATAACACCAGAGAATGTATCACCGTGATAAATACGAACATCACCAGGCATGAAGCGAACCATAGAGATTTCTTGATTTACTTTATCGCCTAGTTTGGCTTTTAAATCTTTCATACGTGTATCGTAATCAGTTAAAACCTTTTGCCCCTCTTTTTCTTTATTTAATGCTTTTGCATAAAATTTGAAGTTATCTTTCCATTCACCGCGTAATGTTTCAGAGAACACAGTAGGTGCAATTGCTGTTAGTTGCTCGTACACTTTTTCGTGACGCATTTTGTTACCGATAATTAAGTCTGGTTTTAAAGAAGCGATTGTTTCCACGTTCACTTGTCCTTCATCACCAACAACTTTTACATCTTTCATTTTATCTTTAATATGTGGATACCATGGGTCACCAGTCCAAGATTTTACAGCTCCAACTGGTTTCACACCTAGTTCAAGTAAAGCTTCAGTTCCTTCGTTTGTTAAAATGACTACACGTTTTGGATTAGCAGGAACTTCTGTTTTACCCATTTCATGTTCCACAGTGATCATTTCTTTTTTCGTATTTTCTTTTGATTCTTCTTTCGTATTTGACTTTCCACAAGCACTTAAAAGTAATGAAAAGGCTAGTAAAAATACAAATATTGTAAACGATTTCTTTTGCATGAATTTCATTATGTACCCCCTACATACTGAGAAGTTTTTTCAATAGCAAGCATGATATTAAGCTTTTATCTTTTGATTGTCAATACATATGGTTGAAAATAATTCTCATTTCCGTTGACAATGCGAATTAAGTTGAAATACACTTACAACGTATCATTATACATTGAAGGGGAAACGCTGCATGTTATTAAAAACAAATCAAGCAAAATGGATTGGATTATTTGTTGGAATCATTGCAGTCGTTATTTGTATTTGGGGAAGTATTATTTTCGGATATACAAATACGAGTTGGAAATTAGCGTTAGATGCTTTTTTTCATTTTAATGGTTCCAATGAACATATTATTATTCAAAATGTGCGTCTACCAAGGGCATTAATTGCAGCTAGTGTTGGTGCTAGTTTAGCCATTGCCGGTTGTCTTATGCAAACTTTAACGAAGAATCCACTTGCTTCTCCAGACTTTATTGGATTAAATTCAGGTGCTGCTTTCTTCATAGTTGTAGCAATTGTTATTTTTTCCGTGACATCATTATCAGCTTTCACGTGGATTGCATTTTTAGGGGCAGCAATTGCAGCTGTACTTGTATTTGCTTCTAGTTCTTTAGGAAAAGAAGGGACAACGCCTCTTAAGTTAACATTAGCAGGGGTCGCAATTAGTGCGTTATTTTCATCATTAACACAAGGATTACTTGTGTTAAATGAAAAGGCGCTTGAAGAAGTATTATTTTGGCTTGCCGGATCTGTGCAAGGAAGAAAGTTAGAAATTTTACAATCTGTATTCCCATATTTATTAATAGGCTGGATTGCATCTATTATGATGGCAGGGAAAGTAAATACATTGATGATGGGAGAAGACGTCGCGAAAGGGCTTGGACAACGAACAATTTTAATGAAATCATTCGTGTTACTTATTATTGTCCTGTTGTCTGGTGGTTCAGTTGCGGTTGCTGGTCCAATTGGATTTATTGGAATTATTATCCCGCATTTTGCTAGATTTCTTGTTGGAGTAGATCATAGATGGAGAGTACCGTATAGTGGCCTGTTAGGTGCAATACTACTAATCTTGGCTGATATAGCAGCAAGATATGTCATTATGCCACAAGAAGTACCAGTAGGGGTTATGACAGCATTTATTGGTGCACCGTTCTTTATTTATATTGCACGTAAGAGAGGGCTTAGCAAATGAAGAAGTATATTCCGTTTCGTATAGGAAAAGGCGGGCTCTCGTTTTTAATGTATAAACGAGCTTGTCTCGTCTTATTCAGTTTACTAGTTGTTTTAATAGGATTATTTTTTGCGAGTGCAGGTATGGGAGACATGAAAATTGCTCCTTATGATGTATGGCAAGCGATTACTGGAAATGGCGATGCGATGTCCAATATGGTTGTAAATAAGTTTCGTATGCCGCGTATTTTAATTGCCATCCTTGTAGGAATCGCACTTGCTGTAGCAGGATGTATTTTACAAGGTCTCGTTCGAAATCCACTGGCTTCTCCTGATATCATCGGGATTACAGGTGGTGCAAGTGTTGCAGTTGTATTATTTTTAGCTATATTTAGTGATAAAAATAATGCGCTAACTGTAAGCATTCATTATATGCCGTTAGCAGCCTTTGCTGGGGCAACGATTGTAGCGCTTTTTGTATATTTATTTGCATGGAGAAATGATGGGTTATCACCAATTAGTCTTGTTTTAATTGGTGTTGGGTTTTGGGCATTAACGAAAGCGGCAACGACGTTGTTTATGTTGTTAGCGCCAATTTATCAAGCGAGTCAAGCGAATGTATGGATTACAGGTACTGTTTACGGTTCTTCATGGCAAAACGTTATGGTGCTTGCGCCGTGGGTTCTCATTTTAACGGTAGTATCATTTATAGCTGCTAGACATTTAAATGCGCAAGAGCTAGGGGATGATATTGCGGTAGGACTTGGTGTTCCTTTAACGAAGTCACGCGTATTCATGTTATTACTGAGTACAGCTTTAATTGGTGGCGCGGTTGCCTTCGCCGGAGGAATTGGATTTGTCGGTTTAATGGCACCTCACATTTCACGAAGACTAGTTGGTTCTTTATACGGTGCATTACTCCCAGTTGCAGCAATTGTTGGTGCAATTTTAGTGCTCGCAGCAGATTTAATTGGGCGTACAGTTTTTACCCCACTTGAAATTCCAGCAGGGGTATTTACATCAGCAATTGGTGCACCTTATTTTATTTATTTACTTTATAAAAGTCGGAATTCATAAAGGGAGATGAATATGCAAAAAGCATTGGAGACGAAACGTTTGACGTTGTCTTACGGTGAAACAATTATTATTGATGAGTTGAATTTAGAAATTCCAAAAGGCGAAATTACAATCTTTATCGGTTCTAACGGTTGCGGGAAATCAACTTTATTACGTTCACTAGCTAGATTATTAAAGCCAACAACTGGTGACATTTTGTTAGATAATCAAGCCATTCAAAGTATGCAAACGAAGCAAATCGCTCGTCAAATGGCAATTTTACCGCAAGGACCGCAAGCGCCAGAAGGACTTACAGTATTGCAGCTTGTAAAGCAAGGACGTTATCCATATCAAACATGGCTGAAGCAATGGTCAGAAAAAGATGAAGAAATGGTACAAAAAGCACTTGCAGCAACAGGTATGACAGAATTTGCTGAGCGTGATGTGCATGCTCTTTCAGGTGGACAACGTCAACGTGCTTGGATTGCAATGACGCTTGCACAAGATACAGATATTATTTTATTGGATGAGCCTACTACATATTTAGATATGACTCACCAAATTGAAGTGCTAGATTTATTATTCGAATTAAATGAAACAGAACAAAGAACAATTGTTATGGTCTTACACGATTTAAATTTAGCATGCCGTTATGCAGATAATATTGTAGCCATTCAAGATAAACAAATATATGCACAAGGTAAGCCAGAAGAAGTAGTAGATGAGAAGCTAGTACGTGATGTATTCCGAATGGAATGTCAAATCAGTACGGATCCGTTATTTGGAACGCCACTTTGTATCCCGCATGGAAAAGGAAGACGTGTACGTAAAGAGGTTGCTCAGGCAATGAGATAATGAAAAAGACGATGAGGGTTCATCGTCTTTTTATTTTTGGCAAGAAAATAAGAGGAAGAGGGGAATTCGTAAACGTCGTTCATATTCTTCTGCGCTTTGAAAATAAGTTTGATCTGGTGTAGCTTCTTTTAAGTTTGTAATCGTAAATCCAGCTTGTTGTAACAATGTAAAATACTCTTCCGTTGTACGATGGTATTTAATAACTTCTTGCTCAATCCAAGGCTCAACGCGTTTTCCCATTTTAAAATAATCATCGACGAGCCAGCTTGTTCTTTTCCCGCTCGTTTGTAAGCTTTCAAATGAAGAGGTAATAATAGGATGTTGAACGCTAAAAGTAAAGGTTCCATTTGTTTTTAAAGTTTCGTACACATTACGAAAAATGATAGGAAGATGTTCAATATAATGTAAGGCGAGTCTAGATGTTACTAAATCAAAAGTAGCAGGAGGGTATGTGTAGTCTTTAAGGTTTAAAAAATGGACGGTGCCATTTTTATTTTCTAGCTGTTTTTTAGCTTTTTCATACATAAGTTCGGAGCCTTCAATACCAGTGTAAGAGTGGCAGCCTTTTTCTAATAACTCCTCACCGAATTTAGCGTCTCCGCAGCCTAAATCAAGGATTTGTTTTCCTTTCACATCATCAATGAGTTGAAAGAATGCTGGTTTTTCAAGTGACTCATTTGGGCTATTTTCTCGGTATCTTCGTTTCATATATTGTTTAAAAAATGCTTCGTTATTATATACATCAGATTCAGTAAATGCCATGATTGAAGCCCCCTTAAATATTTTTTTATTCTATCAAATATGAAAAGTAAATGATAGATTTCTTGTAATGAATCATTTATAATCTAGAACTGTAAGCGGTTACTTTAAACTATTTTTCTATAATAAATTCTGAAAACGTGTTAAGCTAGTAGAGGGATTATTAGAACTATTAAGACAATAATCCGCTTACATGAACGATGGGAGGCTTCACGATGTCTAGTAAAACACTTGCAAAATTTTTAGAGGAAAATTTAGAGGATTTAAAATCAAAGGGGCTTTATAACGTAATTGATCCGCTTGAGAGTTCAAATGGACCGATCATTACAATTGGCGGAAAAGAATATATTAACTTATCTTCAAACAACTATCTTGGATTAGCAACAGATAGCCGTTTGCAAGAAGCAGCAATTGGTGCAATTCATAAGTACGGCGTTGGAGCAGGAGCTGTTCGTACAATTAACGGTACTTTAGATTTGCATATTAAATTAGAAGAGACAATTGCAAAGTTTAAACATACAGAAGCAGCAATCGCTTACCAATCAGGATTTAACTGTAATATGGCAGCGATTTCAGCCGTTATGGATAAAAATGATGCGATTCTTTCAGACGAATTAAACCATGCTTCTATTATTGATGGTAGTCGTCTATCAAAAGCAAAAATTATTGTTTATAAACATTCTGATATGGAAGATTTACGCCAAAAAGCAATCGCAGCGAAAGAATCAGGTCTTTACAATAAATTAATGGTAATTACAGACGGTGTCTTCTCAATGGATGGAGATGTTGCAAAACTACCAGAGATTGTTGAGATTGCAGAAGAATTAGATTTAATGACATATGTAGACGATGCACACGGTTCAGGTGTACTTGGAAAAGGTGCAGGAACTGTAAAGCACTTCGGTCTATCTGATAGAGTTGATTTCCAAATTGGTACATTATCAAAAGCAATTGGGGTAATTGGTGGATATGTAGCAGGGAAACAAAACTTAATTGATTGGTTAAAAGTTCGTTCACGTCCATTCTTATTCTCTACAGCATTAACACCAGCTGATGCTGCAGCTTGCATGAGATCAATTGAAATCTTAATGGAAAGCACAGAGTTGCACGATCGTTTATGGGAAAATGGTCGCTATTTAAAAAAAGGGTTAAAAGAACTTGGCTTTAACATCGGAGAAAGTGAAACGCCAATTACACCTTGTATTATTGGTGACGAAGTATTAACACAAGAATTTAGTAAACGTCTAAATGAAGAAGGCGTATATGCAAAATCTATCGTGTTCCCAACTGTAGCTAAAGGAACAGGACGTGTTCGTAATATGCCAACAGCAGCTCATACGAAAGAAATGTTAGATGAAGCAATTCGTAAGTATGAAAAAGTAGGAAAAGAAATGGGCATCATTTAAGTAAGGGCATCTTTTGAATAGCTTGCAAATGAGGAGTGGGGAAAATGAAAAAAATTCTAGTAACCGGTTCTTTAGGGCAAATTGGTTCTGAACTAGTAATGAAACTTCGTGATGTATACGGCGCATCAAATGTTATTGCAACAGATATTCGTGAAACAGATAGTGAAGTAGTAACGTCTGGTCCATTTGAAACGTTAGATGTAACAGATGGACAAAAACTACATGATATCGCAAAGCGTAATGAAGTAGATACAATTATTCATCTAGCAGCTTTACTTTCAGCAACAGCAGAGAAAAATCCGTTATTTGCATGGAATTTAAATATGGGCGGACTTGTAAATGCATTAGAAGCAGCTCGTGAATTAAACTGTAAGTTTTTCACGCCAAGTTCTATCGGTGCATTTGGTCCATCAACGCCGAAAGATAATACGCCACAAGATACAATTCAACGTCCTACTACGATGTATGGGGTAAACAAAGTAGCAGGAGAATTACTATGTGATTATTATCATCAAAAGTTTGGCGTTGATACGCGCGGCGTACGTTTCCCTGGTTTAATTTCTTACGTAGCTCCTCCAGGAGGCGGAACAACTGATTATGCAGTTGAAATTTATTATGAGGCAATTAAAAAAGGCACATACACCTCATACATTGCAGAAGGAACATACATGGATATGATGTACATGCCAGATGCTTTACAAGCGATCATTTCATTAATGGAAGCTGATCCAAGTAAACTTGTGCATAGAAACGCGTTCAATATTACAGCAATGAGCTTTGAGCCAGAGCAAATCGCAGCATCAATTCGTAAACACATCCCGACGTTTACAATGGATTACGCTGTAGATCCTGCTCGTCAAACAATCGCCGATAGTTGGCCAAACTCTATTGATGCAACAGCAGCAATGAAAGAGTGGGGCTTTAAAGCAGAATACGATTTAGACAAAATGACAACTGACATGTTGGCTAAGTTAAAAAAAAAGCTCACAGCTGAGTTAGTGATAAATTAATAGGAAGGGTCGATTCTTAGGAATCGACCCTTTTATTTGTATTTTAGGAATATACAAATAATTACAAGTGTGATAGAATGAGCTAATTTGTGCATAAAGGGGAGAGATACAATGGAGAAATGGGAGTTAGCAAAGGGAATTTATAATACATCACGCTTAACAGGAACATTTAAACTTCGATCAGGACAAGTATCAAATCAATACTTTGATAAGTACTTATTTGAATCTAATCCAGTACTGTTATTAGAAATTGCTAAACAATTGAAAGAGCTCATTCCTCCTGATACAGAAGTACTCGCAGGTTTAGAAATGGGAGGAATTCCAGTAGCAACAGCATTATCTTTACAAACAGGTATACCAGTTGTATTTGTAAGAAAAGAAGCGAAAAAGTACGGTACATGTAAGTTAGCAGAAGGCGTTAGTACTGCTGGTAAAAACGTTTGTGTCGTTGAGGATGTTATTACGACAGGCGGTCAAATATTATTAAGCACGAAAGATTTAAGAGAATTAGGTGCGAAAGTCCATCATGTTCTAGGCGTGATTGAACGAACGAAAGAGGGAAAAGCAAACTTATTAAAAGATGGCTTACAGCTACATTCCTTATTTACAATGGATGAGTTAATTGAAGGAGAAAAGGAACATGCAAAGAGTTGACGTCGTATACGCACTAATACATGATGAAGAAACAGATAAAATATTAATGGTACATAATGTAGAACAAAACGTTTGGTCATTGCCAGGCGGGGCTGTTGAAAAGGGTGAAACGTTGGAGGAAGCTCTAGTAAGGGAAGTAAAAGAAGAGACAGGTTTAAAGGTTTTGGCAAGTGGACTTGTTGCGATCAATGAAAAATTCTTTGAAGAGTCAGGGAATCATGCGCTATTGTTTACATTCCGAGCAAATGTAGTAACAGGTGAACTTATTGCAGAAGATGAAGATGAAATTTCCGCAATAGAGTGGGTGGACCGAGCAATTGCAAATGAACGATTCCCATTCTACGATGGCGGATTCGAGGCATTATTAGAAGTAGCTATTCCATACAAGTTTCAACCAGAAACAAAGTGATTGAAAGAAAAAAACAGGAGCGACAACGCTCCTGTTTTTCTATTCAATCGTCTTCAGTAATAACTTTTTCAATAGTGGTTTAATCTTCAGACGTAAATCTTCAGCATGATTTGCAACTAAGAAGTGATGGTTATAAATGTTCTTCATTAATTGATAAGTTGCTTCTTTTGCTTCGCCTTCTTCGATGAAGATTCCGATTACTTCCATACCACTTTTACGAGCAAGTTTGACAGCTTCATGCGTATCTAAAATACCGTCTTGTTGATAGTCTAGCGCAGAAGGCTCACCGTCTGTAAACACAAGTAAGAATTTATGTTTTTCTGGTCTTTTTGCAAGCTTTTCAGAAACGATACGAATAATATATCCGTCGCGGTTATCTTCTTCTTCGCGAAGCTGCATAATTTCTGGACCGACGTTTGGTAACGTTGAGTTTTTATACGTTACAACTTCATGGATAACGTTTGGCTTATCTTCAGGCTTAGCACTAGAAGCATCTTCCCAAAATCCGCTAATAGCGTGCGGGATTTTTAAAGATTTCAACGCTTCATGGAATAGGACCACACTTTTTTTCGTTTCTTCCATTTTGTTATACATAGAACCAGAGCAGTCCACTAGTAGTTGGAATGCAACGTCAAGTTCTTGTGATTCTTGTCCTTTTTTATAAAACATGCGCGGCTGCTTTTCAGTATAAATACGAAGGAATTTCTTACGAAGTCTTCCGTAATATTTATCACTATTTGCATTCGTTTTATTTTCAATCGTTTTTTCAATAATTTTCTTTAATTCTTTTACATCTTTATTAACGACTGATTTGATAGCTTGGTAATCCTTTTTCTCATCAGGATTTGATTTACGAGCTTCTTTAAATGTATGAGAAGCACCAACGTTATACTTACCGTATGCACCATCATTTTGACTAGAAGCGTGAGAAGCTCTTGCTTCCTCTGTATCAGCACCATCAAAGTTGGATTGTGTACTTTTTTGAGAAGTACCTTGTACAGAGCCAAGTGCTTGGTCACCATCTTCTGATTCGCGAGCAGTGTCACCCATCATATTTGTTTTTGTTCCGCTTTCTAATTCAAAACGTAAAAAGTTCTCATTTTCATTGTTTTTATTTTCACGGTGCCATGTAGAGAAGCTTTCATCCATTTTGTTTTTATTTTCATCGTCATCTATGAGTTGCGTATCATCATTTGCTAAATCTTCGACGCGACAGTTTTTTTCGTCTGCAATGACAGATAAATAAAGCGGTGCATGTCCGAAATAATTGTTAAGCATATCACTTTCAAGAAGCTCCTCTAAACGATAGCGAATTTTCTCAACGATATACATAATATCTTCCGTATTACGGGCTTGGAATGTTTCATGCAGAATAGCTTCAATTTGCTCGAAATATTCATTATTAAACATTTCATATTTATCACTCGTTAATGAAAGATAGCATAGACAAAATAGACGATCACCGTGATAGTTACGAACTCGATTGATTTCATTTTGTGAGCTAAAGTAATTGCGATACATTTCTTTTCTTCTTTTAAAAACATGCTTTGTGCCAGGGCGTAAGTTTTTTACGATTTCCTCAACACGTAAATCTTCTAATAGAACAAATAATTGTGTTAAAAACTTTTTTAAGGGTGATTCTTGTAATTCAATCGCATAAGAACGAATTAAAGTCATGTCCGAGTAATGTTTATTACCAAGTGCTTTTAAAAACACTTCGCTTTTTAATCCGATTACTGTATCCTCTTCTTTTCGATCATCCCAAAAGTGACTAATGACAACCTTTTTTTCAATTTCGTCGTAGTATGCTTTATAGCCATACTCAAGGTAGGCATCATCTTCTTTGAGAAGGGCATACATTAAGTTTTCCATTTGTAGAAACAGCGACGCATCAATTTTTTTGTCACTAAAAATTTGTCTCATGAATTATCCCTCAAAGAAATAACTTTCTGCTAATTCACGGACAGTCATTTGTTCTGTTTCATCGTTTAATTTTGCGATAATACTACGTTCAATTGCACGCATAACAGGAATATATACACCTAAATCACATGCGTCGATAATGCCACGAATACTTGCTGCTTCTTCACTTACACGTCCATCACGAGCTAAAGGCATAAGATCGCTTGCAAATGCAACGAACTTTTCAATTGTTGCAACATCATTTAATTTTGATTCAGATAGTAATAGTTCTTTTAATGTGTCACCTTGAATGTATGGAACTTCAATAATAACGAAACGGTTTTTTAATGCTTCGTTTAGTTCACTTGTTCCAACGTAACCTTCATTAATTGCTGCAATTACACGATACTCGTCATCGCCATATACAACCTCTTGTGTAAATGGATTTGTAATCATTTTACGGTAATCTAATGCACCGTGAAGAAGTGGTAACGTTTCAGGTTTTGCCATATTGATTTCATCAATATATAGGAAATGCCCGTTCTTCATTGCTTTCATAAGAGGGCCGTTAACGAATGTAACTTCAGATGCGCCATCTTTCGTTTGTAGTGTGTTGTATCCTAAAATACCTTCTACATCTAGGTCAACAGAACAGTTAATGCTATGCATTGGTTTTTGGAATAAAGAAGAAAGAGTTTCAGCTAGTACTGTTTTACCACTACCAGTCGGCCCTTTTAATAGAATGTTTTTGCCAAGAAGAAGCGCTGTAATAGCATCTTCAATAATGCTGTTATCAGATGCTTTATATATTTTCTTTCCAATTAAATGTGCGTTTTCACCAGCTTCTTGTTTATTTTTTTCGTGAATGGTTGAGAGTTGTTGTTTTAAATCAGAATGTATATGAAATTGTTCTAACATGTATTTCCCACCTAACATTATTTTCATAAAGTAATACATCTTATGATAACTTGTTTTAATATGGTATGCAAAGAAAAGGAGAGAGGGGAAATGGAAAAGAAAAAGCAATCAATAGTACATTGATTGCTTACAGTAAAGGAGAAATGAGTCGCATGAAAGACTCTAATATTCGTTTTTTGATACTTCTTTTTTGGAATGCGTTCCATTTAATTTCAGTGGAATGCTTAAAGTCGTCTTCAAAATCATGTTTAATATTATGAACGGTTTCTGATTCATATAGTACGCTAATAAGTTCATAATTTAATTCAAAGCTGCGTACGTCCATATTTGCCGTTCCAATTGTCGCGATCTTATCATCAACGAGTACAATTTTTGCATGCATAAAACCATCTTTATAACTATAAATGGAAGCACCAGCTTTTAAAAGCGGAGTGAAGTAGGACTGAGATGCTTGATCACTAATAATACTATCACTTTTACCAGGATATAAAATGCGTACATCTATGCCAGATATTGCACTTAAACGTAATAATGTTAAAGTTTCTTGATCTGGAATAAAGTAAGGTGTAGCGATCCAAATCGATTTTTTTGCAGATCCCATAACAGCTAATAATGTATTGCGAATGCTTTTATCATCTGAGCTAGGCCCGCTGGCTACAATTTGCACAGCACCTTCTGCACTTGAAATTTCTTTACCTGGGAAGTATTGTCTATTCATAAATTGATCCCAAGAATAAGTATTCAATCCACTAGAGGCATAGAGCCAATCTTCTAGAAAAATTGCTTGTAATTTATATAACGCTTTTCCTTCTATTTTTAAATGACTATCACGCCAAACGGGAAATTTTTTTGAACGGCCAAGATATTCATCACCGACGTTGAGTCCACCAGTAAAACCGATTTCTCCATCTACAATAACGATTTTTCGATGGTTACGATAATTGACAGTTTCAAGTAACCAAGCTGAAAAAATAGGGTCAAATTCTACAATTTCAATACCAGCTTCTTTCATAGGTTTTAAAAAGCGTCTTCTTAACGTATTACTTCCGAGTCCATCATAAAGAAAGCGTACAATAACACCAGATTTTGCTTTTTTTATTAAAGCATCTCGAACTTTCGTACCAATCTCATCAGATTTATAAATATAGTATTGAATATGTATGTGATGTTTTGCTTGCTCGATAGCTTGCAAAATTTCTGAGAATGTTTGATCTCCGTTTGTTAAAAGCTTTGTAGTTGTTCTATCTGCGGCAGGCCCGCCTCCAAATTTTTGTACGACTTCTGTTAAATGGGCAGAGCGTTCACTTAATGGGACTTTGAGTGATAACTCTAGTCGTCTTCCTTCTAATATTTCACGGAATAATTTTCTTTGTTCTTCTGAACGATGTAGATGTTTTTTCCTTCTCCAACGGCTACGACCGAAAATAGAGTATAAAAGCACACCTACAACAGGAAGAAGTGCTAATACTAAAAACCACGCTAAGGTGCTTTGAGGAGATCTATTTTCGATGAAAATAACGAATGAAATTCCTACGATTGTAATAGACCATAGGGCACCGACAAATGTATATAAAGAAATAAACGATGTATTTAATAGGAAAAGAACGATAGATATAATTGTAAATATTAATAGTAATTGAACGATAGGCTTTTTCATTTCTATAAAATTCCTCTAATCTTTCTTAAATATAGACTTCTTATATAAAAGGTATAATCCGACATTCTTATTATAAAGTGTTTTGTGTTTTTTACAAAATATAGACATTTTCCCCATGCTTTCCGCATTTGTCCTACATACAGTATATTGTTACGTTATTATCCTGCTATTTGCTGGTTAATAAACAGTGTAGGGGGGACAAAACATTTGTCCTTTATATAGGAACGGGGATAACCATATCATGGATTTGTAACAGGTGCATGATGAAGCCGAGGATATGGTTATTCGTATTATACGGATTCTTCTTATTATATAGGTTACTAACAAAGTCCGTACTATTCATACAATACCTATTAAGATGAGAAAATGGAAAAGGAGAGGGGAATAATGAATTATATAGAAAATAACGGATTGTATTATCGTCATAATCATGGAGGTCACCATCATAATGGCGGGCATAACCACCATGGAGGGCACAATCACTATGATCATCACCACCATCACGGAGGTGGATGGGGCTGGGGTGGCGGCTCATGGGGCGGTGGATTCTTCCCAGGAAGCTACGCTGGAGGCGTGTTAGGTGGACTTACAGCTGGCGCATTAACGGGTGCAGCAAGTGGAGGCTACTATCCAGCACCGTACCCAGTAACTTATCCAGCGCCATACCCAGCACCAGATCCA
>NZ_QOZX01000007.1:0-96334 GCF_008368895.1 Bacillus sp. BB081
AATTGCAGAAACAGAAGAGTCAGAAGAAGTGGAAGTAATTGCAGAAACAGAAGAGCTAGAAGAAGTGGAAGTAATTGCGGAAGCAGAAGAGTTAGAAAAAGTGGAAGTAATTACGGAAACGGAAGCACCAGAAGAAGCAGAACCTGTAGACTTGAGGAAACACAGCAAGAAATGGTTGTAAATGAAGCAATTGAACAAACGAATGAATTCATACATGTTGCAGAGGCTGAAGAACAAGCGAAGAAAGATGTTCAAAGCTTTGCGGATGTTTTAATTGCAGAAGAACAACGAGTTGTAGAAGAAGCACCGATTGCGGAAGAGCAACGAGTTGTAGAGGAAGCACGGATTGCAGAAGAACGACAAGTTGTAGAGGAAACACGGGTCTCAGAAGAGCAACCAATTGTACAAAAAGAAGAACCAAAACGTCAGAAAAAGCGCCATGTCCCATTTAATGTTGTTATGTTGAAACAAGACAGAACGCGATTAATGGAAAGACATGCGGCTAGAGTAAATGCAATGCAACCTTCTATGAGTGAACGAGTAGAGAATAAGCCTGTCCAACAAGCAGAAGAAACACCAGTGCCACAAGTGGAAGAAAAGCCAATGCAGCAAGTAGTAGTGGAACCACAAGTGGAAGAGAAACCAATGCAGCAAGTAGTGGTAGAATCACGAGTGGAAGAGAAACCAATGCAACAAGTGGCAGTAGAACCACAAGTGGAAGAGAAACTAATGCAACAAGTGGCAGTAGAACCACAAGTGGAAGAGAAACCAATACAGCAAGTAGTGGTAGAATCACGAGTGAAAGAGAAACCAATGCAGCAAGTAGTGGTAGAATCACGAGTGGAAGAACAACCAGTGCAACAAGAGGTAGTAGAACCACAAGTGGAAGAGCAAGTACAAAAGCCAACTTCAAATACGGAAGTACAAGAGAAAGCATATGTTGTAAATCAAAGAGAGAACGATATGCGAAATGTATTGCAAACACCACCGACATATGCAATTCCGCCATTAACATTGTTGTCAATTCCGCAGCAGGCAGCGTTAGATAATACGGAATGGTTGGATGAACAGAAAGAATTATTAGATACAACATTTAATAATTTCCACGTTGGTGCACATGTTATTAACGTATCACAAGGTCCAGCGGTAACTCGTTTTGAAGTACAGCCAGACCCAGGTGTGAAAGTAAATAAAATTACAAACTTAAGTGATGATATTAAACTGAGTTTAGCAGCGAAAGATATTCGTATTGAAGCACCGATTCCAGGGAAGAGTGCAATTGGAATCGAAGTTCCAAATAAAGAAAGTAAGCCAGTATTTCTTCGTGAAATTTTAAGAAGTCCTGTGTTTACAAAGAGCGAATCACCGCTTACAGTTGCGCTAGGACTTGATATTTCAGGCGATCCAATTGTAACGGATATTCGAAAAATGCCACATGGACTTATTGCGGGTGCCACGGGTTCTGGTAAAAGTGTGTGCATTAACGCAATTTTAACGAGCATTTTATATAAAGCGAAACCGCATGAAGTGAAGTTAATGTTAATCGATCCGAAGATGGTTGAGCTTGCACCATACAATTCTGTTCCACATCTTGTAGCACCTGTTATTACGGATGTAAAAGCAGCGACAGCTGCATTAAAGTGGGCGGTTGAAGAAATGGAGCGTCGTTATGAATTGTTTGCGCACGCTGGTGCTCGTGATTTAACTCGTTATAATACGATTGTAAGTGGGCGAGAAATTCCAGGAGAGACATTACCTTATATCGTTATTGTCATTGACGAGTTAGCCGATTTAATGATGGTAGCACCTGGTGATGTTGAGGAAGCGATTTGTCGTATTGCGCAAAAAGCACGTGCTTGTGGTATTCATTTATTAGTAGCAACGCAGCGTCCGTCTGTAGATGTTATTACAGGTTTAATTAAGTCAAACATTCCAACGCGTATTGCGTTTACTGTATCATCTCAAGTTGATTCGCGTACGATTATTGATATTGGAGGCGCGGAGAAATTACTTGGCCGTGGTGATATGCTATTTTTAGGAAACGGTACGTCTAAACCAGTTCGTGTACAAGGTGTATATGTATCGGATGATGAGATTGAGAAAACAGTTGATCATGTGAGAAAGCAAATGAAGCCGAATTACTTATTTAAGCAAGAGGATTTATTAGCGAAAACAGAACAAGCTGAGTCGGAAGACGAATTGTTTTTTGATGCATGTCAATTTGTTGTAGAACAAGGGGGAGCGTCCACATCTTCTGTACAGCGAAAATTCCGCATCGGTTATAATCGCGCGGCACGTCTCATTGAAGAGATGGAATCGCAAGGGATTATTTCTGAAGGAAGAGGAACGAAACCGAGAGATGTCCTTATTTCTGAGGATGAATTCGCTGCTATGCAGGAAACAAATGTATAGTAAACGGTTTTGCTGTATACTAATAGAAAATGTTGGATAGTAAAGTAGGGAGTAAAGCGACATGAAAGAAATTGAATTAAAATTAAAAGGTGAAATAAATAGACTAACAAATAGAACATTTAAATTTGACGAACGTGTTGGAGAAGGTTGGTTCTCTGCCGTTTACTTTTTAAAGACTAGAGAAATCATTGAAGAATTTCGCCCGAAAAGTGTTGTGACGATGCAATTTTTCCAAAAGGAAAATGCAGTTCTTTGCGGAACAGATGAAGTGATTGCGTTGCTACAAACATTCGCCAAAAATCCTGAGGAACTTGAGATTAACTCTTTAAAAGATGGCGATAATATTAGTCCGTTTGAAACAGTGTTAACAATTCATGGTCCTTATGAAAATTTCGGATTTTTAGAAGGTGTCATTGATGGGATTTTAGCCCGTCGTACATCAGTTGCGACAAACGTATATAACGTTGTCCAAGCTGCGCGTAGCGTAGATAAAGAAAAACCAGTTATTTTCATGGGAGATCGTGACGATCATTATACGCAACAAGCTGGTGACGGTTATGCAGCATACATCGGAGGTATGAGCGCACAAGCGACGCATGCGATGAATGAATGGTGGGGCAGAAGTGGTATGGGGACAATGCCTCACGCATTAATTCAAATGTTTAATGGTGATGTTGTGGAAGCGGCAAAAGCATATCATAAGAAATTCCCAGAAGATGAATTAGTTGTATTAATTGATTACAACAATGATGTCATTACAGATGCACTTCGCGTAGCGCGTGAATTTGGATCAACATTAAAAGGTGTACGTGTAGATACATCGCGCACGATGATTGATCAATACTTCATTCGCCACCCAGAAGTACTTGGAACATTCGATCCACGTGGTGTAAACCCGTCGCTTGTATTCGCACTTCGTAAAGCACTTGATGAAGAAGGATTCCAGCATGTAGACATCGTTGTAACTGGTGGATTTGATGAGAAGCGTATTCGTGAATTTGAAGCTCAAAACGTACCTGTTGATATATACGGAGTAGGAAGTAGCTTATTAAAAATGAATATTGGCTTTACTGGTGATAACGTAGAATTAAATGGAAAACCAGAAGCGAAAGCTGGTCGTAAATATCGTCCAAACCCACGTCTAGAGCGTGTTCAATTAGAAAAAAGAGAAGATATGTAAAAGAGAGAAAAACTGATAGGTGATTGACCCTATCAGTTTTTCTGTTATCATAGTATAGCGGCTTCTTTTTTGCTATAATGGATTTGTTATGGACATAAAAAAGAAGTACGTACGAGTTTATCCTGATAAGTGAAGGGAAAGAATAACTTCACTACATCAAAAATGTATGATGATTACCAAAATAAGAAAAGATTCATATACTGTCTTATAGATAGGCCGTTGTATTAGTTCGAAATGTTGGAGGTTCTTTAAGATGACAGTTTACCATTTTGTAGGAATTAAAGGAACAGGAATGAGTTCATTAGCTCAAATTCTTCATGACATGAAGCATACTGTTCAAGGGTCTGATTATGAAAAGCGTTTCTTTACACAAACAGCGTTGGAAAAGCGTAATATCTCGATCCTTCCTTTTGATAAAAATAATGTAAAAGAAGGACAAGTGATTATTGCAGGAAATGCATTTCCTGATACGCATGAAGAAATCGTAGTAGCAAAAGAATTAAACATCCCAGTACATCGTTACCATCACTTCTTAGGTGACCTTATGAACCAATACACAAGTGTTGCTGTAACTGGAGCACATGGAAAAACATCAACAACTGGTTTGTTAGCCCATGTAATGCAAGGTGCACATCCTACATCTTACCTCATTGGAGATGGAACAGGGCATGGGGTAGAAAATAGTAAGTATTTTGTATTTGAAGCTTGTGAGTATCGTCGTCATTTCTTGTCTTACAATCCAGACTATGCAATTATGACAAACATTGATTTTGATCATCCAGATTATTTCTCAGATATCAACGATGTATTCAATGCATTCCAAGAGATGGCATTGCAAGTGAAAAAAGGTATTATTGCATGTGGAGATGATGAAGAACTTCAAAAAATTCAAGCGAAAGTACCTGTTATTTTCTATGGATTTGGAGAAGATAATGATTTCCAAGCACGTAACATTCAAAAGAGAACAGATGGTACTATTTTCGATGTATTCGTTCGTAATACGTACTATGACACGTTCAAAATTACAGGATACGGCAACCACAGCGTATTAAATGCATTAGCAGTAATCGCGCTTTGCCATTATGAAAACGTTGATGTAGAAGCAGTGAAGCATCAATTAACAACTTTTGAAGGCGTAAAACGTCGCTTTAATGAAAAGCCAATGGGGGAGCAAGTTATCATCGATGACTACGCACACCATCCGACAGAAATTAATGCAACGATTGAAGCAGCTCGTCAAAAACATCCAGAGCGTGAAGTGGTCGCTGTATTCCAGCCACATACATTCTCACGTACAGAAAAGTTCTTAGATGAGTTCGCTGAAAGCTTAAGCAAAGCTGACCAAGTATACTTATGTGATATTTTCGGATCAGCACGCGAAAACAAAGGTGAATTAACAATCGAAGATCTGCAAAAGCGTATTGACGGTGCAGAACTAATTACAGATACAACAACGGATGTATTAAAGAAACATAAAAACGGCGTTCTAATTTTCATGGGCGCAGGAGACATCCAAAAATTCGAAGCAGCTTACGTAAAAGAAGTTCAAGTTGCAGAGAAGTAATAGAAAAGACGCATAGCCGTGGCTGTGCGTCTTTTTTGTTGTGTTCGATATATTTTAAAAAGCGTTGATATGTTGGTATTGTTTATTCTTTTTGTAGAGTTGTTTTAGTAAAACGATATATAGTGAACTAACAAGTACATATCCAATTAAATAATAGAATGAAAACATATCGAATTGTTTTGTTATTATAATTCGAATCGCGAAAAATGCAAATGGAAGTGCGATTAAAAGCCTTGAGCTAATGGAAATTATTGTTTTAAAGTATTTTAATAAGTCTGTATTCCAATGATTTTCTCTACAGATAAACCAAATGTTGCTTGCAATAAAAGCTAGTACAAATGGTAAATTAGCTGAAATATTGATGAAACCTAATACGATAGGAACTGATAGAGCGCCAAGTGGACCGATAGATAGGCCGGAATAATATTTAATAAATGTATTTGTAGATTGCTGTGTATTTTGAATAACGTCTGTATATTCTACTGTAATTTCCTGTGCTAATTCTTTTGGAGGAAGAAATTCTTCAATCACTTGTGAAGGGATGATTTCTAATGGTATCCCTTCACTTTCTTTACTTAATGCATTTTCGTATAAATCGGATTTGATTTCTAGTACATGTTGTTCTCTTGCTGATGTAGGTAAGTTCGTTAAACCTTTATGAAGATCGTGTAAGAAAGAAGCTATGAGTTCATTTGAAAAGAATTGTTCTTTGTTCATTTTTTATCCTCTCCTTTAGCTAGTAACATTAGAGCATGATACACTGCATCATAATCATGTAAGCGACTATTTAAAATTTCTCTCCCTTCGTCTGTAATTCGATAGTATTTTCTTTTTGGGCCATCACCGGACTCTTCCCAATAGGAAACAGCCAAATTGTTTTTCGTGATTCGATTTAATATAGGGTAAATCGAACCGTTCGGGATATGAAACACAGGGATATCTTGTAAGGCACTTGTAATTTCGTATCCGTACATAGGTTGTTTACTTATTAAAGACAAAATAGCGAGATCAAAGACACCTTTACGTAATTGAATTATAAAATTATCATTTTTTTCCATACTTTAACTATATATGATTCATATCTAGATATCAATCATATATAGTTGTTATTCTTATATAAAACCGAAAAAAGTGCGAATATTTAACATTTTATACCTAGAAATGTTAGAATAATAAGAAAAAAAAGGGGACGAAAAAACATGTTCACACTCCGAGTAGACGACGAAATCGAATTACAGTTATTAGAGAAGCATCATAAAGAGGAACTATATCAATTAATAGACCAAAACCGTAATCATTTACGAAGATGGCTTCCTTGGGTAGATGGGATGAAATCTGCTGGTGCGTATGATGAAATTTGTCCGATGTGGTTAAAGAAGTTTGCAGAGGGAGACGGTTTTGAAAGTGGTATACGTTACAAAGGAAAGCTCGTTGGGATGGTAGGTATTCATCCAGTAAGTTGGGGGAAGAAAGCGGCCAGTCTCGGATATTACCTGGCAGAAGATGCTGGTGGGACAGGTATTATGACGCGTAGCGTGAAAGCTGTACTTCACTATGCATTTGAAAATTTAAAATTAAATAAAATAGAAATTAGATGCGGTGTTGAAAATGTGAAAAGCCGCGCTATTCCAGAGCGTTTAGGTTTTAAGTTAGATGGTATTTTAAGAGATGATGAATGGCTATATGATCATTTTCACGATATCGCTGTATATAGTTTACTAGCTTCAGAGTGGAAGGAGATTCGATGAACGAGAAGATACGCATTATTCCGTATGAAAGTACGTTTCAAGATGAAGTAGTAGATCTTATCGTTCATATTCAGCAAAAAGAGTACAATGTCCCCATTACGAAAGAAGAGCAGCCAGACCTGCTTGAAATAGAAACATTTTATCAAAGGAATCATGGAAACTTTTGGGTAGCAACTTATGATGATAAAGTAGTTGGAACAGTAGCTTTATTAGATATTGAGAATCAGCAAGTAGCGTTAAGAAAAATGTTCGTAAAAAAAGAATTTCGCGGAAAAGAGTGGGGGGCATCATATAAGTTGCTCCAAACAGCAATTTCGTGGGCTGAGAATAAAAAGCTGAAAGATATTTACTTAGGAACGACAGTGAAATTTTTAGCGGCCCATCGCTTTTATGAAAAGAATGGTTTTGAAAGTGTGAGTATAGATGAGTTGCCGAAAAACTTTCCAGTGTTACAGGTAGATAAGAAATTTTATAGGTACATTGTGTAAAAGGTCATTCAGAAATGGCCTTTTTTTATGACTAAAATGGAAAAAGTGGTATAATTTAGGCTAGGGGGTGCGTGTATGAACATTCCGATTCAAAGAAGTAAATCGGTAGTAATTTTCGTTTGTCTCACGTTAGCTTTTATGTTTGTATATCCACTTGTCATGATTGTCACAAATAAAGAGCAGTGGATGTCAGCGTTAATTGGAATGGGTTTATGTTTCCTTGTAAATGTACCACTCGTTTGGGAAGTATTTATTAAAAAACATAAAGTAGAAAATGGTGTATTAAAGTACGGTATTTTAAATGATGATATCGTATTAAAAGATATAAGGATTATTCGTCAAGTTGGGAAATCGCTTGAAATTACGACGAATGCATATAAAGTACATATGGTTGCGATGCCGCAACATATGGAGCAGTTTTTATCGCTTGTAGAAAAAGAGAATCCACATGTGAAAATAGAAATGGTAGGTAATAAATGAAAAACGCTCGGAGAAAATTCCGAGCGTTTTTATTTATTATTTTAAGTTCTCTGGATTTAAAGCTTCTAGTTCAGATACAACGAAGCGTCCGTCTTTACGGATTAGTACGTCGTCGAAGTAAATTTCGCCGCCGCCGTATTCAGGGCGTTGGATGCATACTAGATCCCAGTGAATGTTCGAGTTGTTACCGTTCCATGCATCGTCGTAAGCTTGTCCAGGAGTGAAGTGGAAGCTGCCATCGATTTTTTCATCGAATAGAATGTCTCCCATTGGATGTAAGATGTATGGGTTTACGCCGATTGCGAACTCACCAACGAAGCGTGCGCCTTCGTCTGTATCGAAGATTTTGTTAATGCGCTCCGTATCGTTTGCAGTTGCTTCAACGATTTGGCCGTTCTCAAATTTAAGTTGTACATTTTCAAATGTATAACCGTTGTAAGGAGATGGTGTGTTGTAAGAAACTGTACCGTTAACAGAATCGCGAACTGGTGCAGAGTATACTTCACCGTCTGGAATGTTTAAATGACCTGAGCATTTAATAGCTGGAATGTCTTTAATAGAGAATGTTAAATCAGTTCCAGGACCAGTTAGGCGAACTTTATCTGTTTTATTCATTAATGTAACAAGGCTATCCATCGCCTTATCCATTTTACCGTAGTCTAAGTTACAAACTTCGAAGTAGAAGTCTTCGAAAGCTTCTGTGCTCATTTTAGCAAGCTGCGCCATAGAAGCATTTGGGTAGCGAAGAACAACCCAGCGCGTTTTCGGAACGCGGATGTCTCTATGAACTTTCTTACCAACTGTTTGACCGTGAATTTGCATTCTTTCACTTGGCACGTCAGCTTGTTCGTTAATGTTATCGCCAGAGCGAAGACCGATATAAGCGTCCATATCTTTCATTACGCTTGCTTCATATGCAGCGATTTGTTCAAAATGTTCTTCAGTAGCACCCATTAATAAAGAGCGATCTACTTGATGATCTTTTAAAGAAACGAATGGGAAACCACCAGCTGCATATGCTTCTTTTACAAGTGCAGTTACAAGTTCTTTTTGTAAGCCAAAGTTTTCAATTAATACTTTTTCGCCTTTTTGTAAGCGGATAGAGTAGTTAATTAAATTGTATGCTAACTTTTCAATGCGTGGATCTTTCATATGTAAAGCCTCCCTACTAATTATGTATCCTCTCCTATTGTAACCTACTTAGTGGAATTTGTTGAATCATTTATGTTAAAGTTAACGAATAAGTATGAAAATTCTAATGAAAAAATAGGGATTAGAACGAAACGGAAAATGATTGTATAATAGGGGAAAGTATGAAAAAGATAAAGGAAGTGATGAAATGCAAGTTCTTTTATATGTAAGTGCGGCTATTATCGCGGTTGCTTTCGCTGTATTAGTAGTATATGTATGCAGAACGTTGTTATCGGTTCAAAAGACGTTAGAAAACGTTGCAAGCACGTTAGAAGGTTTAGAAAAGCAAATGCAAGGGATTAGCGTAGAGACGGAGCAATTATTACATAAAACAAATGCGTTAGCTGATGACATTCAACAGAAGTCACAATCATTAAATAAAGTAGTATCGGGTGTAGATGGAATTGGAACGACAATCCATTCTTTAAATACGAAACTTCGTAATGTATCAGAGTCTGTTACGGACGAAATTGAAAACAATGCAGATAAAGTAGCGCAAGTTGTACAGTGGAGTAGCGCGGCAATTGAAGTATACAATCATTATCGTACGACAAGACAAGAGAAAAAGGTTGAAAAAGAAGAGCGTAAATTAGAAAGACTTGAGAAAAAAGCTGAAAAGAAAGAAAAGCGCTCTAGACTTCGCATGAGAGGTGAATCGTGATGAATATGACAAAAATTGAAGCAATTGAAGAGCTTGAAGTATTAGTAGAAAAAAACGAGCCTTATGTTCTTTTTAAACATAGTACGACATGCCCGATCAGTCATGGTGCATATACAGAATTTCAAGCGTATTGTAGTGAAGAAAGAGCAGTACCAGCGTATTACTTATACGTACAAGATGCGAGAGATGTTTCGAATCGTGTTGCAGAACAGTACAGCATTAAACATGAATCTCCGCAAGTGTTATACATAAAAGATGGGATGGTAGTATGGAATACGTCTCATTGGAACATTAAAAAAGACGCTTTAGAAGAGAATATTAAGTAAAAAGAAGCAAGCTAAAGGTGCTTGCTTCTTTTTTTTGTTTTTGTTGAAATATATTTAATGGTACACTGTTAATAGTTCAAATTAAATAACTAGATTGTTGAAAGTAGGTTTTAAGTAATGAAGAAAATGGCATTATCCTTCGCGGTCGTAAGTTTATTACTGGGAGCTTGTAGTAATAATACGATTAGTAAGAAGGATGAAGTTATACAGAAGGATACGAAAGAAAAAAGCATGATTCCGAGAACTGCTGTTTCGAAAGATTATTATAGAACTGTAATTCCTTTAAAAGAACAAAAGGTTATAAATACAGCTAATATAAAAACAAATTCTAAATTAGATTTAGCAGAGTATGAAAATGGTTTAATGAATATTGCAGCGCAGCAATTTGATACAGAAAATCATGTACTACAATTAAATCAGTATATTCCGGAGAAGTTAGTTGATGAACTAGTCGCAAAAGTAGAAGCACCAGTTCTGACAAATATTATAGAACAAGACTATTTCGGGAAACAGAATTCAAACGAACTAAGTTTATCTGGTGTTATGATCGGTTTAGCTATGTCTTCAAGTGTATCGAATGAAGAAGCTATGTCTAAGGGTACTGAAATTGCCAAGCAACTTATTGAAGCGATTAATAAAAATGACAAGTATAATAAGTCTCCAATTACGTTTGCTATCTTTAAGCAAGAGAGTACAAGTTCTTTAAAAAATGGTACGTATATTGCTAGTGCTACTGTTCAAAAGAATGATACGAACCTTGGAAATTGGAGTACGATTGATGAACAAGCGTTTTCATACCCTTCTGATGAATTTAAACAAGCACATGGAGAAGATAATACACAAATAACTGAATTTGCTAAGGCAATGAAAGATTTTTCTCCGGCAGATTTTATCCCAGTCAATGCTAAAATTTCTTATAAGAAAAACCAGATGGATACATTAAATATGAATATCGTTATTAAATATAATGGTAAAACAGAATTAATGGCACTTACCCAAATGGCTGCTCAAAGTATGTTAGACAAATTACCTAAAGATGCAAAAGTACAATTGCAGATAAAGTCCGAGAGTAAAATCGAGGCAATTATTATAAAAGAGAAAAATAGCGAAAAACCGTTTGTTTCCTTCTTATAAAAAAAGACAGTGTTTAAACTGTCTTTTTTTATTGTAAGTGAAAAGGTACGATGGGAAGGAGCGCCGCGTAATACGCTTCCTATATCCGCTGCGCCGATTTTAAAGAAAGCAACACATTTACCTGTCGTTGCCGATGTAACGCATTCTACAGGGCGCCGCACACCTCCAGATCCAGCGCATCAAATGACTACCATTGTCGTTTTCTGTCGGTAAGTCGATATATTTAAAAAATCGCTGATATAATTGGAGTTGTGGTCGATATATTTGGAAAATCGCTCATATATTTCGAGTTGTGATCGATATATTCGAAAAATCGCCGATATAAATTTCATTTACTATCGTACTGCTTAAAATAGGGTCTTTACTTATGAAATATCTATTTTTTTACAAAAAATGCCCTTTTTTTCATAAAAAATACGAAAATACGAGAAAAGAAGCGAATTTTTTCGAAACTTTTGCGGGAAAATATTGTATGAGCCTGCGTTTTTATCGTATCATTAGTAAAAGGAAGAACTCGGGACGATTGGTGGCATCTGCAAATAGAGTTGATGTCTTTTTTTCATTCAAGTAACCGATACATAAAAATAGATAACAAAAATAGAAGGAGTGTGCGATGAGATGAACGTAACAATTTATGATGTAGCGCGTGAAGCAAACGTTTCAATGGCTACCGTATCACGCGTTGTGAACGGTAATCCAAATGTAAAGCCTACAACAAGAAAGAAAGTATTAGAAGCAATTGATCGTTTAGGGTACCGCCCAAATGCGGTAGCACGTGGACTAGCAAGTAAGAAGACAACTACAGTAGGTGTTATTATTCCTGATATCTCAAATACGTTTTATGCAGAACTTGCTCGTGGAATTGAAGATATCGCAACAATGTACAAATATAACATCATTTTAAGTAACTCTGACCAAAACAAAGAGAAAGAGTTCCATTTATTAAATACGATGCTTGGAAAACAAGTGGACGGAATTGTTTTCATGGGTGAAGATATTACAGACATTCACATTGAAGAATTCAAAAAGTCGCCAGTACCAATCGTATTAGCAGCGTCATTTGATGAGCAAAATGAAACGCCATCAGTAAATATTGATTATACACAAGCAGCTTACGACGCAATGAAGCACTTTATTGAGCAAGGACATACGCGTATCGGCTTCGTCTCTGGTCCTTTCATTAATAAAGCGGGAAGCGCGAAGAAGTTACAAGGTTATAAAAAAGCTTTAGAAGAAGCAGGTATTTCATATGATGAAAATCTTATAATCGATGGAGATTACACATATGATTCAGGTATCGAAGCATTCGAAAAGCTTTGGAGCAGTGATGAAAAGCCAACAGCAATCTTCGTATCTTCTGACGAAATGGCACTAGGTGTAATCCATGCAGCACAAGACGCTGGATTAAACGTACCAACTGATGTAGAAGTACTTGGTTTCGATAATACACGCCTTGCATTAATGGTTCGTCCGCAACTTTCAACAGTTGTACAACCGATGTATGATATCGGTGCAGTAGCAATGCGTCTATTAACAAAGTATATGAACAAAGAAAAAGTGGAAGATCACACTGTTATCTTACCTCACCGCATCCAATTTAGAGATTCAACGAAGTAAGTATAAAAAAGCTCACAGCGATTGCTGTGAGCTTTTATTCGTATTCAGGATAGTATGTTTTAACTACTGTATCTACCGTTTCATTTTTTTTAACGTGTAAAAACCTTGCGTATAGTTCTTTTCCAGTTTCAAATGGTGTATCGTCTAATTCAAACACATGCAACACTTTTCGAAAAGTCCATGTCACTTGCTCATCGTACATATTATTGTATGTATCTTTAGATTGTATAGCGATTTTTTCACCTAATTCGTGAGCTCCCTCTATACTGTTTGCCTTAACAAGAATAATACTTTCTTCAAAAAGTGTATCGTGATTCTCTTCATAATGCTCATCAATTTTCGTAGGATCAGGCTCACCAGAATGAACAGATTCAAACAATAATTTTACAGCGTACATATTATGCTGCATGTTTCACCTTATAAATAATACTTGCGACAAGCGAAGCAGGTATTGTAAATACGTTACTTTGATAATGATAGTGTATTTGGGATTCTTCATAAGACATGTTGTCGTATAGTTCGGTTTGTAACCTGTTCATTTTTTTTTGTTTTGTCTTGAGCATCTTAATATAGTTATACTGTATTGGGACGAGAATGATGAAATAGGCTAATACGATTAGTGAAATCCAAATCATTATGAACACTCCCTTATAAAGAATATTTGTATATGATAATTATATCAATTAACGGAAAAAATAACCATTTTTTAGAAGGGATTAATTCTCTTTCCAAAATGAAAAAAGTTCTTCAGGACTTCGTAAAGTATGTTCCAGGCATGTTTGTGCAGTGTGTTTAAAGCTTTGTATGAAATGCCCTAACCTAGAAGAATCATAGTGCTTTGCTTTTCCATCTACAATCGTTTCATCTTTTTCTAAGTTAAGTGATATTTTTAGCAAAGTTATATTTGTTTCTAGTTGTACAACTTCCATGTAAAAAAACTTTTTGTCTAAGTCAATTGTAATATAATCATATCGCTCTACTTGTTTAAAGTATCCTACAATATCATCTTCCAATTGAAATCCTCCCTAGTATATAGCTTATCTGGAAGACTTCTCTATAGATTGTATGATTCCTTGTTATATGTCACATAAGTGCAAATTCAACTATTATAGGGCAATGTGATGTATAATAGAAAGAAAAGGCTTGTGAGGGGGGAGAAGAGATGATCGTTCTTTGGATAATTACGCTTTGTATGACTGCTATTTTTGCATATATGACGTTAAAACAAAATGGCTTAAAGCGATTTGTTCCAGGAAGTATTCTTGCAGGAATTGCCCTTATCACGTATGTAATTTCTATTTTTATTGAAAGTGTATCAGTGGACATGAGCACAAGTTTAATGTTCATGGGTATTACACTATTTGCAGGTAGTATTATGGTACTTATGGTTGCAGGTATTATTTTATTTATTCATATGAATTCGGAAACGTTATAGCATATAGAAAAGGCATGTCCCGAGGGGCATGCCTTTTTATCCGTTCAATTATGCTCTATCTTTAGAAGAATTTTGTTGTTTTAATAAGTCGCGAATTTCGCTAAGAAGAACTTCTTCTTTTGTTGGTTCTGGAATTTCTTCTGTCTTTTCAGCTTCTCTTTTTAAAGTCATTTTGTTAAAGACTTTAACGAAAATGAAGATTGCAAATGCAACGATTAGGAAGTCGAAAATGGTTTGGATAAAGTTACCATATTTAACAGAGGCCTCGCCGACTGTAAATTTTAATCCTGTGAAGTTAATTCCTCCCATTAATAAACCAATTAATGGTGTAATGATATCTTTTACTAAAGAACTAACGATTTTACCGAATGCAGCACCGATTACAACCCCGACAGCTAGATCAATTACGTTTCCCTTTAAAGCGAACTTTTTAAACTCGTTCCACATGTGTTAATCCCATCCTTTCCACGATTCAATATGAAATTTATAATTCCTATCAACATATTCTATAGAAATTTGCGAGAGAAATAAAGAGGAAATGGGAATGAAAGTAAATTCTGAAAAATGTATCCGTTTTAATTTTTGTTTACATTCTCCAGTAGAGATTGCAGCAGTTGCTGCGTTTTTAATCCTTCTAATCCATCTACAACAGGCTTTGTATCTCCGTGTACACATTCGATAAAATGATGAACAGCGTCTTCAAAACCGCGCTGTTTTAACGTCGTATCCCATGATGGAGAACCGCTTTGTGAAACAGAGTTTTCCTGCTCAACTTCAAATGTGTTCATATTTTTTACACGAATGATTTTCCCTGTCGTTACAAGTTCAATTTGTTCTAAATTTGTACCGGCATGGCGATGCATTGCGGTAGAAAGTAACAGTCCACTTGGCGTTGTATATGTGTGATGTCCGTAAAGAAGTTCATTCTTTTCATTTATTTGCATCATATTATGAACGACGTTAAGATCATCATTAGCTAACCAGCGAGCAGTATCTACAATATGTAAGTAATCATCTAACATAGTGAAGTCGTACGTATATGGCCCCACTTTATTTGTGCGGTGCTTTTCAATTCGAATCCATGAAATATTATGAGCTTGCTCTTTTGCAGCAACATACATAGGAACGAATCGGCGATTAAATCCGACCATTAACTTTCGGTTATACTTTTCGCTCAACTCGACTAGTTTCTCAGCTTGTTCCACTGTAGCTGCTAGCGGCTTATCAACATAAACGTCGATTCCTTTTTTCAGAAGTTCAGAAACGATTTCATAATGTGTAGCAGTTGAACTATGGACGAAGATTGCATCGCATTCCGAAGCTAACGTTTCAATAGAATGAAAGTCTTGAATGCGGTATTGCTGGCAAACTTGTTTTCTTTTCTCCGCGTTAGGTGTAAACGCCCCTACAAAATTCCAATCTGTTTCTTTTGTAAGTGTTGGAAGATAGGCTTTTTGTGCGATACTTCCAAGTCCAATCATCCCAATTTTAGGTTTGCTCATGTTTATTCCCACCCTATTAATATTGATGTAACGGGTTAAATGTAGCATAGGGTGGGAGAGGAAGGCAAAAAATAGCTTTTTACTTACGTCCCTCTAACAAAATCTTCTCTATCTCTTCAAAGTTATGAGCGCGAGCATGCTCTAACGGGGTAACACCATCGTTGTCTGGAATATTTACATCTGCACCGTGTTCAATAAGAACCTGAATGACTTGTTGTTGTGTTTCGTTTCCATTACTTAGTACGATGGCTTCCATTAAAGCGGTCCACCCGAGATTATTTACATGGTTAACATCAATAGTTGTTCGCGTAAGGAGTTCTTTAATAACATCAATATAGCCATGTTCTGAGGCGGGGATAAGAGCTGTTCCGCCGTAACGATTTGTAAGCGAGGGATCTGCGCCGGCATCAATTGTTAGTTTTAAAATATCCAAGTAACCTTCTGCACCGGCGTATAGAAAGGGATTGTTTTTCATATCATCTTGTATATTTACGTCAGCACCTGCTTCAATAAGCGCTTTGGCGGTTTTTACATCATTTTTGTATGTAGCAATCATAAGAGGGGTACGTCCTTTATTGTCTGTTATATTTATGTCAGCCCCTTTTTTGAGTAACGATATAACAGTATTCGTCTCTTGTTTCTCAGTAGCTGTTAGTAGCGCTGTCTCCATGTTTGTCATCTCCTTTTTAACTTCTTGTTCTTGCGAGCATCCTTGCAAAAAAATTACGCAACATATCATGCTTACTGTTTTTTTGAACATGGAATTTCAACCTCCTCATTTCAACTGTAAAAGAAGAACATTAAATTTTTATAAACTTACGCTAAAATTACTATAAAATCGCTTGAGTATTTGAACATATATTTTTATGCTTATGAATAACATGGTTTGTTAAAGTGAGGATGTAACATATGTCTATTAAAACAAGATTTTTATTCTCTTATATTGCTGTTATTCTCGTTTCCATTACGCTCATATTAGTCGCGGGATTTTTAATTGTTTTTTCCATAACAGGAGACTTGGAATCAGTGAAAAATTTCTATAAAAGTTCCTATATTCAAAAGCCGCTTACGCCAGAAGAAGAGAATACGTATATTGAATTGAAATTAGCGGCAAAGAAACATCAATCTCAACTATTAGATGAATCGTTCGTTTCATCACTTGAAAAAGAAGGGGTGAAAATAGTTGTAAGAAAGGGAGAAAACATTTCATATGCTTCAAACGTATTTGAAAGTGTATCTTTAAAAGAAGCTCTTCCAAAATTTGAATCAGCAAATATTAATAGTCGTGGTACAACGGAATTAGGCGATACATTTTATCGATATGTAAAGTTTGATTTTTATTTTCCTCAGGAAGAAGAGGGGAGTATATTTGTATTAAAGAAGCAAAGTTCATTTGTAGATCTCACACAAAAGTTATTTCCGATTTTGTTTGTATCGCTTTTACTATTAGCTATTTTACTTATTGGATTATTAAGTTACCTCGTCTCAAGAAGTGTGATAAAACCAATCTTCGTATTGAAAGATGCGACTGAGAAAATTAAAGAAGGAAATTTAGATTTTCAAATACCAGTTACATCGCACGATGAAATAGGGCAATTGAATCAAGGGTTTGAGGAAATGAGAAAGAAATTAAAAGAATCGATAGAGATGCAAACGCAGTATGAAGAAAATCGAAAAGAGCTCATTTCAAACATCTCTCACGATTTAAAAACACCGATTACATCTATTATCGGATATGTAGAAGGAATAAAAGACGGAGTAGCAAATACGCCAGAAAAAATGGATAAGTACTTAACGACTATTCATACGAAAGCAAGACATATGGATACACTCATTGATGAATTATTTTTATTCTCAAAGCTCGATTTGAATCGAGTTCCCTTTCAGTTTGAAACGGCTGAATTAAATATGTTTATGCAAGAATTAATAGAAGAGATGCAGATGGATTTAAGTAAAGAAGGTATAGAAGTTAACTTACAATTACACCCATCACCACTATATGTAACGGCTGATTGCGAAAAGATAAATAGAGTGATATCAAATTTAATTCATAATAGTGTGAAATACATGGATAAAGAAGAGAAGAAAATTACTGTAACAGTATCGATTGATGACAATAAGGTGATTGTGAAAGTAATGGACAACGGATCAGGTATCGAATCGGATACACTTCCCTACATTTTTGAACGTTTTTATCGTGCAGAGCAATCGCGAAATTCTAGCACAGGTGGAAGTGGACTTGGCTTAGCGATAGTAAAACAAATTGTTGAAGGACATGGCGGGGATATTTGGGCGGAAAGCGAGCTTGGGAAAGGCACAAGCATTTTCTTCTCATTGGAAAAAGTAGAGAAATGTGGTGAGTAAATTGAAAAGAATTTTACTAATAGAAGATGAAGTAAGCATTGCAGAATTACAGCGAGATTATTTAGAAATTAATGATTTTCAAGTTGATGTGGAACATTCAGGAGAAACAGGTTTACAAATGGCCCTGCAAGAAGACTACAATTTAATTATTTTAGATATTATGCTTCCGAAAATGAATGGTTTTGAAATTTGTAAACAAATACGTGCTATAAAAGACATTCCAATTTTACTTGTTTCAGCAAAGAAGGAAGATATAGATAAAATTCGCGGACTCGGTTTAGGAGCAGATGATTATATAACGAAACCGTTTAGCCCGAGTGAATTAGTCGCAAGGGTAAAAGCTCATATTTCTCGTTATGAAAGATTATCAGGAAATGTGAGTAAGCAACGTGATACGTTATACATTCACGGAATTTCTATTGATCAACGAGCGAGAAAAGTTTTTATAAACAATGAAGAAATCGCGTTTACAACGAAAGAATTTGATTTATTAACATTCTTTGTAACGCATCCAAACCAAGTATTAAATAAAGAACAGTTATTTGAACGTATTTGGGGATTAGACTCAGCTGGCGATTTAGCGACTGTCGTTGTTCACATTAGAAAGCTACGTGAAAAAATTGAAAGAGATCCTGCTCACCCGCAATATATTGAAACCGTGTGGGGAGCTGGTTATCGCTTTAACGTGTAATGTACCTGCCAAGTAATTGGTAGGTTTTTTATGTTATTAGAACGAAAAGGGAATAATAGGTAATTCATGTTAAAATATAAAGAGAGATAAAACATAGGAGAGCATGAGAGGGCGTGCTACATAACAAGGCTTTAAAGATTGGAACCAATATCATACTTATCTTATTAATTATCGGTGCAATAAAAATGTTTTATGATGAAGATTCTACGAATGATCATTTCGGTGGGTTATTTATGATGGTCTTTTTTGGAATTAAAATAATTTCTAGTTTTATGATAAGTTTAAAAGAAGGAGATAAAAATTCAATATTCATTTATTTAGGTTTAGTGATTTTTTCTGTTCTTCTTTTAGTTGTTTCTAGTGTGAAATATTTCTTTTGAAGGTTAATATATTCATTAACGAGGCTTTAATGGAATAAGCCTCGTATCTTTCTATGTTATTTAATACTTACGTCTGATTGTAAAAAATCACTCTATATTAGGTATTTTTCTTTGAAAATAGGACTTAATTCACTCCAAACATCAAATTTATTCCCATCTAAATCATAAAAAACAAAATTTTTCCCAGCATGCCCTCTGTTTTCAATCTCTCCAACTAGAATTTCCTTTTCAATAAATTCACTATGAATTGATTCTAGTACATGTAATCCGTTAACTTCGAATGTTATAGAAAAGCGTTCTTCACCGTGAAAATCAAAAAAATTTAAGGTTTGATTATCTTGGGATTTAACTAGAAAAAAGCTTTGATTTGCAAAGTTAATAATAGCTTTGTCTTCGTCTTTAAAGTTCAACTCTGCTCCCAATTTGTTTACATACCAGTTTAAAGAAAGCTCTACGTTGGTAACTGGAATATAAGTCGTTCCAACTCTTAATAATTTTTCTTTCACCCTATTTTCCTCCTTTAGCAAAACAGCACTAATAAACTTGTTCTCTCTTCCTAGACTTATTGCCTTTGTGAGTCCTTAATTTTCTTTTTAATCCCAAAAAATTTTTGGGTAATAGAAGTAAACCGACTGGCTTCTTCTAAAAAAGGATAATGGTTACTCTCCTCAAATATCACAAAGATAGAATTACGAATGCCCTCATGCATCTCAATAGAATATTGGATCGGGCACTGTACATCGTGTCTTCCGCAAATAATTAGCGTTTTTATGTTGATAGAAGGTAAGTACTTTCTTAAATCAAATGAAGGATATTCGTGAGAGAAAGCGTTCATACGGCTAGCAGACATTGTTTTTTGGATTGGTTTACTAAAATAAGAGTTATGGTTTTCGGGTTTATACAATGATAATTTTGTTCTCTTAGTAGATAGTTCTTTTCTTTCTTCACTTGTAAGGTGAGGGGTTTTTAAGTTTTCGATGAGCTGTTGCATATAATGAAACTGAGGATGTGCTGGGTGATAAATGCAAAATGGTGTTTCGGTATAATTACTTGCTGCAGCTCCGGCCACGACTAATGATTGTAAGGAATTTGGATATGTAATTGCATATAAAAGTCCAAGCATACCACCTGTTGAATGACCGGCGAAATGCCATGTTGGGAGTTGTAAAGCTTCTCGTATTGCTTCTAAGTCGTGAACTGTTTCAATCATACTTAATTCGTTTTCTACCTTGGCTTTTGCAGAGTTACCAGCATCTCGTAAATTAATGAGGAATACACGATGCGTAGCAGTGAAAACATTCGCAAAGTAATCACCAGTTTCATTAAATTGTGAATAGTGATGTGTAATGCAAAGCGGTTCGCCATTTCCTTTTGTAAAAAGTTCAAATGTGCCACGTTTCGTGTTGATTATTTGTTGTGTCCACATAATATCACGACCTTTTCTTATACGAGTTGGGCCAGTCCATTAGTAACTGAAATATATCGACTTACCAACAAAAACCGACAATAAATAAAAGGAGGCAATTAAAAAACGAGCCTCCTTTTCGTTTAGTATAAAGATTTTGTCATATTATTCCGAATAATTTCAAGGGATTTCGTTACAGTTAATGCGTTCTTTTCTTCAATTTCTGGTTTACGGGGGATCGGTTTATACATGTTGTCTGGATCTTCCCATGTGAGGGGAAGTTCTGTTTCAGCTTGTCCTTTCCAAGCGTCAATCCATTCTGGAGGGAGATAACCTGAGATGTTTTGGATGTTGTTCATTTCGAGCCAAATGAGTGCCCAAGCTCTTGGGACAACGCGCCAATGGTCATAGCCACCGCCGCCGACAGCAATCCAGCGACCTTCGCAATATTCATTAGCGATTTCGCGAGCGAGCTTCGGTATTTCACGATAAATATTCATCGTTGCGCAAAGGTGTGTAAGTGGATCGTAATAATGTGCGTCAGCGCCGTTTTGCGTTAAAATAATATCCGGTTTAAAGTATGCGGCAACTTCTTTTACGACAGTGCGATATGAATTTAAAAACGATTCGTCTTCTGTAAAGGCATCGAGTGGAACGTTAAAAGAATAACTATATCCATTACCTTGTCCGCGCTCATTTACAGCGCCAGTTCCAGGGAATAAATAACGCCCAGTTTCATGTAGTGAAATGGTGCATACGTTAGGATCGTCGTAAAAAGACCACTGTACACCATCACCGTGATGAGCATCTGTATCAATATATAAAACACGTAAACCGTATTTTTTCTGTATATATTTCATTGCGATGGAACTATCGTTATAAATACAAAAGCCAGATGCCTTGCCGCGGAAGCCGTGATGTAAGCCACCGCCTAAATTAAGTGCATGTTTTACTTTTCCGGAAAGAACAGCATCGACAGCAGTTAACGTACCGCCAACGAGTAATGCGCTTGCTTCGTGCATATTTGGAAACATCGGTGTATCTTCTGTTCCGAGTCCATATGTCATCGCAATTGATTTTTCTAACTTACCTTCTCCAGCACGTTTTACCGCATTTATGTACTCCTCTGTATGAACGTAGGCGATCTCTTCATCTGTAGCCATCCGTGGTGAGATGATTTGGGAGGGAGAGATAAAACCGCCCTTTTGTAATAAATCATACGTAAGTGTGACGCGCAGTTGGTTAAAAGGATGATCAGGGCTAAACGAATAGCCCCGAAAGTCATCCGAATAAATAAATGCGCTACTCATGCTTGCATCCCCATAATGTTCGGCCATAATACGCGGTAGCCTTCTGCTTCAAGTGCATCAATCACTTTTAGCGGATTCATCGTTTGAATGCGGAAAACGAGTACTTTATCATTCTCATCTTTTGCTGGGTAGACGAGAACGCTCACGATATTTATTTGTAAATCACTAAAAATAGCAACGACTTTTCCAAGAATACCAGGTTCGTTTTTTACTTGAATTTCAATTTGTGAACTTGGTTGATGTGCTCCTGTTAATTTCACTAACGTGTGCAGTACAGTAGATTCAGAAATGATTCCAACTAGCTTGCCAGCCTTTGTAACAGGGAGACAGCCAATTTTATTTTCAAAAAATAAAGTAGCAATTTCTTCAACGAAATCGAGAGGATGGCAAGTCATTACAGGATGTTTCATAATAAGTTCAAGTGGTTGCTTCAGCATATCGAGTGAAACTTGTTCATCTAAAATAGACGGACTTGCATCTCTTACATCCCGATCAGAAATAATGCCTACGACATGATTATTTTGATCGACAATTGGAATGTGCCGAATGCCTTTCGTGCGTATCGTTCGGATTGCTGTTTCGATTGTATCGTTTGGATGTAGTGTCACTACATCTTGATTCATAATTTCTTCTACAATCATTCCAGTTGCCCCCTTTATTAATACATAAAACGATTGTGAAAACGTAGACGATCAAATGTTTGAATAGAATCCGTATCAACACGTTTCCCGATGCGGACCATTAAACAGTTGGCAGGATGCGAACAAATTTCAGGGTCATCTGTAGCCATCCATTGTAACCCGCCAGCATTCATCATCTTTTCCATTACTTTTCGGTACTCCCAAACATTTAAGCCTGTTTGTTTTAAATCCCAGTGCCAATAATATTCAGTCGTCAATATAATGTAATCTTCCATATAATCGTCCATCATTGAAACTTCTAATAAGTTCTTTCCGACAGCGCAACCGCGGAAGGCGGGGACAACTTCAATTGCCCCGAGTTCAATTAAGTTTTCAATTTTTCCTTCTGACCATCGTTCGAGCGGATCAGGATATAAGTATGTAACATATCCAACAATCGTTTGGTCATGTCTTGCAATAATGAGACGAGCTTCTGGTAATTTAGAAATTTCGACAATTGCTTTATATTGCTGCTCGGCAGGACGAAACGCAACTAAATCTGGATGGAATTCATACATTTCTAAGTTATGTGTAGAGACAGGACCTTCAATAATTAAAGTGCCTTTCGCTGTTTTTAAGTTTCTAGCATTATATATCTTTTTATGAATCAATGTATTGCTCACCACCTTGAGGGTTTGTGAATCTATTCATATCGTACTTTATAATATATGCGATGTGAATCGAAATTTGTCATTAAAAATTTGTCTAAAAATCAACAAATATACTGAAAATTTTAAATAATATCATTATAATAGATAATAGAATACATAGGAGGGGGATGTAAAGTATGAAAGTAGAAACGCTTCCTGTCATTAAAGGAGAAAATAATTTGCCGAATTATGATGAGGCATACGCGAATTTTAACTGGGAAGAGGTTAATAAAAACTTTACTTGGAATGAAACAGGCCGAGTAAATATGGCGTATGAGGCAATTGATAAGCATGCGAAATCCGATCGTAAAAATAAAGTAGCCCTTTATTATCAAGATGGATCGCGAAAAGAGAAATATACATTTAAGGAAATGAAGGATTTTTCTAATAAAGCAGGAAACGTCCTGAAAAATTATGGCGATGTAGAAAAAGGCGATCGCGTTTTTATTTTTATGCCGCGTTCTCCAGAATTATATTTTGCCCTTCTTGGTGCAGTGAAATTAGGGGCAATCGTTGGTCCGCTATTTGAAGCATTTATGGAAGGCGCAGTTCGCGATCGTTTAGAAGATAGTGAAGCGAAGGTGTTAATTACAACGCCTGAATTGTTAGAGCGCGTACCATTAAATGATTTACCTGCTTTAAAAACAGTCTTCCTTGTTGGAGATAATGTAGAAGAAGGCGGTAAAACGGTAGCGTTCAATCCTTTATTTGAACAAGCTTCAAAAGAATTACATATCGAATGGTTAGGCCGTGAAGACGGTTTAATTCTACATTACACGTCTGGTTCTACCGGTAAGCCAAAAGGTGTGCTTCATGCGCAAAATGCAATGGTGCAGCACCATCAAACGGCGAAATGGGTATTAGATTTAAAAGAAGACGATGTATATTGGTGTACAGCTGACCCGGGCTGGGTAACTGGAACAGCTTACGGTATTTTCGCACCGTGGTTAGTTGGGGCATCAAATGTTGTTTTAGGTGGCCGCTTTAGTCCAGAAGCGTGGTATGAAGCACTGCAAGATTACGGTGTAACAGTTTGGTACAGTGCACCAACAGCGTTCCGTATGTTAATGGGAGCTGGACAAGACGCAATTAAAAAATATGATTTATCACAAGTTCGTCACGTATTAAGCGTTGGTGAACCGTTAAATCCAGAAGTAATTCGCTGGGGTATGAACGCATTTGGACTTCGTATTCATGATACGTGGTGGATGACAGAAACAGGTGGACAAGTTATTTGTAACTACCCTTGTATGGAAATCCGTCCAGGTTCAATGGGTAAACCAATTCCAGGTGTGAAAGCAGCGATTGTTGATAATGAAGGAAATGAAGTTCCTCCATACACAATGGGTAACTTAGCAATTGGTAAAGGTTGGCCAGCGATGATGCGTGGAATCTGGAATAACCAGCAAAAGTATGAATCTTACTTTATGCCGGGAGATTGGTACGTATCAGGTGACTCTGCTTATATGGATGAAGATGGATACTTCTGGTTCCAAGGGCGTATTGATGATGTAATTATGACGTCAGGTGAGCGAGTTGGTCCGTTTGAAGTAGAAAGCAAATTAATCGAGCATGCTGCTGTTGCAGAGGCTGGTGTAATTGGTATTCCTGATCCAGTGCGCGGAGAAATCATTAAAGCATTTATCGCGCTTCGAGCAGGATACGAACCATCTGATGAATTAAAAGAAGAGATTCGTCAATTTGTAAAGAAAGGCCTAGCAGCTCATGCAGCGCCAAGACAAATTGAATTTAGAGATAAATTACCGAAAACGAGAAGTGGTAAAATTATGCGCCGTGTATTAAAAGCGTGGGAGTTAAACTTACCGACAGGTGACTTATCAACGATGGAAGATTAAGAGAGGAAGGTCTGAACGAAATAACGTTCAGACCTTTTTTTATGTTATTGTTAACTTATATATATAAGTTAAAGGGGAGAAGGAAATGAAAACAGAAAAAGAAAAGATGATACTAGGGCAAATGTACATACCAGCTGATCCAGTTTTAGTACAAGAGAGGGAGCAAGCTCGTATATTAACGAGAAAATTAAATGATACGCCAGAAGTACAATTAAAAGAGCGTAGCGAAATCGTAAAAGAATTATTCGGAACGACTGGAGATAACATTCATCTTGAATCTTCTTTCAGATGTGATTATGGCTATAACATTCACGTTGGCGAAAATTTTTACGCGAACTTTGATTGTACAATTTTAGATGTATGTCCAGTAACAATCGGAGTGAACTGTATGTTAGCTCCAGGTGTTCACATTTATACAGCAACACACCCGCTTGACCCAGTAGAGCGCATAAGCGGATCAGAATACGGAAAACCAGTTACAATTGGCGATAACGTATGGATTGGTGGAAGAGCGATTATTAATCCAGGTGTAACGATTGGAGATAATGCGGTGATCGCATCTGGTGCTGTTGTAACGAAAGATGTACCGGACAATGTAGTAGTTGGCGGAAATCCTGCGAAGATTATTAAAAAAATAAAATAATATTTGAACGAAGTGCCTTCCTCGTCTGTATACATTTATGAAAGAATAGATGAGGGAGGCTTTTTTATGTCTAATAAATTACTTCTTACTTTTGCTTTAATTGGAATTATAGTCGTATTTTCTTGTGGGTTGCTATTACCGATGCCAATCGGATTTAAAGTATCAATGATTACAGCTGGGGTCATGATGATTGTTATGTTTTCAATCATTATTCCATTTGATAGAAAACATATAGTACGGAAAAATGGATATAAAATTGATTTTACAAAAACAAAAGTGTATTTTCGCTGGAATGTATTTGATACGATTTCGGCTTGTCTGGCAGTGTATGCATGCATATGTGTGCAAGTATTAAATATTTTAGTTTCAATCGGACAGACAATTCAAAACCCGTACGTTCAATTTTTTACGAATCAATCGCAAGTATGGATTATTGTTGCTAGTTGCTATTTAATTTCCCGCATTTCATTAACGTTAAAAGGAATAAAGGAGATCAAAAATCATGGCGCAGATTGGGATTGAGGAGGAACTCATGCTGGCGTATCAAAGTGGAGATAAGCAGGCTGGAGAAAAACTATATGTTTTAATCAAACCAGCGCTATACACATTTTTGTATCGATTTAACAGAGATGAACAATTAAGTATCGACCTTGTACAGGATACGTTTTTGACGCTAGAACGAAAGAAACATATGTATGAACTTGAAAAAGGAAAAATAAAAACATATTTATTTCAAATTGGTTATCGTCTTATGATTAATAAGTTAAATAGAAGAAAAAAGTGGCGTACGCTTTTGCCGTTTTTAGTGCCGATTCAGGAAAAAGAATTTTCTCACGAAGATCGGCTCACAGTAAGAGAAGCCATTTTGAAAGTTCCTGAAGAGCAGCGGGCTGTTCTTATTCTTTCTTATTATCATGATATGCAGCAAAAAGAGATTGCGGAGATATTAAACATTCCGATTGGAACAGTGAAGTCGAGACTCCATAACGGGATAAAGAAATTGAAACAATTGCTGGAGGTGGATGAAATTGAGCGAAAATCCCTTTAAGAGTGAATATAAATTAAAACATCATTTAGATAGTGATCATGTAGAAATACCAGATTTTCCAAAAACGGTAAGTCGCTTCGATCGATTAATCGGATTTCTTGGTTCTCCAGCGAAAGATCCTGTGGAGGCGACGATTGGAAATGATTTATCAGTTGTGTTTCATGTATCGTTATTAGTTGGTGTTCCAATTCTTTCTCTTGTTACGATACTCTTTGCGACGTTGTAAAGGATTGGCAAGGAGAGAAATCCGACCCTTATTTGACACGCCTATATAAATGATGGTATAAAGAAAAGTATATGAATAATTGAGCGTGGAAAGGGAGAAGTAGTGATCATTTCCCTGTTTTAGAGAGCTGATGGCCGGTGAAAATCAGCACATAGATGATCGCGAATTACAACCCTAGAGCATCTTTTTTCGATTGAATTGTATTCAAAAGGGAAAAGACGGTGCTAAGCCGTTATGTAAATAAGGTGGTAGGCTTTTTTGGCCTGCAACTAGGGTGGTAACGCGATAATCAAAATCGTCCCTTATTTGAAGGGGCGATTTTTTTATGTTTTCAACCTTCACGCCAGTAATGAACTTAAAGGAGAGTATGTAGGATATGGGTATTTTACAAGATCTTGAATTTCGCGGTCTAATTAATCAGCAAACAGACGCTGAGGGACTTGAGCAATTATTAGAAAAAGAAAGCGTTAAATTATACTGTGGTTTCGACCCGACAGCGGATAGCTTACACATCGGTCATATGTTACCAGTATTAATGTTACGTCGTTTCCAATTAGCTGGTCACCAACCAATCGCACTTGTTGGCGGTGGTACTGGTATGATCGGTGACCCAAGTGGTAAAAAAGCAGAGCGTACATTAAATACGAAAGATACAGTTGCTTACTATACAGAAAGCATTAAAAACCAACTTTCAAACTTCTTAGAGTTTGAAAACGTGGACAACCCAGCAACAATGGCTAACAACTATGACTGGCTTGGTAACTTAGATGTCATTTCATTCTTACGCGATATCGGTAAAAACTTCGGTTTAAATTATATGTTAGCAAAAGATACAGTAGCATCTCGTTTAGATACTGGTATTTCATTCACTGAGTTTAGTTATATGATTTTACAATCATACGACTTCTTAAACTTATACCAAAACCATAATTGCCGCTTGCAAATCGGTGGTAGTGACCAATGGGGTAACATTACAGCTGGTCTTGAATTAATCCGTAAATCAGAAGAAGATGCGAAAGCATTCGGTTTAACAATTCCACTAGTTACAAAATCTGACGGTACGAAGTTTGGTAAAACAGAAGGCGGCGCAATTTGGTTAGACCCAGAGAAAACAACTCCTTACGAGTTCTACCAATTCTGGATTAACACAGATGACCGCGACGTTGTTAAATACTTAAAATACTTCACATTCTTATCTCATGAAGAAATTCTTGAGCTTGAAAAGCAAGTAGCTGAAGCACCAGAAAAACGTGCAGCACAAAAAGCATTAGGTTCTGAAATGACAAAACTTGTTCACGGCGAAGAAGCATTAGAGCAAGCGATTAAAATTTCAGCTGCATTATTCAGCGGCTCTGTAGCAGAACTAACTGCAAGCGAAATCGAGCAAGGATTCAAAGACGTACCATCTGTAGAACGTACTGCAGAAGATACAGTATTAATCGACTTACTTGTAGAAAGCAAAATCTCTCCATCAAAACGTCAAGCACGTGAAGATGTAACGAACGGCGCAATCTACGTAAACGGTGAACGTACACAAGCATTAGACTACGTTGTAACAGAAAACGACCGCATCGAAGGTAAATTCACAATCATTCGCCGCGGTAAAAAGAAATATTTCTTAATTCGTTACTAATCAGAAACGAATATAAAACAAATAGTACCCCGAATTGTAGGCTGAAAGTCTATGATTCGGGGTTTTTATGTGTGAATTTAGATTACCTCACGAGTTCTTGTAAATAGAATATGAAGAATTAATACAATCATATAAAGTAAGCTAATGAGCATAACAATAAATGCCGTGGGATAAAATTTTGCCGCATATATAAAGAAATCGAGTTGATAAATATCTTGGTAATCTGAAACGGTGCCTTTAAAGTAATTCGTAAACTTAGCGCTATATTTCCATTCATCAGGATCATCTATTAAATTACTCCCCTGATACCAATTAATAAGCGCGGAAGTAATAAAGAACATACATGCACTACCCAATTGAACCATTTGATTTATTGTCAAAATGAAACAACCTCCTATTTAATGGCTATTATAGCGTGCATTCATATTCCTGTAACCTTTTTGTTGTAATCTCCTTTTCGAGTTCATACGGAAATCACATGTAAGCGGTATGATAAATGTATAACAACTAGAAAGGAGTGGTAAAACAAAATGTCACTAGAAGCGCTCATTATTTTTTCTTTGCTAAACGCGGGTCAGCTTGCAGAGAATTCGAAGATTGATGTACATAAAGAGCAGAAAGATGCTTATGTATATGTTCAGAAAGAGGAAAATAAATAACTTTAATATATATAAATAAAAGCTACTCGAAGTAACTGTTTTAGTTGTCTTCGGTAGCTTTTTACATTATGAATAAATAGGAATTAATTCTCGTTTAAAATCTTCATACATACCTAAAGCAATTTTTAAAATTTTTTCTAAGCTGTCATAATCGCTAAATAGTACGGGCTTAATTCTAGTATCTGGAGAAATTAAAAACCTTGAATAAAGACTCCATGGACTACCTAATCGTAGTTCATCATTATGATAAACTACCCAAGTAAAATCCAGAACGTTTACTTTAATACCAATATTAAAATAAAATAAATTTTCTTTTTTATCACCTAGTTCTCCAACTTTTAAAAACTTTTCTTTTTTATCGTAAGCTGATTTATAACCTAGCTTTTCAAGTATTTTTTGAATTTCTTCAATATTGGGATTAGGAATGATTTCTTCGGCATCATAATTTTCTCTCGAAAAAGAAGAAAGTTCTGTGTATCTATTAACAAAGTCAATTTTTTTTAGTGCTATTTCTATTTCAGGTTTTAATTTTAAGTTCATAATTAATTCTCCTAAAACCTTAAGTCTGTCCTTGTTTTTTAGTCATTACTTCATGTATTTTTAAGGTGAAATCATGAATAAATAGGAATTAATTCTTGCTTAAAATCTTCGTACATTTCAAAGGCAATTTTCATGATTTCTTTGAGTTCATCGTAACTGTGGAAGCATACTGCTGGTAATCTTTCAGAACCATTTGATAATACTTTTACAAATATATCCCATGAATTTCCAACCCTTACTTCACCATTATGCCTTGCAGACCAAATGAACTCAACAAGCCCATATTTTAAGCTGATATTGAATCTGAAAGTATAGATATCCTTGTTCTTTACTTCACCCACAATAAAAAAGTTTTCTTTTTTCATAAAACGAGCTTTATAACCAAGGGATTCAAATATTTCAATCGCTTTTTCGTTTTCATAGTTTTCAAATGTATTTTCTCTATCTGGAAATTGTTTTGATAATGCTTTATATCTCTGAATAAAATCAATTTTTGCAAGACTGGATTGTATTTCAGGTTGTAATGAATAAGGCAAAAGCTATTCCTCCTAAAATATTAAGTCTATCCTTGTTTTTTGTTATTACTTCATATATCTTTAAGGTGAAATCATGAATAAATAGGAATTAATTCTTGCTTAAAATCTTCGTACATTTCAAAGGCAATTTTCATGATTTCTTTGAGTTCTTCATAACTGTGGAAACCTGGACGGAGCACTTTTTCAGTATCATTGGATAATACGTCTACAAACATAGCCCAAGATGTTCCAGTTCTAACTTCACCAGTGTGCCATGCTTCCCAAATAAATTCAACGAGTCCATATTTCAAGCTAATATTGAACCTGAAAGTATAGATATCTTTGTTTTTTACTTCTCCTACTCTAAAAAAGTTTTCTTTTTTCATAAAACGAGCTTTATAGCCAAGAGACTCAAATACTGCAATTACTTTTTCGTGTTCATAGTTTTCAAATGTATTTTCTCTATCAGAAAATTTTTCTGATAATGCTTTATATCTCTTAATAAAATCAATTTTTGTAAGACTGGATTGTATTTCAGGTTGTAATGAATAAGGCAAAAGTTATTCCCCCTAAAATATTAAGTCTATCCTTGTTTTTGGGTCATTACTTCATATATCTTTAAGGTGAAATCATGAATAAATAGGAATTAATTCTTGTTTAAAATCTTCGTACATTTCAAAGGCGATTTTCATGATTTCTTTGAGTTCATCGTAACTGTGGAAATATAGCACGGGTACTTTTTCCGTGTCATTTGATAACAATCTTATAAATATGTCCCAAGGGTCTCCAGCTCTAACTTCACCATTATGCCATGCTTCCCAAATCAATTCAGCAACACCATATTTTAAGCTAATATTGAATCGGAAGGTATAGATATCTTTGTTTTTTACTTCTCCTACTCTAAAAAAGTTTTCTTTTTTCATAAAACGGGCTTTATAGCCAAGAGACTCAAATACTTCAATTGCTTTTTCATTTTCATAGTTTTCAAATGTATTTGTTCTATCGGGAAATTTTTCTGATAAGGATTTATATCTTTCTACAAAATCAATTTTCTCAAGTACCTCTTTTATTTCAAGTTCTAAATCATATGCCATCAATTATTCCTCCCTAAACCTAATCTCAATAGCATATTTACCTTTCATTTCTTTCAAATACGTCTCAAAATTTTTCCTGAATTTGTTCTTTTTTCGTACGTGAAATTGAAGTCTTTGCAAATGTATAATTCGCTTGATACAGTTCATTTTGAAGTATCTTAGTTATGATATTTTCACCAGTAAAAGCAAATATGCCTTTTCTATGATATTTGATTTGAAACAAAGGAAAAGCTAACGTAAACGTTAGTTTAAATATCAATCAGGTGTTACATCGAGTACATCCCTAAATAGAATGTCATCAACAGTTACATCGGGACCAAATAGTGCGACATCGTCTGCAAATTTTATTCCTTCTATTTTTCGGCTACTCTCTGTGTAACCAATTCTTTCATATCCGCTTGCTTTTAGAGTTGTTTCAATAACTGATATTAATTGAGATTGCAATCTAGTATATTCTTGCTCTGAATCTCCAATTAAAGTAGGCATCATGCCATTGACATCTTTATTTACAATTTCAAAGGAATTAAGGATAGAATATACATTAGCTAGTTTAGAAATGATAAGATATGTAGTATATTCAACTTCAAACTCGCCTTTTACATAACTTGGTAAAGTAATATACCAATCATTTGAAGGAAATACTATGTCGCTATCTCCTTTAATTTTAATATTATTTTTATTACAAAAATCAATTATTTGTTTAGGGAGAGTTAGTTTGATAGAAGACTTTTGTAAATATTCTTCTATATTTTTTTCAACGTAGTATTTTCTTTTTACTTCTTCAATTTTTTTATTTAACATTTATGTCATGCCTTCCTGACTTATCTGGTCCTTTAGTTCCTTTCAAATCAAAATCAATTTCACCTAAATGTTTACCTCTTTTATTGAGTTCTTCAAATCTTCCATGTTGAGTATCTACTGAGTAATGTTTTTTAGTTTTAGGGTCAGTATAAATGGTTCGTCCTTTATTCTTTTTTTCTAATGATTTATTTCTTTCCCATCCATTGTTTTTTGCGATTTCTTCCGCTTTCTTATTTACTTTTGGAATACGTTCTTCCTTAGGTAACTTGCTAATTTCTTTTTCAAAATCAGCTGTAATTCTACTAGAAGATTGGAATTTTTGAAGAGTATCAATACTATTTTGAATCGTATTATACCATACAAATGTACCATGTGTAGCAACACCTGCTCCAGCGGTTGTAAGAGCTAAATCAGCTGGGATAACAATTGGTGATGCTGCCCCGAAAGTTACTCCTTCTAACAATACGGTTCCAACATTTGATCCTGTTACAATAGCTATACCGCCCAAAATTTCAAAAATAGATCCTACCCCTGATACAAAATTCCCCACAAGATTTCCAGCTTGAAAGGTCGTTTTTTTTTCTAATTCATTGCCCATTGGTAATTCCACACCTGTAAAGTTTTCCGCGGCTGAATTACAAATTCCTTGGAAGAATTCCCAAGCGCCAATAGCTGTTTTTTGGTACCACGGTCTATTAGCTTCTTGTTCCTGCAAAGCCATTTTTTCTTCAATTTCTTTTTTTATTTCGGCTTCTTGAACTCTTTCCTCTGCAATTTTTTGAATAGAGGCTATCCATTCCATATTCAACCTTTGTGTACTAAATGTACCACTTACAGGACTAAAACCTTTCCCGCTTTGGACTTCCGCTAAACCCATAGCAATACTAGCTACTAGTTGAAGGGCCGTGCTGTAGTTATTACTGGATGTATAATCGAATTCATGTAGCCGCTCTAGTTTTTCATCAAGCTTTTTTCTCATCGCAATTAAAACAGCCACAATTGAGTCTACGCCAGGCATTGGTGTAAGTACCTCTATTGCTTCTATACTTGCAATGGTTTGATTGATTTCTTGGATTTGTTCTCTTATTTCTTGTTCGATAACATCTGTAGAAGCTACCTGTGATTGAAAGTCTCTTGGAAAAGCATCATGTTGACGGATTAATTCTTAGCATAAGTAAATGATTCCTTGTGCTAACGGACGAAAGGTTTGTAAGAAATATGCTTTTGCACTGCTATATGTTTGTCCTTGTAGAACAGTATCTAATGCAAAAGCGTCAATCGAATGAATGATTTGTTCCATTCCTTGAATAGTAGCGTTACAGAAAGCGTTCATACTTTCTGTTTGAGCTTGTACTTCACCGAGATACATATTTAAAGACATGAACTTTCCCTCCCCTTACAAGAAAATAATACCAATTTAAGGAAGTGTCTGTAAATGGAATATTCTAATAATTCCATGACCAAAGAGGTACTTGTTTATTAAGTTTTTTACTTATTCAGTTGCTTCTGGTTATGAGGAGGTTTTTAAGGTTGAATGTAAATAGAAAAAGGGAAGGTATAGATAAATACTTTGTAAGAATAATGTTAACAAAAGGAGAGTACAGCAAAGAAAAATGAGTTATGGGATAGAATGTAGTGTTTTTAAGTGTTAGAAGAAGGGGGGGATTAATGTGGATTGCTGGAATGTCGATTCCTAAATATTTCCCTTCGTTCTCATCGAAAACGGACCAATTTTCATCGTCTAGAAATTCAGGATCAGTACTTTCAAAGTCAAAAGTACTGTCTTCATCTACCATTTTACGGAAATATTCCTGAAATGGTTTACTATTATCATTTAAATGTATTGTTTCATACATCCAGGGTGTTTCTACAAAAACGTCTCTGATTTCACCTATTTCAGTATCTTTAAAGTATAATTTCATATTTGCGCCTTCGTATTCATGGATTTTGAAATAGTCTTTTGGTATCTCACCTTTTATCAAATACTCATTATCTCTTTTTATTCAGCTTCGAAGCGTAAGTGATTAAAACTCCTAATGTAAGTTCAGCAATTACAACTTATGTGCAAGCAATGTAAATATTACATTTTTGATGTCTAATTACATAGACCGATAAAAAAAGAAGAACGTTTACCCTCACTACAAGGCGTTCTTCTTGTTTCTTTTATTCTGCTACATTTCCCCTTCTTTGTGGGGGTTATGTATATATTGGAAACCATATCCAGCTTTCATAACTATTTCCTCAGTTTTTTCAAAAAACTCTTCACCATACTCAGTGCAACGATATTTTCCGTGTATACTAATAACAAATTGTCGTCCCTTAGCATCAGGATATATTTCATAAATCGTCCCACTTTCAATAAATCCCAAGTAAGCATAAATCTTTTCTATCAATAACGAGACGTGTTCTTCTTCGTCTGACCAATCCTCTTCGTCAGCAATAATAAGATGGACATATCCTGTTTCTTTTTCGATAGCTAATAAGTCTATTTGTTCTAATTCTTTTAAAGACATATGGTAGCCTCCTTTTTATTGTTTACGTATGACTTCTACTTTAGTAGGCGGTATTTCCGTACCACCATCAAACGGTGGTTTTCCTTTACCTTTTACGATAGCTCCAAACTCTTCAATTTCAGGAAAAGCCAACTTCTGATTTTTTGTTAAAGGTGCGCTTAAAGAAGCTTTTGCTTCGTATAGATTAATTTTACTGTTTTCTTTACCGAGTGCGACTAAATCAATTTCTCGAATTTGTTCTAATATTTCTTGTTCGATTACATCTGTCGAAGCAACCTGTGATTGAAATTGATTTGGAAAGGCATCATTCTGACGAATTAGTTCTTCACACAAATAAATAATTCCTTGTGCTAAAGGACGAAAAGTTTCTGCAAAGAATGCCTTTGCACTGTCATATGTTTGTCCTTGTAGAATAGTATCACTGGTGAAAGCATCAATCGACTGAATAGCTTGTTCCATACCTTGAATAGTAGTGGTACAGAAAGCATTCATACTTTGTGTTTGAGCCTGTACTTCCCCTAAATACATATTTAAACTCAAAAATCTCCCTCCTTTAATAAGTAAATTATACCGATTTAAGGAGATAACTGTAAATGTTACATTGCAATGAGTTTATTAGAGATATTAATATACCTAAAAGCGAATTTATCCATATTCCAACTGAAAGGATGATTCGATGATAATTAGAGAAGGTATTGAGGTAACAAAGGTAAGTATAGATGGTTATGATTTTCCAATCCCGGAAGGGCTTTCTGAGTTCTTACTTAGAACTGGATATTGGAGGTATGGTGAAGAAGAATCGTCAAATGATGTCGAAATCCTAGTGAATTATGATAGAAAAACTTTTTTTGAAAGATGGAGTTTTGTTTAAAACATTCACTTACAAGGAAAATAAAAAGAAAAGATGTAAAAAATCATGAATGAAAGGGAGGATCTTATAGAAAGAAAAGAACGAACTATATTAGATAATCCACCAAGTGAGTAAACTGCATTGAAAATGGCAGAGTTTTTTATGAAAATATCAGTACCTCGTATATTGGCTGCTCGTAAAGCTGAAGAGGAAGTTAAAAAGAAAATAGGTGAATTGGATGGAGAAATGATTTACATCCAAGTATGAGCATTATGTTTAGAGGTAAAGAGTATGGCATAACTCGAATTTATGACTTTGAAGGTGATAAACAAGATTTAGTTATCTATGCTTATGTAATTAAATAGGAGGGAGGACTGTCCAAAGTTGGACTTACCTTTTTCAGTGGGGGTATGCTCAAAGTTGAGCTGTCCCCGTTTTTGGCTAAGTGGGTTTGAACCACCGGGTTATTAGTAATAGAACAAGAACAGTAATAAGAAAAAAAGGGCTATCTTCCTGGTGGGAAGTCGCCCTTTATTTAAAACACAACAATTGGCGTATTTTATCAAGAATCTACAGTTGTTTTTAATATTTCGAATTTCCCTTGTTCATCCACGGTAAACATGACATTATTATTACGACGATCATCCATTTCTTCCTCTGTTTCATTAGGGCTGGAATAGATGGTCTTAACTGCTATGTTATAAATACCCTCTGTTAACACGTGGCTCTTTTCGAAATCACCCATAATATTTTGAGCATTTGGAATAGTTTCGCTATTTTTGTAGGTATTGTAATAGTAACTAAAATTGATGACTCCTATATAATTGGCATGATCTCTAGGTGTACTATCTTTTAACGTTTTCATTATGTTGTCAGTGTTTATTTTTTGATCACGTTTGAAATTTTCAACTAATTCCTTTTCTTGTTGTTTATCTATATTTATATGTAAATAGTAATAGAAATTTTGTTTCCCTTTGCCATATTCGGTAGGAGATTCACTTAATAAGTTATACTTTTTTATCATCTTATCGGATTGTTTCAAAACATCAGGATGCTGTTCAACATAAGCCCCTTTGAATATTTCTAGAAAAACATCATCGCTTTCATTTTTAACTACTTCATAATGGGAGTCACTGTTTACAATAAAATAAGCAACAGTGTGGTATGGTTTTTTTATTTCCACGTAAGTGTTATGATCAGAAACTCCAAGCGCACTATCAGCAGAAAGAATTTTAAATTCCCCATTCTTTATCCCGTAGTTTTCGGACAAATAATCTCCTATTGGTTTTTCAAATAGTTTTGTGTCTGTAAAGCAACCATTTAATAGGAATAGTGGTATGCTCAGTAATAAGATAAAAACAGTTATTTTTAGTTTCCTCATTCTTCCCCCTCCTAAAACTACATTTTACCATTTTTTAAAACAATAGGTTGCACTAACATAAAGAAACAAGGAGCTCTCTATCTATTATGAGAGGTTTCTACTTATTTAAATCACAACAATTGTTGTGTTAACATCAAATGGATGCGGGTATGTGTTTGACAGCGATTTTAATATTTAAAAGTATAGGGGGAATTGCTCTTATGGAAAGAAAAGAATAAGCTGAGGTGGATAATTCATCAAGTAAAAAAGTGAACGCATAAGGAAAATATTCGTTCACTTTTATTTTACTCTTTATAAATGTAGCTCATAATTTCCGTCAGTACTATCGGGCTTTCTAAAAATTTCCTCGAATGGACCAACCTTTTTTGAGAAACCATTTTTTAATGCAAAGTTATAACCTTCTTCGGTTATAACTTCTTGTAATATTAATCGTTCGAATCCTTTTTCTTTAGCGAATGTTTTAAACCATTCAAGAACAATACTTCCCTTACCTTGATTACGTGGGGTAATGCTTATGGCAGTAATTACCAGGTGTGGATCTAGGAAAAACTCACTTCTAAGGTTAATGGTGACCTTATGTTCTTTAGAAGAAATATTTAAAGAATACTTAGAAAGACCTTCAATGAATATTACTTCATCTTGTACTAATTCTTCTAATAGCATTTTAAATTTTTGAAAGTCTTGTACATGAAGAGGGATCTCGTTGAATTTTTCTTTCAAAACAATTAACTCCTTTTATAATTTGTTTTTTGCACTTATCCATTTCTATACACACGCCAGCCTTTTTTATTTTTTGGTCCCAAACTAGCCCCACTTAGCCCCAAGTGCATTCGTTTTTATGCCTTATTTTGCCATTATCAATAACAAATAAAAAAAGCCCCGGCCCCTTGATAAACAAGGTTCCTAAGGCTTTTAATACGACTCTTTGCAGAGTACCGAGATTAACGAGAGTAGAACTCTACGATTAATGCTTCGTTGATTTCAGCTGCTAACTCAGAACGCTCAGCGTGACGAGTGTAAGTAGCTTCTAATTTATCAGCATCGAAAGTTAAGTATTCTGGTACGAAGTTGTTAACTTCGATCGCTTCTTTAACAACAACAAGGCTGTTAGATTTTTCGCGAACGCTGATTGTTTGACCAGGTTTTACACGGTAAGATGGGATATCTACGCGAGATCCATCAACTGTGATGTGGCCGTGGTTTACTAATTGGCGAGCTGCACGACGAGTGCGAGCTAAGCCCATACGGTAAACTAGGTTGTCAAGACGAGCTTCAAGAAGGATCATGAAGTTTTCGCCGTGCTTACCAGGCATTTTACCTGCTTGGTCAAATGTGCGACGGAATTGACGCTCAGTCATGCCGTACATGTGACGAAGTTTTTGTTTCTCTTGTAATTGTAAACCGTATTCTGAAAGTTTCTTACGTTGGTTAGGACCGTGAGGACCTGGTGCGTAAGGGCGTTTTTCTAATTCTTTTCCTGTGCCGCTTAGAGAGATTCCAAGACGACGAGACAGTTTCCAAGCTGGACCTGTATAACGAGCCATAGTTGACTCCTCCTTTAAAAATGTTTTTATTTACGTAAAATAAAAACAGACGTAATCGATATTTACGGGCATTTTGTTTTCATGTACCTTCGCTCCAGCAGCAGGGAGTTACGAGATACACCTCCGTAGAGGAACAAAATACAAACGATAAACTCACATTACAAGGCTGCCTTTTTATTTTACACAAACGCTATTATATCTTTTACCCAGAGTTTCGTCAAGCGAGTACGTTTTTGTTTTATGCATATAAATTTTGGAAATTAATATAAGAAGGAATTTAAAACAATATAAAAGAAGAGATAGAAACACAAATAAAACGCTTACATAAAATGTAGTAAAAACGTTCATCAATTTTTACTGGTGAATATGCGGCAATAAAAACATAAAGGGGATGTTTTTATGAAAAAGAAACATATGGAGACAGCGTTAATTCATCACGGGTATACATCTGAGGAACATAAAGGAAGTTTAACACCACCGTTATTTCAAACGTCTACATTTACATTTGAGACTGCGCAGCAAGGAGAGGCGAGTTTTGCGGGAGTAGATCCGTCTTATATTTACTCAAGACTTGGAAATCCAACTGTAAAATTATTTGAAGAACGTATGGCGGTGTTAGAAGGAGGAGAAGAAGCACTTGCTTTCGGATCCGGTATGGCAGCTATTTCAGCAACTTTAATTGGTTTTCTAAAGGCTGGAGATCATATTATTTGTTCAAATGGATTATACGGATGCACGTACGGTTTTTTAGAAGTGTTAGAAGAAAAATTTATGATTACGCATTCGTTTTGTGATATGGAGACAGAGGATGATATTGAAAATAAAATCCGCCCAAATACAAAGCTTATTTTCGTTGAAACACCGATTAATCCGACAATGAAATTAATTGATTTAAAACAAGTGATTCGGGTTGCGAAGCGAAATGGCTTACTTGTTATTGTTGATAATACGTTTTGTTCACCTTATTTACAAAGACCACTTGAGCTGGGCTGTGACGCGGTTGTTCATAGTGCGACAAAATATATCGGTGGTCACGGTGATGTTGTGGCAGGTGTAACGATTTGTAAAACGAAAGCGTTAGCAGAACAAATTCGCCCGATGCGAAAAGATATCGGCGGTATTATGGCGCCGTTTGATGCATGGTTATTGTTACGCGGATTAAAGACGTTAGCGGTAAGAATGGACCGCCATTGTGATAATGCAGAAAAAATTGTATCGTTCCTCAAAAATCATGATGCGGTAGAAGGTGTTTGGTATCCAGAAGGGGAGTTAGCATCTCGCCAAATGAAACGGGGCGGCGGTGTGATTTCTTTTTCAGTAAAAGGCGGAAAAGAAGAGACGCAAGCGTTTATCAATGACCTTCACTTTATTACAATTGCCGTAAGTTTAGGGGATACAGAAACGTTAATTCAGCATCCGGCAACGATGACGCACGCTGCGATTCCAGCTGAGCTAAGACAAGAAATGGGTATTTACGATAATTTAATACGTTTATCTGTCGGTTTAGAATCATGGGAGGATATCGTTTTTGATTTAGAACAGGCACTAAAGAAAATATCTACTGTTAGTAATCAATAAAAAAGAGTGAGCTATCGGTTTCGTACGTGATGTACGCAATCGATAACTCGCTCTTTTCTTTTTTAAATATGTTTTAGGAGTGTTTCCACAAACTTTTCTAAATAGCGCTGATCTACTTCATCAAAACGATTTTTTTCAGGGCTATCAATATCAAGTACTCCAACGACAGTTCCTTCTTTCACGATCGGTACAACGATTTCTGAATTCGAAGCACTGTCGCAAGCGATATGTCCTGGGAATTGGTGAACGTCTGCTACAAGCTGCGTTGTTTTTGTTTCAGCTGCAACGCCGCAAACGCCTCGTCCAAATGGAATGCGCACGCAAGCAGGCATTCCTTGGAAAGGTCCAAGAACAAGCTGATTTCCTTCTGTTACATAAAAGCCAACCCAATTCACACGATCTAAAAATTGATTTAATAATGCGGACGCATTTGATAAGTTTGCGACTACGTTCGGTTCGCCAGTTAATAATGCATCCAGTTGTTTAATTACTGTCTCGTATTGTTCTTCACGAGAACCTGCATAACTTTCTTTTGTAAACATGGAAACAACTCCCTTTTTATCGAGATGTGTAAAACATTAGCAAAATACGATGTATTTCACATGACTTTGTCGATAGAAAATTAAAGGAATTTGTCTTAAAAGTCAAGAAATTTAAACTATAGCTGTTCAGTGAGAGGAAGTGAGCGCATGAAACAGACGAAACAAAAAGTAATTGATGCGGCAATATCGTTGTTTAACACGAAAGGTTATGATGGAACGTCGGTGCGAGAAATTGCAAAGCGAGCGGATGTGAATGTAGCGAATATTTCATATTATTTTGCTGGAAAGCAAGGTTTATTAGAACAGCTTATTACTGACTTTTTAGAAGGATATATTCATGTGATTGAAATGTCGTTCGAACAGAGGGAATATTTGTCGGCTAAAGATGTGATGGTACAAATGGTGCGCGGAATTTTACGATATCAATTTGAAAATAGGGAGCTGACACGTTTCTTCTACCGAGAGCTTTCACTTGATACGACATTAATTCGCGAAGTGATGACCATTTACTTTTCTAAAGAAAGATATTATATAGAGCAAATGATTAGACAGGGACAAATAAAGCAGGAATTTAAAAAGGTATCTTTTACAATGTTTATGACGCAATTAAAAGGCATGATGAATATGCCGTTTTTATATCCGCAATATATATCAGAAGTGCTGCATTCTTTTCCGTCTGAGACATTTTTCATAGAAATGTACACGAAAGAAATTGAGCAATGGATGGAGCAAACATTATGTATAACGAATATGTACTATGAATTGCCAAGAGCTGTTCATATGTGAAAAATCCCCACCTAACGAAATGAGGTGGGGATTTTTGTGCTTTCTTTCCTTTGCCATACATTGTTGCATAAGAGCGCGATAATTGTTAGTGAGGCTCCGGCAATTTCAATTTTGTCGACTGTATAACCTCGAAAGATGGAACCGATAAGTGCAAGTACAGGAACTAAATTCATAAATAATATGCCGTTAATAGATGAAATATAGCGATTTCCTGTGTTCCAGCAAAATACAGCGATAACACCTGCAACAATCGACATATACAAGAGTTCAAAACGAACGCTCATAATGGTACGAAGTGACGGCATAGTAACGATGTTTGTGTAAGTGAAGAAAGTGACGATAACGATGAGTGAAACTGAGCCGAATAAACAAGTTAACGTCGTATACCTGAGTGGTGACCAAGATTGAAAACGAGCACCACCGTTCGTATAAATGACCCAGCAAGTAACGCCGCATAGCATAAGTATATTTGTTGAGAGGTGACTGGCAGCTCCAAATAATAAGTGAATATTTCCTTTTGAAATGACAAGCATAACACCGAGCAATGCAACGAACATACAAAGGAATGTGTAGTTTTGTGGGCGTTTGTTTTTTGTTATCCACTGCAATAATAAAGCGATGAGCGGCATAAGAGATTGAATCATCGCAGCATGGATGGCCCCAGAAGGCCCGGCAAGTTGTTGGCCGTAAAAAATGAGAAAACCATATCCAGCGAAACCGACTGTTCCGTAAAAGAATAACGAAAGTGTTCTTTTTTCTAAGTGGAGTGAAGTTTTTCCTTCAGTAATGAATAGCAAAATAAGAAAAATAATAGCTGCTGATCCGTATCGGATAGTTGTGAAGAAGAACGGATCGATAAACTGCAGAGCATTTGCCATGACAGGAAACATAAATCCCCAAGCCGTTACGGCAAGTAAGCATAGGAGGGATCCGAGTAGCATTTGTTTTTTGTCCAAGAGTATCTTTCCCCTTTTCATTTCGTTATAGTAAGTTGATGAAATAAGTATAAAGAGTAATTGTTTATAGAAGGAAATATCGATTTTTTATGACAGTTATAACTTTTTGTTAGAGGTGTGTACGATGGATTTGGAAGCAGTACGATCGTTTATTGAAGTGAAGAATACGCGAAGTTTATCAAAGGCGAGTAAGCTTTTACATATTTCTCAACCGGCGCTTAGTAAACAAATTCAAAGGTTAGAAGCGGATTTAGAGGTTACTTTACTGAAGCGTTCCGCGCAAGGAGTGGAATTAACAGAAGCTGGAGAGTTATTTATAACAAGGATGTTACCGATTTTGGAACACATACATGAAGTGAAATCTGAAATGAAGAATTTTCAAGAGAAGCGGAAAATTTCTATAGGCATATTGCCAAGTTTAGCAGCGCATTATATATCAAAATGTAAAGATGTATTAGGTGATGGATTCGAAGTAGAATGGAAAATTGAGCATACGAAAGTACTGATGGGACTCTTTAAAGAACGAAAGATTGAAGCTATGTTCGTCGATTCAGTAGTAGAAGACGCTACGTGTATAAAAGAAATGCGAGAAGAAAAAATTGTTTGTGTAGTTTCAAGTAATCATCTTTATAAAGAGAAAACAGTGATCCGAATGGAAGATTTGCAAAATGAAAAGTTAATCGTATATCCAGAAATTTGTGATGTAAGGAAAATGATTACGAATATGTTTCAAGGGATAGGTGCGAAACCAATCATTGCATTTGAAACTTCTTATGCAGAACCGATGCTTGCAATGGTCGGAGCTGGACTTGGTATTACGTTACTTCCAGAAATGGCAGTAGAGCAAGCGGTAAAGCAAGGAAATGTGCATGCGATTTCTATTGAACCACCACTTGTGCGCAAAATTTATTTCGTATCTCATATGAAAGAGAACCTATTATTACAATCATTTGATGATGGGAGATAATCCAAACAGAAGATTGAGAAAGATTACAATTGCATTGAAAGAAACATGAAATTTTAAAAAAAACTAGGTCAAAAACACACCATTACATGGTATGATTAGTACATTGTTAGTTGTTAAATATAGGGGAATTCCCTTTTTATACATAATGCCTTCCATTTCATAAACGGAACGGACAAAAAAAGAGATATAACTAGGAGGCTTTTTTGCATGGATTCTATCCTGACGATCGTTATCATTGTAGTAAGCTCTATTCTAGTGCTGCTCATGATAGAGCTTGTGATAAGAAATCGTTCATATAAAGATATTGAAGCACTGGAGCAGTGGAAACAAGAGATAAAAGATAAGCCTGTGGCAGATGAACTAAAACGGGTGAAAGACTTAAATATGACAGGTCAAACAGAAGAACTGTTTGGTAAATGGCGTGAAGAATGGGATGAGATTGTATCAACAACCCTTCCGAAAGCAGACAAAGATTTAGCGCAAGCGCGAAAATTCGCCTCGCAATTCTCCTTCCGAAAAGCAAAGCATGCGATGAATGAATCCATAAGTGGTTTAGATGACGCTGATAATCGTATTACAGACATTTTAAATGAATTACAGCAATTGTTAGAAAGCCATGAAAAAAATAGCTCAGAAATTGAAGGGTTACGTGATACATATCGTAGTATGAAGAAGAGTGTTCTTGCTCATAGGCATATGTATGGAGCAGCAGAGCAGAAAATCGAAGAGATGCTAGACGCTGAATCTAATAAGTTTAAAAGCTTTGAAGAGGCAACAGATAATGGCGACTACTTAAAAGCGAGAGAAATTGTTATTAGTTTAGAAGAAGGTTTAGCAAACTTAGAAATCATTATTCACCAAATTCCAGATTTACTGGTAGAGTGTCAAGCGACGTTACCAGTTCAGTTGGAAGATTTATTACACGGACATAATGATATGGTAAGACAAGGTTATGTATTAGAGTATTTGGAAATCCCTAAAGAAGTTCGCGATATGACGACACAACTACACACATGTTTAATGAATATACAGGAGCTTCATATAACGGAAGCGGCTGAAAAAGTAGAAGACTTAAAAACGCGTTTAGATGGCTTCTATGATCAACTGGAACAAGAAGTGCATGCGAGACATTATGTGGAGCAAAAAACACTTTCTGTTTATGAAGACTTAGAAGAAATTCGCACTGAAACGCTTGAAACAAAAGCAGAAACACAACTTGTGAAACAAAGTTATCAGTTACAAGATAAGGACATTGAGTCTCAAAAAGTAATTGAAAAGCAAATGCACATTTTAACGAAACGTTTTGAAATGCTACAATTACGCGTTGCGGAACAAGATATTGCCTTCTCTATTATTCGTGAGGAACTAGAAGAGGTTTATGAGCAATGTGAAACGTTAAAAGTACTTCATGCAGAGTATAAAGAAATGCTGCAAACGATGCGTAAAGAGGAATTTGAAGCGCGTGAGAAGTTACAAGAAATGCGAAATATCATTTTTGAAACGAAACGTTTTATGCAAAAGTCGAATTTGCCAGGTCTTCCAGAAAGCATTATGGAAGATTTACAAAGAGGACAAATGGCAATGCAAGCTGTATATGAACAGTTAGAAGTGAAACCGTTAAATATGAACGCTGTAAATAGCAGTTTAGAAGAAGCGTACACAACTGTTAATGGTGTAGCTGAAATGACAGAAGAGTTAATTGGACAAGCGTATTTAGTTGAAAAATTAATTCAATACGGTAATCGTTACCGCAGTCATGATGAGAACCTTGCAGAGAGCTTAAATTATGCGGAGAAATTATTCCGTGAATATCAATACGATGCAGCTTTAGAACAAGCGGCTTCTGTACTAGAGCAACTTGAACCTGGCGTTGTTCAAAAAATAGCTGAATATGTAGACAATGAACAAACCCTTTCATAAGGGTTTGTTTTTTTGTGTAATTTTGGGGACGATGTTGCTATAATGAATAGCGGAATACAGTAAGGTTATTCGTTTTAAAATATAGTGAAACTGTAGTCAGTAGGGTCATCCTAGCTAATTATCGGCCTTCACAATCGGGATAAAATGGAACCTTTGAGTAGTCTTAGCGTAATTACACGTATTTGTGATATGATTATATGATGTGATAGCGCTGAAAGGGGAAGAACGATGATCTATTTTGATAATAGTGCGACGACGAAGCCATATCCAGAAGCCCTTCAATCGTACGTAACGGTTGCTGGAAAATATTTTGGAAACCCTTCTTCTATTCATTCGCTTGGGGGAGAGGCAGAGCGTCTATTAACACAATCAAGAACGATTGCAGCGCAGCTTCTTCACGTTAAACCTTCTGAGATTATTTTCACATCAGGTGGAACGGAAGGGAATAACCTTGCGATTAAAGGAATAGCGATGAGGAATCGTTCGCGCGGTAAACATATCATTACAACAAATATTGAACACGCGTCTGTGTTTGAAGCATATAAACAATTAGAAGATCTCGGTTTTGATGTAACATATTTACCGGTTAATGAGCATGGTGTTGTATCGGTAGAGGATGTAAAACGAGCACTTCGTGAAGATACGATTCTTGTGTCAATTATTCACGTGAACAACGAGACTGGAGCAATTCAGCCTGTTGCTGAAATTGGAACGTTATTATCGAACTATCCGAAAATAAGATTCCATGTGGACCATGTGCAAGGGATAGGAAAAGTACCGCTTGATTTATATGCTTCTCATATTGATCTTTGCTCAATATCTGGACATAAATTCCACAGTGTAAAAGGAACGGGTCTACTTTATGTGCGTGATGGCGTAAGGTTAGATCCAATTTTATCAGGTGGTCAACAAGAGCTTAAGTATCGCTCTGGTACAGAAAACTTACCTGGCATTGTAGCGATGGTGAAAGCACTTCGCATGACGATGGAACAAGTGAAAGAAAAGATAGCTCATTTGCACAATTTACAAACAGAGCTTGTCCGTTTCTTGAAAGAGATGGAAGATGTAACGATTAATACGTCGCTTGCATATGCAGCACCGCACATTTTAAATGTGTCATTTGTTGGTTTAAAACCGGAAGTGGTCGTTCATGCTTTAGAAGAGCACGGTGTATATGTATCGACGAAGTCTGCTTGTTCTTCAAAAGCAAATGAAGTGAGCAGAGTGTTAGTGGCAATGGGAGTACCCCATGCCGCTGCTGCAAGTGCTATTCGCATTAGTTTGGCACCAGAAAACACGATGGAAGAAGTAAAACAATTTGAAGGTATTGTGAAAGAGACGATGCCAAAATTATATGAAGTGATGAGGTAAAGGAATATGATGACATATGAATATATTTTAGTTCGTTATGGAGAGATGACGACTAAAGGTAAAAACCGCTCTAAATTTGTAAGCACATTGAAAGATAACGTAAAGTTCAAACTGAAAAAGTTCCCAAATATTAAAATCGATGCAACGCATGACCGTATGTACATTCAATTAAATGGCGAAGACCATGAAGCAATTTCTGAAAGATTGAAAGATGTATTCGGTATTCATAAGTTTAACTTAGCGATGAAAGTACCATCAGAATTAGAAGATATTAAAAAGGGTGCATTAGCAGCTTTCTTACAAGTAAAAGATGATGTGAAAACATTTAAAATTACAGTGCACCGTTCTGATAAGCGTTTCCCAATGAAGACGATGGAGTTACTTCCAGAAATCGGTGGACACATTTTAGAGAATACAGAGGATATCACAGTAGATGTTCATAATCCAGATGTGAATGTACGTATAGAAATTCGCAGTGGTTACAGCTATATTATGTGTGGTGAGCATATGGGAGCTGGTGGTTTACCAGTTGGCGTTGGCGGAAAAGTAATGGTACTTCTTTCTGGTGGTATCGATAGCCCAGTAGCAACGTACTTAACGATGAAACGCGGCGTGTCTGTGGAAGCAGTTCATTTCCATAGTCCACCTTTCACAAGCGAGCGTGCAAAACAAAAAGTAATCGATTTAGCACAAGAGTTAACGAAGTACTGTAAACGTGTAACGCTTCACCTTGTTCCATTTACAGAAGTGCAAAAAACGATTAATAAAGAAATTCCATCTAGTTATTCAATGACAGTTATGCGCCGTATGATGATGCGTATTACAGAGCGTATCGCAGAGGAGCGTAATGCACTTGCAATCACGACTGGTGAAAGTCTTGGACAAGTAGCAAGCCAAACATTAGATAGTATGCATACGATTAACGAAGTAACAAACTATCCGGTTATTCGTCCACTTATTACGATGGATAAATTAGAAATTATTAAAATCGCTGAAGAAATTGGCACATATGATATTTCAATTCGTCCGTACGAAGATTGCTGTACAGTATTCACACCAGCAAGCCCAGCGACGAAGCCGAAGCGTGAAAAAGCGAATCGTTTTGAAGCGAAATACGATTTCACACCATTAATCGATGAAGCTGTAGCGAACAAAGAAACAATGGTATTACAAACAGTTGAAGTAGTGGCGGAAGAAGAAAAGTTCGAAGAACTTTTCTAAAACCATAAATTACCATATCTAAAACATGTATGAAGTCATGTTATTTATCACACTCTATACTCACAAGGAGGTGATATAACATGTCACGTAGCACAAATAAATTAGCGGTTCCTGGTGCTGAATCAGCATTAGACCAAATGAAATACGAAATCGCTCAAGAGTTTGGTGTTCAACTTGGAGCTGATGCAACAGCTCGCGCTAACGGTTCTGTTGGTGGTGAAATCACTAAACGTCTAGTTTCACTAGCTGAGCAACAATTAGGCGGTTACCAAAAATAATCCCATATAAGATGGCTTAGAAAGAGCGGGTTTTCCCGCTCTTTCTTTTTGTTGTTTGCACCGTTATACATTCATTTCGACATAGATATAAAAAATTTGTCAAAAGAAGAGGGTTCAAAATTAACTGAAAATTCTTTATTATATAAGGGAGGCATAGAAATGGAGGAGGATATTGTATGAAGAGAGAAGAATTGTTGGCGCCGCCGTCTTATAATTTAGTTTCTGAAATAGAGAAATATACAAGTGATAAAGAGAAGCTTGCTTTAATTTGGCAAGATGATAAAGGGAATAGACGAGAAGTTACATACGCTGAGTTAATGAAAGGTGCGAATAAAATTGGAAACGCTTTTATAAAGAGTGGTCTGCAAAAAGGGGACAAGCTCCTCATTATGATGCCACGTTTAATTGAAGCGTACATGACGTATATCGCTGCGATTAAAGCAGGATTTGTCGTAATTCCGAGTTCGGAAATGTTGCGCAAAAAGGATATAGAATATCGCATTGGGCACGGGGAAGTAAAAGCAATCGTAAGTTATGAGCCGTACATTGGGCAGTTTGATGATATAGAAGCGATGGAATCTCTTCAAAAATTCGTTCTGAGCGAGCAGTCAGTAGATGGATGGATTAATTTAAAAACAGCGTTAGAAACAGAAAGTGACCTGTTAGAAATGGCGAAGACAGATAAAGAAGATATGGTCTTTTTATCTTACACGTCAGGGACGACAGGAAATCCAAAAGGTGTTGTTCATACGCATGCATGGGCATATGCTCATTTACGTACGAGCGCTCCAAACTGGCTCGGAATTGAAGAGAATGATGTTGTGTGGGCGACAGCTAGTCCAGGTTGGCAAAAGTGGATTTGGAGCCCGTTTGTAGCAACTCTCGGTTCAGGTGCAACAGGATTTGTATACCACGGTAAGTTTGAACCAAAAACGTATTTAAACTTATTAGGTGATAATAAGGTGAATGTGCTTTGTTGTACGCCGACTGAGTATAGATTAATGGCAAAAGTAGAAGACTTAAGTGAGTACAATTTAGAAGCGTTACATAGCGCTGTATCCGCAGGTGAGCCGTTAAATAGAGAAGTCATTGAAACGTTCCAAAAGCACTTTAATATTACAGTAAGAGACGGCTATGGGCAAACGGAAAACACATTACTTGTCGGTGTAATGAAAGGAATGGATATTAGACCAGGATCAATGGGAAAACCAACGCCAGGCAACCACGTTAATATTGTAGATGAGGAAGGTATGCCGGTAAAGGTAGGAGAAGTGGGGGATATTGCAGTTCACATTGAAACACCAGCCCTCTTTAAACAATATTATAAAGACGATGAGCGCACAGCGATGCAATTCCGCGGTGATTATTATATTACCGGTGATAAAGCGAAGAAAGATGAAGACGGCTATTTCTGGTTTGAAGGGCGCGGTGATGATATTATTATTAGTTCTGGTTATACAATCGGACCGTTTGAAGTAGAAGATGCGCTCGTAAAACATCCTTACGTAAGAGAGTGTGCGGTTGTCGCAAGCCCTGATGAAATTCGCGGAAGTGTCGTGAAGGCATTTATCGTATTAAGAGAGAATATAGACAAGAACGAAGAAACATTAATTCCAGTACTCCAACAACACGTCAAAGAACTCACTGCACCATATAAATACCCTCGCAAAATTGAATTTGTAGATGAACTACCAAAAACAATTTCTGGAAAAATTCGCCGTATTGAACTTAGAAAACAAGAGATGGAGATTCCGTCAAAATAATTTTGAAAACAGTGAAGGAAATAGTTGAATGAAATGGAAAACAATGATAATATAAAAACGAACATAAGTTCGATTTTATAAATTTAAAAAAGAGGTGTCCGTATGATTTTAGGTATTAATCCGTACTTAGTTTTAGATGGTAGTGGGCAAGAGGCTGTACAGTTTTATAAAGAGGCGTTAGACGCAAAAGTAGAAGTCATGCAAACTTTTGGTGACATGCCTGAAAATCCAGAATACCCGATTCCAGCTGAGGCAAAAGAGCGCGTTTTACATGCTACTTTAAAAGTTGGTAATACGGACCTTATGATTTCTGATACATTCCCAGGTCAAGGGCATGCAATCGGATCTCAAGTAACAATTGCAATTCAAATTAGTAATGCAGAAAAAGCGAAAGAAGTATTCGAAAAGTTACAAGAAGGTGGAGAAGTTATTATGCCACTTCAAGAAACGTTTTGGAGCCCAGCATACGGACAACTAAAAGATAAATTTAGCATTGAATGGCAAATTACAACGAATCCTACTGAACAAAAATAATTTTTGGAAAAGCACCATTTTTAATCGGAATGGTGCTTTTTTATACGGATTAATTTCGTAGACTTAAGGAAAAAGGGGATGAGTATATGGGAGAAATTTGGTATGGCGGCACCATTTACACGATGCGAGAAGAGAATGAAAAAGTAGAAGCTATGTATGTTGAAAAGGGCATAATCGTTGATGCCGGGAGTAAGGAAGAACTAGAAAGCAAATATTCAGACGTGAAGTTGTGCGACTTAAAAGGGAAAACGATGATTCCAGGTCTCGTTGATAGTCATATGCATCTTATTGGTCATGGAGAGAGATTACTCCGTTTAGATTTATCAAACTGTACATCTTATAGCGAAGTGCTGACTCTTGTGCGGGAGCGAGTGGAAGAAGCTCCAAAGGGCTCTTGGATTATTGGAGAAGGCTGGAATGAAAATAACTTTACAGATACAAAACAAGTTCATGTACGTGATTTAGATGAAATTTCTACAGAACATCCAATTTTATTAAAGCGGGTTTGTCGCCACGTTACATGGGTGAATTCATACATATTGCAAGAAGCGAACATAACAGAAAGGACGCAAGACCCGAAAGGAGGAAAATTCGGCCGGGACGCATTGAATAATTTAACAGGGCTTTTATATGAACAAGGACAAGAACTAATAAAACATGTTCAGCCTGAAATTGATGAAGCCTACTTACAAAGAGCTCTGCAAACAGCGATAAAAGACTGTTGGCAATATGGACTCGTTGGTGGGCATACGGAAGATTTAAATTATTATGGTGGTTTTAGAAAAACGCATAATGCGTTTTCTCATGTTATAAAAGAAATGCCATTTAAAGCGCATTTGCTCGTTCACCATGAAGTGGCACATGAGCGAAAAGAATATGAAAATGAACATTATATTGAATTTGGAGCGATGAAAATTTTTTCTGATGGCTCTTTTGGCGGAAGAACAGCTTTATTAAGTGAACCGTATGAAGATATGCAGGAAACAAATGGAGTTGCAATCTTCTCACGTGAAGAGCTTGCGGAGTTAGTGAAAAAAGCACGGGATTTACATATGCCAGTTGCGATTCATACAATAGGTGATTTATCGCTTGAATATGTCATTGATGCACTTGAATTATATCCACCAGCAGAAGGTTTTCGCGATCGTATTATTCATTGTCAGTTAGCTCGTGAAGAGTTGATTGAGAGAATGCAACACTTGCCGGCTATTATCGATATTCAGCCCGTCTTTGTGTCATCGGACTTCCCATCAGTCATTGAAAAACTAGGCGAGCATCGTCTTCGATATGCATATGCTTGGAAGACGTTACTAGAAGCGGGATTACACTGCAACGGTGGGTCTGACGCACCAATTGAACAAGTGAATCCGTTTTTAGGCATATATAGCGCTGTTACACGTAGAAGTTTTATTGACGGTTTATGCTATATGCCAGAGGAAAGATTAACGGTATATGAGGCTGTCTCTTTATTTACGACAGGAAGTGCCTATGCAATTGGAAAAGAAGCGAAGAGAGGACAAATTACAAAAGGATATGAAGCGGACTTTACGATATTAGCCCGCAATATTTTTGAAATAGAAGCAGAAGAAATAAAAGAATTACAAGCAGAAATGACTGTAATTGATGGGGAGATTGTTTATAGAAAAGATGTCTAAAAGTTTGAGGAAACGGCCTGGAAATACATTTTGGTGTTGCTTCCTCTTTTTAGATAGGTTGATGATATTGTTAATTTTTGTCGGTAAATTGATATTTTGGTTAAAATCGTTGATATATTTTGACTTGTGATAGATATATTCGAAAAATCGTTGATATATTTTGAGTTACGATAGATATATTTGAAAAATCGTTGATATAATTTCATATACTGTTGTCCTGTTCCAAAATATTTTGTGAAACAGCGTTAAGTTGCATGTGATAAATAAATAACCCTCGAATTATGGAAATCCCATAATTCGAGGGTTATTTGATTACTATAAAAACGTTCTCTGCACTTTTTCCCAGAAGGAATTGTTTTTCAATTTAACTGTTTTAATTTGTTTATCGCTTAAGCGTACAACAGCTTTTTCTACTTGCTTAATGCTAAGCGCTTCATTATCCAGACCGATAACAGGATAATCGTTACCGTCTGGTTTTAGTTTTAAAGTTAATGTACGTTCGTGATTTAAAATGAATGGTGAACCGAGCGTACGGTATGTGTTGTTATTTAATGATGCTAGTTCGCTTACTTGGAAGCACGGAATAAGTGGGTCAACAACCGCGCCATGTAATGATTTATTGTAAGCTGTACTTCCTGTTGGGGTAGAAACAACTAAACCGTCCCCTCTAAATGTTTCGAAATATAGATCATCAACGTGAACATCTACAACGAATGTTTTAATGATACTAGAACGTAATGAGAACTCATTTAAACAATAGAAAGATGTACTGTGATCTACATCTACCTGAATTGTTGGATATTTACGCACTTCAATTTCATTTTTTGTAATTTCTTGAAGGGCTGTATCAACGTGATCAATATGGAAATCGCAGTAGAAAGAAATCTCATCTTTCGTAGAAATCCCTGCGTATAAGCAATCTTCTCTAAAACCAGTTTTACGAACGGCTTGTAAGAAAGTTGCATCATCTCCAACACTGACGATAGCGTTTGCATTTTTTGGATGATCTAATATGGTAAATCCATTCTCTTCTAAAATACGATAGATTGGTTTCATTTTTTCAACGAGCGTTGCTTTGTCATCACCATAAAAGAAAAATAAATTGCGACGATCTGCCATTATGTATCCCTCCACTGCAGTTAAATTTTCTGTTCTTTGTGCTACATATCACCCAAATACATTTTTGAAGATATGTTCAAATAATATATTTCGATATAAAATGTCAAAATACCTTTTTATTTTTAGAAAAATTTTTATTTTCAATCTTATGAAACGCTGTTTAACGATGAATAAACTTGTCGATAATGGGTACGGAGTGAAAGGATGATACGTATGAAGTGGCTTGTAATTGGAATAATAATTCTTCTCCTTGTTATTTTGCTTATACTATTGTCGAAAATAAAGCTTAAAGTGACATTTTTATATTCAGAAATGGAAAAGCAATGTTTGTTTCAAGTGAAAATATGGATGATTCGATATACGTTTGATGTATTGGAAAGAATTGAAAAACAGCAGAAGAAAACAGGACAAAAAATTGAAAAAGCTGAAGAGGACGGCGGACTAGACAATAAAATTATGGCACAACTTGATAGCATTGGTGAACTGATAAAAAAGCTTCAAGAAGTTCATACTATCGTTAAAGATTTTCTCAAACGAGTGAAAATCAATGGTTGGAAATGGCATACGCAAATTGGAGCAGGCGACGCAGCTAGTACTGGAATTGTCACTGGATATGCATGGGGGACAAAAGGAATGGCTGCTGGAGTTGTGGGACAATATATGCATATTGTCGACGTACCAGAATTTGAAATCACCCCTGTTTTTCAAGGGAAAGGATTTGCATCAAGATGTGAGTTAACAGCATCTTTTCGTATATTTCGTGCTATAAAAACGGGTATCAAATTACTCACGTTTATGAGAAGACAAAGATCTGGTACGAATGAAAAATCAGTTCAAGCATAGGGGGGATATAAAGTGGACCATCCAATTCAAGGTTTAATGACAACCGCAATGCAGCATTTAAAACAAATGACTGATGTAAATACAATTGTTGGTGACCCAATTAAAGCGGCAGATGGAAGTGTAATTCTTACTGTTTCGAAAGTTAGTTTCGGGTTTGCTGCTGGTGGAAGTGAATTTGGTAAAGTAGAACATTCAGGCCGTCATCCATTTGGCGGGGGAAGTGGTGGAGGAGTTTCTATTAATCCTGTAGCGTTTCTTGTTATAAATGGAGAAGGTGTAAAAGTGTTGCATTTAGATAAGCAAACACACGTCATCGATAAAATAATTGAATTAGCGCCACAAGCTGTTGATAAAGTGAAGGAAATGATGGATAAACGAAAAGAAGACGATCCTGAATTTCAAATTTAACAAATAAGAAGCTAATCAATGGATTAGCTTCTTTAATTTTTTTGTAAATAAAGCGATTTTATTTGCATTATCGATAGGGACAAACTATCATTTACATTGTACATATTTTGTTTAAATAAGGGAGGATTTTCAAGTGGCAAACGTAACTTTTAAAGGTAACCCAATGACTTTAGTTGGAACAGAAGTTAAAGTTGGCGATCAAGCGCCAAAATTCCAAGTATTAGCAAATGACTTATCTCCAGTAAGTTTAGAAACATACAAAGGCGAAGTAAAATTAATTAGTGTTGTACCTTCAATCGATACAGGTGTGTGTGATGCACAAACACGTCGTTTTAACCAAGATGCAGCAGGTATTGAAAACGCGAAAGTATTAACAATTAGCGCTGACTTACCATTCGCTCAAAAACGCTGGTGTGCAGCAAACGGTTTAGAAAATGTTGTAACACTTTCTGACCACCGTGACCTTTCATTCGGTGAAGCTTACGGCTTAGTAATGAAAGAGCTTCGTTTACTTGCTCGTGCAGTATTCGTAGTAGATAGCAACGACAAAGTAGTTTACGCAGAATACGTAAGCGAAGGTACAAGCCATCCAAACTATGAAGCAGCATTAGAAGCAGCTAAAGCGGCAAAATAATGTGAAAGAAATGACCTCTTATAAAGAGGTCGTTTTTTCTCATGTATTGCTGCGTAATGGTACCAATATATGAGAAAAAACGTTATATCATATATAACTTAAAGGGGAGCTCTTTGCAGGAGGTCGCTTTTTCTTTTTGGAAAAAAACACTTTGTGGTATGATATAAGTTATGTGTAAAAGAGAGAAGGAGGAATGTACGTGAGTCAGACAGTAGAAACATTATTTTCTATTTTTGATTCTTCTGCGGTAGTTTTACGTAAAGAATTAGATGTAACATATTTAGAGGCGCTTGTAGAAACAGGTGATAACTTGTTTGAAGGAGCAATTTTACAAGAGGAATTATCCGAATCAGCAATTGAAAGGCTGAATCGTGAATATAGTACGTTTAATGAAGAAACATATAAAGGTGAAGAAATTCGTAAAGCATTTCAGTTAGCCATTTTAAAAGGAATGAAAGAAGGCGTACAAGCGAATCACGAAATGACGCCTGATGCAGTTGGAATGTTCATGAGCTACTTATTCCATAAATTTATGCAAGGGCAAAACGAAATTACTGTTTTAGATCCTGCAATTGGAACAGGTAACTTAATGACTACAGTATTTAATAGCGCCAAAGAAGGACTAGCAATGAGTGGATTTGGTGTAGAAGTGGATGAAGTGCTAATTAAACTTGCTTTAGTAAATGCAAATTTACAAAAGCATGCAATCGAATTCTTCCATCAAGATGGACTAGCGCCACTTTATATCGATCCGGTTGATGCAGTCGTTTCAGACTTACCGATTGGTTACTATCCAAATGAAATCGGTGCAAGTGAATATAAGTTAAAAGCAGATGAAGGAATGTCGTATGCCCATCACCTATTTATTGAACAAAGTGTGAAACATACGAAAGAAGGCGGGTACTTATTCTTCCTAGTACCAAACTTCATTTTTGAAAGTGATCAAGCACCAAAATTACATGCATTTATTAAAGAAACATGTTTTATTCAAGGGCTATTACAGCTACCTGTTTCCATGTTTAAAAACGAGAAAAATGCAAAAAGTATATTTGTTCTCCAAAAGAAAGGTCCTAGTGTAACAATGCCAAAACAGGCGTTATTAGTGGAGTTACCTAAATTCTCCAACATGAAGGCGATGGAGAACATTATGGATCAATTAAATACTTGGTTTGCAACCCACAAATAAGGCAAGGTATATGTAACAGGATTAGTAATTCATGTAGTACAGTTTTATAGGATATGTCATATTTTTAAATATATACTAGATTAAACTGAATTTTTTTGAAATCTGTAATATATATTTTTTCTTGGTGTTACAATTTTTTCACTTGAAATATATGTCGGACGATGTTTAAATTAAAATCGTGAGTATAAAATTCACTAATGATGAAACGTTTTCATATTTAGTGAATTTGATCAGATAAAATCGAGCGGTTTGTGGACATATCCACACAACTACCAAGAGAAAAAGGGGCGAAAGACTAGATGTCAAAAATCATCGCGATTAACGCAGGAAGCTCTTCCTTAAAATTCCAATTATTTGAAATGCCAAGTGAAACAGTATTAACAAAAGGTTTAGTGGAACGTATCGGTTTAGAAGATAGTATCTTCACTATTACTGTAGATGGCGAAAAACAAAAAGAAATTACAAATATTCCAGATCATGCAGTAGCAGTAAATATGCTTCTTAAAAAATTAACTGAAAACGGAATCGTTAAGTCTCTAGATGAGATTGGCGGTATCGGTCACCGTGTTGTTCACGGCGGCGAAAAATTTGCTGACTCTGTTTTAATTACTGATGAAGTATTAGCTGATATCGAAGAGTTAAGCGATTTAGCACCACTTCATAACCCAGCAAACCTTGTTGGTATTAAAGCGTTCCAAGAAGTATTACCAAACGTACCAGCAGTAGCAGTATTCGATACAGCATTCCACCAAACAATGCCGGAATCTGCATTCTTATACAGCCTACCATATGAGTACTATGAAAAATTCGGTATCCGTAAATACGGTTTCCACGGAACTTCTCATAAATACGTAACTGAGCGTGCGGCTGAATTATTAGGTCGTCCACTTGAAAGCTTAAGCTTACTTTCTTGTCACTTAGGTAACGGTGCAAGTATCGCAGCAGTAGAAGGCGGTAAATCTATCGATACTTCTATGGGCTTCACTCCACTTGCTGGTGTAACAATGGGTACACGTTCTGGTAACCTTGACCCTGCGTTAATTCCATACATCATGGAAAAAACAGGCCAAACAGTAGAAGAAGTAGTTAACGTATTAAACAAGAAGAGTGGTATGTTAGGTCTTACTGGTTACTCTAGTGACCTACGTGACATCATTGCGAAAGAAGAAGAAGGTGACCACCGTGCGAAAGTAGCACTTGATGTATTCGTAAGCCGTATCCACAAATACATCGGTTCTTACACTGCTCGTATGAAAGGTGTAGACGCAATCATCTTCACAGCTGGTGTAGGTGAAAACAGTGCAATTATTCGTGAGCGCGTATTAGAAGGCCTTGAGTACATGGGCGTATACTTTGACGTAAAACGTAATAACGTATTTGGTGAAGAAGCATTCATCAGCTTCCCACACTCTCCAGTAAAAATTATCGTAATTCCAACTGACGAAGAAGTTATGATCGCTCGTGACGTACTACGTCTTGGAGATATTGGTTAATATACTAGAAAAGAAAGACGAGATCCTATAGGATTTCGTCTTTTTTCTTTTGTATATAATTTAAAATTCCATCTGGATAGAGTACTTTCTTCTTCTGAATGAATACTGTAACGGGAATCCATTTCGCATACGATACTGTTTGCTCATCTTGTATATTCATTTTTTCCATTTCATATAGTGATGTGTCTAATAAGCGTAAAGAATATAGCTGAATGATTTCATAACCAATTCCCTCATCTAGCTGAAAGATGTTTTCTAAGCAGCCTAAATAATTGGTGATTTCCACTTCTGTATGAAGCTCTTCTTTAAATTCACGAATAACGGTATGTGCTGATTTTTCACCAAGTTCAATTGAGCCGCCAAGAGGTCGGTAATACGTTTCATCGCCTGTATGATATTCTTGTACGAGAAGGCGACCTTGATGTGTAGCAAGACCAAAAGCCTTTGCACGTGGATACATATATAATCACTCCTTATTTCTTTTGTATAAGGATGATTATAAGGCAGTGTGTAATAAAAAGTATTGTGTATTTAAGTCTGCGGTCTAATCGTAATCCCATCAAATAAGTCATGCCAAAATGCTTCATTGTACTGGTATACATCCATAATAGGGCATTTTATAACGCAAATATTTTGTAATCCCCAATCTTCTTGGGCAACAGTTGGTACATCTGCAGGAAGTAGTAATAGGACAGAGAATGTATGTTTAACTATTTGAGATAAAATTTGTTCCAGAGATCGTGCTTCTTCGTATGTTCCTCCAGTTCGAATAAACAATATGGATTTTTCCATTTCAATTGTAGTTAGAAAACGAGTAATTCGATGCTCATAATTTAGCTTGATTTCTGAATAAGAAGGCCAAGAAGTTGGTGTGTTTACATCTGTTTTAAAGTCGTGACAGGAGTCGATTTCATATAGGTTGTCCCTTAGTCTTAATTTCGCATCATCATCCCAAAATGAGATAAAGGATAAGTTTTCGAAATGTAAAAAACGGTCAAATTGATTTTGTAATAATAAGTTCACCTTTCCTAATGAAGGGCTTAGCATAAAATCAATAACGCCAAAAAATGGTGATAATCCGAATTGATATAAGGCCCAAGCAGGCCAACAGTTTTGTCCTAAGCTGAATACGGAATTATATTCTTTTTTTATATTGGATAGATTCATGTGATTCATCTCATCCTTTTTGTTAATATTTTATGCCATTAAAAAATGTTATGTGAATGAAGATAGACAAGCATATTTGCAAAGAAGAAGCAGAAATATGTTACAATAGAAAAAAATCGAACGAGGTGGTTGTTACGATGCGATCGAAGCGAGAACAAGCCATTTTAGACAATATAAAAGAATGGGAATCGCAATTAGTGGAGCAAGAAGCGACCGATTTTCAAAAAATTTTTGATAAATGGGTACATACGACAATTGCGAAATTGCCTGAGAAAAAACGAAAAGATTTCTTTACGAAAGCAGATGGATGGCTCTTTCATTTGCATGCATTGATTCAAAGTTCACAATCACAGCTAGATGCGCGTAATCGTATTTTAGGAACGTCGAGATTGTTTGATGAATCGATTGAGCAACTAGAAGATTTGAAAGCATTATCTATTGATCAGTTAACATACATAGCAGAGCAGCAAACAGCACGTCATCGCCTATATTCATTCGTACAAGGCGGAGCAACGGGTGCCGGAGGTTTATTATTATTAACGGCTGATTTTCCGGTTATGATTGCGTTAAATGTGAAGGCTGTCCAACTTATTGCAACATCATTTGGGCATGATGTGAACAAGCCTTATGAAATGATGCTTGCATTAAAGGTATTTCATGCGTCATTACTACCAGGAAGACTTCAGCAATACGCATGGTACAATTTATTGCAAGAGCTAGAGCAAGAAGATTCGTTCTTCTACGAAGGAGACGAAGCGGTGTTACAACCAGCTTCTACTGAAGTTGTGTTAAAACAAATTTTGAAAACATTTTCGATTTATGCTCTTCGTCGTAAATTATTCCAAGGTATTCCGGTAATTGGAATGGCAATCGGGTCTACAGTGAACTATCGTTTAACAAGAAACGTTACTGAATTTGCAAATAGATTTTATCAAGTGCGCCACATAGTTGAAAAAGAAAAGAGAGCGTAAAAAAAGCGAGAGGCCGAAGCCTTTCGCTTTTTTAATTTGTTGCATGTTTTTTTGGCATTGGAACAGATACTGGTTGCTTTTCCGCTTTTTTTTCTGCTTTTGGATAATAAATTAAATCCAATGTTTTTGCTTGTACGGCAATCGAAAGAATAGTGAAAGCAATTTCTGTCCAATTTAAATAATATAATGAAAGCGCAAGAACAATCGCGTCAAAGACGAAGAAAATTTGCCCAATTGTAAAGCGAGTTCGTTTACTTAATACAATTGTTAAAATATCGTCTCCACCGGTTGCACCGCCAAATCGCAATATAAAACCGAGTCCAATACCAGCTAACGCACCGCCAACTATTGCAGCTACAAATAAATTATTTGATAAATCTACCGTAAATGGAGAATAATTTTCCATAAGAGAATAAAATACTCCGAATGAAATCGAACCTAGGAATGAATAACCAACCATTTTTCTACCTAAAAATGAAGCACACAGTAAAATAATTGGGATATCCATAATTACAGTTGAAATAGATGGTGAAATATCATAAAAATTTTGGATGAATAGTGCAATACCTACAAAGCCACCTTCTGTTAAGTGGTTTTGGAAGTGAATGTGATATAGCGCTGCTGCTAAAATAAATGAACCGATTAAAACCATAAAAACTTCTTTAATAATTTGTCGACTTTGGATGTTCCTCATCGTTATTCCTTCTTTCCGTAGTTAGTAGTCCTTTTTGTGTTGTAAACTAACTACGAGCTCACATGTAGCTTCAGTTAGTTTACTAAAAAAACTAACTACGCTATATGTCGCTGAAGAAATAACGAATAATCCTCTCGTCCATCAATTCTCCCTACTTTCGTTTTAGTTTAAGTCTTAAAACGACTAAACAAAACGTGGAGTAGGATTCTTCATTTAGCAATCCTGCTCTTCTTTGTTTTGTTTAGCTAGTAACAATTAAGTCCTAAACAAAACGCTATGTGTAAGAAGAGTCTTTTTTTTGCCAAATTATCCTTCGGGCAATCATAATTTCCCCACTCTCGTATTTTTTTCGCTAGACTAAAGTATCTAAGCTGAAAAATACGCTACGTGTATGATTCGTCAATACGATGCCACATGCTCCTTCGAGCGATCATGATATCAAAATCCCTTCCTTCAAGATTTATATTATTATATCATACTTTCAAAAAATGTATGCGGATGGAAACCGACAATAAACGGAGGGAATCTACAAAAATTGTTATGTTTAAATATTTTTGTAGAAAAGCCTAAGTTATTTTGCAGAATTGGACAGTTTTTAACGGTTTGTCCAATAAGTAAGAAAGAGATGGTGTTTATTCAGTTGTATCTTTCTGGTCACCTTTATCTTTAAAAAACGCATCCCAGCTAATCACACTTAAAAAAGTTAAAGCAATAATAACGAAAGCGCGCATAAATTTTAGACCTCCTTTTGTACATAGTATATGAATCGTTCACTTTAGAATGTGTCATTTTTTTACAAGTCTTAACTATTATGAGAGTATATTAATATAGATAGATGAGAGGGAGAGTGAAGATATGCTAAAAGACATGTTCAAAAGAAAAGAATTAATATGTGTTTCATGTCAGAAAAAGATTCAATATGAAGAAGAGCTAGTTGCGTTTGTAAAGTTGCCGAAAGAAAGAAGTATATTAGTTGGTCCGTTTGATGTGTGTTTGGCGAAAACAGCACAAGAAATATATTGTAAATCGTGTTACGACAAAAAAGCATGACCCAAAGTAATTGAGGGGCATGCTTTTTTCATTGGTGTGCTTTCCCCTCAGATACATTTTGAGTGAGTCGATACCAAAGCCAAAGGTCATTAATGATGGAAGCGAGATCGGCAATTTCTGAATTAAGTTTGCAAGAAATTTCGAAGTTTTCTTCGTTATTTAAATGATGCTGTTTTGCATTAATAGAGTGCTCGAGTTCTTTTATACGATCAGGAATCTTTCCGCGAACTTGTTCCCATTTTAATAAAATAGCATGCTGTATTTTTTCGGGGATATTTTCCCAATCTTCTTGTAAATACGGAATTTCAATTCCTAGATGATCGTCGTATAAGAAATACTTTTCCATAGGTTCACCCCCGTTTTCCTGCTTATATTGTACATGAAAACAGAAAGAAGCTCGACGAAATTGTTTGAAAAAATTTGAAAATGACTCTTGATACATTTTGTAAAAGGTGTTAAAGTGTGTATTATTATAAAAGAAAATGAATATTTATTCTTTAGGGGGATGCAAAATGGAGAAGAAAAAAGTGGTATTAGCATATTCCGGAGGTCTTGATACTTCCGTTGCAATTAAATGGTTACAAGAGAAAAATTATGATATTATAGCGCTTTGTTTAGACTTAGGGGAAGGTAAAGACTTAGCATTCGTAAAAGAAAAGGCACTTTCAGTAGGTGCAATTAAATCATATATGATTGATGTTCAAGAGGAATTTGCAAATGAATATGCATTGATGGCTATGCAAGCACACACGTTATACGAAGGGAAATACCCTCTCGTTTCTGCATTATCTCGTCCACTTATCGCTAAGAAATTAGTAGAAATTGCAGAACAAGAAGGGGCGACCGCAGTTGCACACGGATGTACAGGGAAAGGGAATGATCAAGTTCGTTTTGAAGTTTCTATTCAAGCGTTAAATCCTTACTTAGAAGTGATTGCGCCTGTACGTGAATGGAAATGGTCACGTGAAGAAGAAATTGCATATGCAAAAGAAAACGATGTTCCAATTCCTATTAATTTAGATAGCCCATTTTCAATCGATCAAAATTTATGGGGACGCAGCAACGAATGTGGAATTTTAGAAGATCCATGGGCAGCGCCGCCAGAAGATGCATATGAGATGACATTGGCATTAGAGGATACACCGAATAAACCAGAGTTTGTAGAAATCGGCTTTGAAGCAGGCGTACCGACTACTTTAAATGGCACTGCATATTCACTTTCAGAATTAATTAAAACCTTAAATGCCCTTGCTGGAAAACATGGCGTTGGACGTATCGATCACGTAGAAAATCGTCTTGTTGGTATTAAATCGCGTGAAGTATACGAATGTCCAGCGGCAATGACGTTAATCACAGCACATAAAGAGCTGGAAGATTTAACGCACGTAAAAGAAGTGGCACATTTTAAACCGGTGATTGAGCAGAAAATAACAGAACTTATTTATAACGGTTTATGGTTCTCTCCTTTAAAACAAGCGCTTCATGCTTTCTTACAAGAAACGCAAAAAAATGTAACAGGTACAGTGCGTGTGAAATTATTTAAAGGCCATGCGATTGTAGAAGGACGTAAATCTGAGTACTCTTTATATGACGAAAAATTAGCAACATATACTGCTCAGGACGAATTTAATCATGATGCAGCAGTTGGATTCATTTCATTATTCGGTTTACCGACGAAAGTATACAGCCAAGTGAATCAAAAGAAGGTGGAAGCGTGAGCAAACTTTGGGGCGGACGTTTTACAGAAGAAGCGGAAGCGTGGGTTGAAGAGTTTGGAGCATCCATCTCCTTCGATCAACAATTAGTAAATCAAGATATAAACGGAAGTATTGCACACGTAACGATGCTAGCAAAGCAAGGCATCGTTACGAAAGAAGAAGCAGAGAAAATAAAGGTAGGGCTTCATTATTTATTAAAAGAAGCAAAAGAGAATAAGCTTCAATTCTCAGTAGAAGCTGAAGACATTCATTTAAATATCGAAAAAATGTTAATTGAACAAATTGGCGAAGTAGGAGGGAAACTTCATACAGGCCGAAGCCGTAATGATCAAGTAGCGACTGATATGCATTTATATTTGAAAGAAAAAGTAGAACATATTATAAAAGCTACAAAACAATTGCAAACTGTTCTTGTTCATCAAGCAGAAAATAATATTGAAACCATTATGCCTGGTTATACGCATTTGCAGCGTGCGCAGCCAATTTCATTTGCTCATCATATTCTCGCGTACTTTTGGATGTTAGAGCGTGATGTGAATCGTTATGAAGATTCATTAAAGCGCATTAACATTTCACCATTAGGAGCAGGAGCGTTAGCAGGGACAACATTCCCGATTGACCGAGAATATAGTGCGGAGCTTCTTGGATTTAATGGAATCTATGAAAATAGTTTAGATGCAGTAAGCGATCGTGATTTCATACTGGAGTTCCTAAGTAACTCATCTATGCTCATGATGCACTTATCACGCTTTTGCGAAGAACTTATTTTATGGAGTAGCCAAGAGTTTCAATTTATTGAAATGAGCGATCAATACGCAACGGGAAGCAGCATTATGCCACAAAAGAAAAATCCGGATATGGCGGAATTAATTCGTGGTAAAACAGGCAGAGTGTACGGTAATTTATTTAGTTTACTTACAGTAATGAAAGGATTACCGCTCGCTTACAATAAAGACTTGCAAGAAGATAAAGAAGGAATGTTTGATACAGTAAAAACAGTAGAAGGCTGCCTTCATATTATGGCAGGCATGCTAGAAACGATGACTGTAAACAAAGAAAAAATGGGGCAAGCTGTGACGCAAGATTTCTCTAACGCAACAGAAATTGCCGACTATTTAGCAAGTAAAGGACTACCATTCCGTCAAGCTCATGAAATTGTCGGGAAGCTAGTGCTACACTGCACACAAAAAGGAATTTACTTAGTAGATGTACCACTTGCAATGTATAAAGAAATGAGCTCGTTATTTGAGGAAGATTTATATGAAGTTCTTTCACCATATGCAGCTGTCAAGCGCCGTAACAGTGCTGGTGGGACAGGATTTGAGCAAATTGAAAAGGCTTTGGAGAAGGCGAAGGGATTAGTTGGAGAGTTTGTTGGAAGTTGATTGATTTATAAGGCAGAAGGTACGCGAATCTTAGTAGAGAGAAGCGTACCTTTTTTGTGATTTTTATAACTTAAAGTTAATCATACTTATGTCGATCTTCCGTAATTCGAATATACTCAATATCCATCAAATCTCTAAGTAATGCACCATTACTTAGTTCCACACCATGTTTTTCTTTAAAATGTGTACGGAGTGTATCTAACATTTCGAGCTCTTTCCCGTTCACATCTAAAATAATACGTTCAGAATCATTCATATAGCATCCTCCTTTTTTAACATATATATTTTGTCCGTCTATTTCTAAAAAATGTATGTTAACCTAAAGTTAGGAAATAAGAAAGGAATGGAAAATGAGACGTATTTATTTTATAGGGATAATTTTGTACACGCTAATTGTATTACATGTTGCATTCCCAAATATCTTTTCATTTGAAGATGTAGAAACAGTACACGTTGGGATATTTATCTTTATTCTATTTGTAGTAGATTGCTTTATATCGATATGGATTTCGAAAAGAAAACATGTACAAGATAAAAAAGAAATGGAACGGAAAAAGAGAAAACGTTCATTTTGGATGACGACGTATTGTTTTTCTTTAGTAATCGCTGCTGCCTTTTTAAGTGAGAATGTTCCGTTAGATAGATTAAATATTGGATTTGGAGCATTCGTATTTGCATACTATTTTTTCATGCACTTTCTTCCTTATATGAAAGAAAAGCGAGGGGAAGAGGAAGATCCGCTTGTAGAAGAAGCGAGAGAATGAGAGCATAAGAGAATAGAAGAAGATATACAGAAGCTCGGAGAACAAAAATGGTATTTGAAATCTAATATTATATATGTTCTTTGCTTTATCACGCCGCCAATCGGTTATTTGTATGTGTTCTTGCTTCGTAAAAAAATGACAGAAGATGCAAAGCAAACGTACTTAACGGTTGCGACGATCATGATGGCATTATGGTCTTTGAAGTTCCTACCGCCTTATGTGTTGGCGATCGTCATTGTTGTAGTGGTTTGTTTTGTGTTTATAGTGAAGTATGTGAAATGAAAAAACACCAAGCCCATGTGGACTTGATGTTTTATTTATGAATTAAAGCTCACCTTGCTCCTCATCACCACGAACAACAAGGACATCGCATTTCGCATAGCGAATAATATGTTCAGAGACGCTACCAATTAGGAAACGCTCAACAGCATTTAAACCAGTTGCACCACACATAATTAAATCTACTTTATGGTTTGGAGCGATTTCTTTTGAAATTTTAGATTTAGGATTACCAAATTCTAATACAGTTTCAATTTTTTCAAGGCCAGCTTCAAGCGCAGTTTTTTTGTAGTCTTCTAATAAGTCTTCTGCAAATAGATTTGCACGTTCAGCAATTGCGCGGCTATAAGCTTCTACTGCTGAGTATGCTTTTACATCAACGATATGAGCAATTGTTAATGTTGCATTGTTGCGTTTTGCGACTTGAATTGCTTTTTTAAAAGCTCTTTCTGCTTCTTTAGAACCATCCACCGCGATTAAAATATTTGTATATGTATTATTCATAGTAAATTCCTCCCAATCATTTTTATTACCGTTTACAACTTTATTATAAAACAAATTTTGGTAATGTGCTTGTCGGAAACGTTACAGAATTTTGAAAACTTTGCTTTAATTCATTTTAGTTGTAATTGGGGCGAGAACTTGTTACATATGAAGTATAGCAATTTAAAAGGAGGCATGTTTGTGAGACACGCGCTCATTACAGCCGGTACGAAAGGTTTAGGAAAGCAAGTAACAGAAAAGTTATTGGCTAAAGGGTATTCAGTAACAGTAACATACCATAGCGATATAACTGCTATGGAAACGATGAAAGAAACATATAAAAATATGGAAGAGCGTCTACAATTCGTGCAAGCGGATGTCACGAAAAAGGAAGATTTACATAAAATAGTAGAAGAAGCGATAAGCCGTTTTGGCAAAATTGATTTTTTAATTAATAATGCTGGTCCATATGTGTTTGAACGAAAAAAGTTAGTCGATTATGAAGAAGACGAATGGAATGAAATGATTCAGGGTAATTTAACAGCGGTGTTTCATTTGTTAAAACTTGTCGTTCCGATTATGAGAAAACAGAACTTTGGCCGTATTATTAATTACGGATTCCAAGGGGCAGATAGCGCACCAGGATGGATTTATCGTTCAGCTTTTGCAGCAGCGAAAGTAGGACTTGTTTCATTAACGAAAACAGTTGCTTATGAAGAAGCAGAATATGGTATTACTGCGAACATGGTATGTCCTGGTGATATTATTGGTGAAATGAAAGAAGCGACAATTCAAGAAGCACGTCAGTTGAAAGAACGTAACACACCAATTGGTAGATCGGGAACAGGTGAAGATATCGCAAGAACGATTTCGTTTTTATGTGAGGAAGATTCCGATATGATTACCGGTACAATTATTGAAGTAACTGGTGCAGTAGATGTTATTCATAGACATCGATAGAGCGAAATAAATTGAAGTTTCGTATAATTGGACAGTTTATCCTGTATGCTGAGAGGTGTGGATAATACTGTCCTTTCATGTAAGATTAAATCTATCGGAAAACTTGTATTATTTTTTGTCAAATATTGAGATATTATGTTAAAATATAAGAGCGTAGAAAGCGCTTTAAAAAATGATTCAGGGGTCATTTCATAACTCAAGGGGGAACTAATAATGCGTATCGGTATTCCAACAGAAATTAAAAACAATGAAAACCGTGTGGCAATGACGCCAGCGGGAGCGGTACATTTAGTACAAAATGGTCATGAAGTTTTTGTTCAAAAAGGAGCAGGTATAGGATCAGGCTTTACAGATGAAGAATACGTACAAGCTGGTGCAAAACTTGTTGAAACTGCTGAAGAAGCATGGAATCAAGATATGGTTATGAAGGTAAAAGAGCCAGTTGCAAGTGAATACGGCTATTTCCGCGAAGGTTTAATTTTATTCACATACTTACACTTAGCTCCAGAACCAGAATTAACGAAAGCATTAATTGATAACAAAGTTGTATCAATTGCATACGAAACAGTACAATTAGACAATCGTTCATTACCATTACTTGCACCAATGAGTGAAGTAGCTGGTCGTATGTCTGCACAAATCGGTGCACAATTCCTTGAGAAAAACAAAGGCGGTAAAGGTATTTTACTTGCAGGCGTTCCAGGGGTAAAACGCGGCAAAGTAACAATTATCGGCGGTGGTCAAGCTGGTACGAACGCAGCGAAGATTGCAGTAGGTTTAGGTGCAGATGTAACAATCATCGACTTAAGCGCAGAACGTCTTCGTCAACTAGATGACATTTTCGGTAACCAAGTAAAAACGTTAATGTCTAATCCATACAACATTGCAGAAGCTGTAAAAGAATCTGACCTTGTTATTGGAGCAGTATTAATTCCAGGTGCAAAAGCGCCAAAACTTGTAACAGAAGAAATGATTCAATCAATGGAACCAGGTTCTGTCGTTGTAGATATCGCGATTGACCAAGGTGGTATTTTCGAAACAACTGACCGTATTACAACTCACGACAACCCAACTTACGAAAAACACGGCGTTGTTCATTATGCAGTTGCTAATATGCCAGGTGCGGTTCCACGTACATCAACTCTTGCATTAACAAACGTAACAGTACCATATGCAGTACAAATTGCGAACAAAGGCTACAAAGATGCTTGCTTAGGAAACACTGCATTACTAAAAGGTATTAACACATTAGATGGCTATGTAACATTCGAAGCAGTTGCAGAAGCTCACGGCTTACAATACGCTGATGCGAAAGAGCTTCTTGAAAAAGCTCCAGCTTTATCATAATAGAAATACATGTAAGCCCCTCCTTTTGTAAGGAGGGGCTTTTTGCTTGGATTAATTGTCTAGTTTCTTTACAATTTTCAATCCGAACATCATTGTAAAGAAAAGAATGCCGAATAAGTAATACAAGGCATACTCAACTCGTATCATCGAATTTTTGTCAGTGATATATAAAATAAATAGTATCGCAGAACCGATTAAATGAGAGAGACCAAAAATTTGCGCCATAAGTTTTAAACTCATCTTCTCGATTCTTTCATCCATCTCAGGTAATGGATATTTTTCGGGATCCCTCTTTTTTTTCTTAAAGAATATTTGTTTCACTACGAATAGTATCGAGTCTAAGAGTATAAATACGCCAGCGAATAGAAGGACAGAAGTAATTTTTTCTTCATCATTACTAGTGAAATAAAGAAAAGTTGAACCTAACAATAAAAAGGTAAGATGCGAAATGAACTTTTGATTAAAAGGGTTTTTCATTCTTTTTCCTCCCCAGTTTTATCTAATTGAAATAAATCTTCTACTTTACAGTTGAAAAACTCACATAATTTCAATGCTAATTCTAAACTCGGGTTGTATTTATTCTTCTCGATAGCGATGAGGGATTGTCTAGTGATTTGAACAGAGGAAGCTAATTGTTCTTGGGTGATGTCTCTAACGACGCGGAATTGTTTCACCTTATTTTTAATCAAATATACAAAGTCTCCTTTTTGTAAATTTGTTACATTTACTATATCCATTTTTAGGTAATAAGTAAATAAAACTTTACAAAAAGTAAACAAAACTTTACGTGAAATATAGCTTGTTATAATGTTATTTTTTGTGATAATTTGGAATTAAATGAAAAAAGAAGTCGAAAGAGGAGATTTAATGGGGAGTAAAAAGCGGAAGAAAAGGCAAGTTAAAAGACAAAAGTATATGAAGAAAAAACAGGAACAGAACATACCTCTATCACAAAAAATAGTCATTATGATAGAGAAAACATTTCGGTATATTTGTATGGCTCTGTATGTAATTTTGTGTCTTTATTCAGCTAGGGTGTTTTACAGTTTTGGGATAACACCCAATATTATTGAGAATGTTTTTGGGTATCTCCTTGTCGCAATAGAGCTAGTCTTATTCTTTATATTATTTAATAAAGTGTGGCCTAGTTATGAAAGTAAGAACGATAAGCAAAGAAAAATGAGAAAAAAATCTTCAGATGCTTCAAGCTCATCAAGTGGATTCAGTGACTACAGTAGCAACGATTGTAGTAGCTCAAGTGATAGTGGAGGAGATTGCGGAGGTGGTGGAGACTAAGTTGTTTTTTCAGAAGAACGACTAATGAAAGGGTGGGACGAAAGATGGAAACTGTGAACTTAATAGAATTAACGAAGGACATTCAAGATCAACATAAAAATTTTGTCGTTTCAAATGTAAATAGTCATTGCTTACGAATCGCTGTATTTACTGGTGAATATGATTGGCACTATCATTCTAATTCGGATGAATTATTTATTGTGCTAGAGGGAGAATTACTTATCGATTTTGAAGATGGAGAAACAGCAGTTTTAAAGCCGAATGATTCTATCTTAATTCCAGCATGCACGATTCATAGAACGAGAGCATTAAAGAGAACAGTAAATCTTTGTTTTGAAAATATAGAAGCTGATACGATTAAAGTGGAGCAGTTATGAAAAAATTATCTGTAGCTGAGTATAGAAAAATCTTTCCGATTTTAGAAAGTCATACAAAAACGACGACGTTTGCTTATGCGGTATGTGATCAAATGATAGATGGTGAAGTTTTTACAAACGAGAAGTTAACAGCAGGATTAATTCGTACAGCTAACGGTATCTATTATTTATTTGGTGATACGGATGATCACAATTATAACGAAGATTTATTTGCGTATTTAAAAATGGCCATTGAAAAAACAGAGAAGAGATTTACACTCTTCACTTCAATTGAAGAGTGGGAAATGATGATTGAAGGGCGTTTTAGTAATGCACTTCGGAACATCCCGCGAATGAAATTTCAACGAGAAATTTTTGAAGAGAGAAAACGAGATTCAAACAAAAATACATATGAAGTGAAGCGTATTAATAAAAGTGATATAGAACGAAGCAATGAATTTACAGAGGAGTATTATAAAGAATATTGGGGATCAAAAGAGCTATTTTTGAACGGTGGTTTTGGATTTTGTATAGAACAAGATGGGATAATTGTAGCTGAATGTGTTTCGATATTTAATGGGAATGGATTTGCTGAAATTGATATCGCGACGCATAAAGCATATCAAGGGAAAGGATTAGCCCAAGCTGTTGCAACACGGTTCATTGAACATTGCATGCAAAATGGTATAACACCGTGCTGGGATTGTTATGTAGAAAATATTCCTTCGCAAAAATTAGCTAGTAAATTAAGTTTTCATAATCCGTTAGAATATAGTTTATTTGTACGTAAGAAAACGGGGGAATAAAAATGAATGTGGAGTTAACGAGATTTAAAGTGAAACAAGGTAAAAGTCATCGTGTAGATGAATGGATGCAGCTTCTTAATGACAATATGAAAGAAGTGCTTTTGACACTAAACGACGAAAAGATGTACGTTGAGACAATTTTCCGGGAAATAAGAGATGGAGAAGAGTACTTATATTGGTATTCTGTGCAAGGAGAAGGCGGGGCTCTTGTCGAAAATTCTCATCATGAAATTGATAAAAAGCACTTAGCGTTTTGGTATGAATGTATTGATGAAGAAGCTCCGTCTGTTGATATGAAAACAGAAGTTGTTATGATTCAAGATGTTGTGAAAGAAGAGATGAAATAATAGAATAGTATTTTTGAGAGAAGCGCATCAAAATAGATGTGCTTTTTATTTTGAAAAAAATTTATAGAAAAGCTGTATACATTTTACGCTCTCAAACGTTGAGTATATAGAGAGGAGAGCTAGATGAGCCATGATACATTTGAATCGTTATTAATAGAGAAGTCAAAAGCAGTGTTTGGATACTTAATTAAGATTGGAGCAAATAGAAAAGAAGCAGAAGATATTGTACAAGATACGTTGTATAAAGCTTTATTGCTTATGGAGGAAATACCATTAGAGCATTTAACACCGTGGCTTTTTAGAGTGGCGATCAATCAGCACCGAGATTTACACCGAAAAGAAAAAAGACTAAACCCAATCGCAATTGAATCGGTCGTTCTTATTGGTCAAAAGTCATTAGATGAAGTGCTTTTAACAAGTGAACTACAATGTGAGGTACAGGAAATATTGGAGACGATGACGGAGGATTATCGTCATATTTTACTGTTGAAATATGAATATGAACTATCTTATAAGGAAATTGCCATTTTATTAAGTATGAAAGAAGATACAGTGAAAACAAGTTTGTACCGTGCAAGAAATCAATTTAAAAAATTATATAGGAGGAGAAACGATGAGTCGGAAGGACTTTGATTTGAATATGGATGATAAGCAGATGAAGACTTTGATGAAGAGGGTGAAAAGGAGACAGTTTTGGAGAAACCTAGTTATTTCAGTAGTTGTGACGTTAGTCTTGATTATAGGTAGTATGAGTTTGTTAATTTATTTTAACGAGAAGAGTAAGCGAGAAATGGATCAGAGAGTATATTTAAGACAAAGTGTTCAAGGGCCTAATATTATTTTTAATGGACATACAAAACTAAGTATGGGAATAGCTAGCGGTACGATGATGTACAGTTCCTATAAAAATATTCAAGGACAACCAGTTAAATGGATTGATGAAATTTATGAGTATTCGATCTTTGGTTATAGTCAAAAAAATGATAATGGAAATACAGGTTTAGAAGAAGAGAATATAAATAAACAATCAGAATTTGCTACAAGGCAAGATTACAATAGACAGACAATGCAAAGAGAAATGCGATTTTATTTACCTTTTGTAACGTATTTAAACTATGTTAATGATTTAGAGAGAATTAGTGAATTGCAGAATAAAGTTGCAGAGGTAGCACTATCTTTTGATAAGGCATATACAGCGGAAGAAGTAGTGAAAATGCTTCCTGAAGGAATACGACCTGTGTGGCTTTGGATAGATACATATGATGAAACGAAAGCAGAGACGTATACCGGACTAGCAGATCCTGAAACTGGAGCAGTGTTAAACGCAGAGGTATCGATGAATATTTTTGGTTTTAAGGGTAGTTATGCTGATAAGAAGGAAGATGAGTGCGAGGATATTAAAGGAAACTCAGCGGGGTTTCTTGAATCTATGAAATCTTTAAGTGAAAATAAAGGGGGATTTCAAGAGTATTTTAGGACAAACTATAATGAAATAAAAAACACTGAACCGAAAGACCTACAAATATACGGTGTAGTCGTAACAGGCAAAACAGAGGATTTACAAAGTTTACAAGGAGCACCGTATATTAAGGCTGCTGTTAGAGGTGTAACAGTTGAGAAATATTGATTACAAGAGATTAATGTGAATAATCAGAAAACTTATGTTATAATATGGGAAAAGGAGGTTCATATGAGGCAAATACATGGGGCAATTTATATTTACATAACAATGTTTTTCGTGGCGATATCCTATGGATTAGGGCACGTGTATTCGCATCCTATACTAACTTTTTTAAGCGGAGCATGTATGGCGTTTGCGATTCTTGTCCACCTTTTCTCAGTTTGGATCGTGAAATTTCAATTAAATATTAGTGAAATAGAAGAAGGCACTTTTTGAGTGGCCTTCTTTTTTTAGTAATATTGGCGAAGTCCTTGTAGTAATTTTTCAATTTCGTATTCAGTTTCTTTACATATAGACATTGTACGTAATCTGAAAAATAAGCTACGTAAGAAAGATTTTATATTTCCGTATAGAAATTCGTATGATTCAATATGTAGCGTTGATTTTTGAACTTGTAATTGAGCTACTAAATCACGAAGGGCTAATATGAGTACTTCTTCCTTTAGACCATTTTGCAGCATTGCGACAATAGGATAAACGAGACGCTCATCTTCTTCGTATTTGTAATAGAGGGAATGAACACAAACTTTGTTTAATAAAGTTTGTAATATTTCTTCGTAATATAAAGTTCCCAGTTTAGGACTATTCACAAGCGCCTCAAATGTATCGGAAGCATGAGCGATACTATGTGCCCAGCCACGGTCTTGAACATATCCGCGGAAATCATGTTCATTGTTCATATATAGAATCAATTGATCTTTTACAGTTAAAATATCATTCTGTGATAAGAAATTATATTTTGTATCAGCATCAATAATGAGCGCAAGTAATAATGTCGTAAATGCACGGGTAAATACAGCATCTTCGTCATCCGAATGAATTTTATACAATAAATATTTTTCACTCATGCTTTCTAATAATAGTTTCTCTAATTGCGTGTGTGAAATGTAGTCCTTTTTGATGAGATGAAAAAAAGTAGAGTAAATAAGTTTGTCTCTTAAATAGCTATCAGTAACACCGATATGCTCAAGCATATTGGAACTTAAAGAATCCATGTTAATTGTGTTATCCGTTATGTAATTATTATTACGAATTTCTTCTAACTGTTGTTGTAACATATAAACCTCCTGTTTTAGAAAATTCTGTATTTTTATAATATGATAAGAGGAAGAAATAGACAATAAATAAGTGCTTTTGAATGGAGGGGCATTATGAAGAGAGCATTATTCTTTTTTATTAGTATTTTCTTTTTAGGAAGTTGTTCGATTTCGTATGTTACTTTTTCTAGTGAGAGCAAAAGTTGGACGGGGCAATATAAAGGATATATTAAGGATGACAGTGAAGATGGAATGTTTACGTTTCAGTATAAGGGCGGAGATGGAAATACAGAATTTAAAAATTTAGAGATTGCTATTAATGAAACCTTTAGTGCAATGACGCAAACTTCAGAAGTTCATAAAGGAGCAAGGATTGAAATGAAGTCTTCTTGTGTAAGTTGTGCGCCTCTATCTAAAGATGAACCGATAGAGGTTGTGATTAAATGGGATGATAAGTATGAGGAGAAGATGGTGTTAAATTTGAAATAGTAGAGAAAGAAAAAAGGCAGCAATTACGCTGCCTTTTTTCTTATTTCACAAATTGTAATTCTTTCGGGAATTTCGTTAAAATTTCTGATCCGTCTTTTGTGATGTAAATATCATCTTCAATACGAACGCCACCTACGTTTGGTACGTAAATACCTGGCTCGATTGTGAAGACCATACCTTCTTTTAATGGAGACTCGTTGCCAGCTTTTACATCTGGATATTCGTGTACGCTAATTCCAAGTCCGTGACCAAGGCGGTGCGGGAAGAAGTCGCCGTAACCTGCATCTGCGATAACAGAACGAGCAGCGTTGTCGATTGCGCCAAGTGTAACACCTGGTTTACATGCTTCAACTGCTTGTAGTTGTCCAGCAAGTACAGTGTTGTAAATACGAGTTTGTTCTTCAGAAATCTCGCCGAATGCTACTGTACGTGTAATGTCAGAGCAATAACCGTCAATGATTACACCTAAATCAAATAGTACGAAATCGCCGCGTTTCATTTTGTTTGCACCTGGAATACCGTGTGGAAGAGCAGAGTTTGCACCAGCTAATACCATTGTGTCAAATGACATTTTATGTATACCTTTTGTTTTTAATTCGTGTTCAATAATTGCTAATACTTCTAGTTCGCTACGATCTTCTTTAATTGCATTTACACCAACTTCAACAGCATAGTCTGCCATTTTAGCTGCTTCGCGTAAAATAGAAAGTTCTTTTTCGTCTTTAATTAAACGAAGTTCACGAACTTTTTCCTCAGCTGATTTGAAAGCTGCATTTGGGAATAGTTTTGTTAATTCTTCGTAACGCTCTACGTTTAAATGTTCTTTTTCAATTGCAACTGCATTTGCATTGATGCCGCGGTCTTTAATTGCTTTTGCAATCATATCCCATGGTCTGTCAGTATCAGTAAATCCGATAATTTCATGTGCCCAGCCAGCGTTACGCGCTTGACCTTCTTCCATTTTAGGGCAAATTAAAATAGGTTCTTTTTCTTGGAATACAAACATACCAAGAAGTCTTTCGTGTGGTTCGCAGTGGAAGTTTGTCATGTAGAAAACGTTTGGTGTAGAAGTTAAGAACGCAGCTTCTACGTTTTTTTCTTTTAGCCATTGCATTAAATTTTCTAATCTAGCATTCATCGATTGGCACCCCCGAGATATTTAATTACAAATATAACTTTACATCGGAAGAAAGCGTTATGACAAGTAAATAGATGTTAGAAAAGACAGGGAATTGAAAAATCATGTAGAATAAAAAATGAGAATGTGAATAGGGGAGGAATGTAGTAATGAAAGTATCTTATCACGGGCATTCAGTTGTAAAGATTGAAACGAATGGAAAAGTGATTTTAATTGACCCATTTTTAACTGGAAATCCGACAACGGATTTAAAGGCTGAAGATGTCAAAGTAGATGCAATTCTTTTATCGCATGGACATGGTGATCATGTTGGAGATACAGTAGAGCTTGCGAAGAAAAATAATGCAGTTGTTGTGGCACCATTTGAACTAGCGACATTTTTAAGTTGGCAAGGTGTAAATACACATTCGATGCATATTGGTGGTTCGCATGAATTTGACTTCGGAAAAGTGAAGTTTACACAAGCATTCCACGGTTCTAGTTATATTGATGAAGAAAATAAGACGATTACATATACAGGTATGCCAGCAGGTATTTTATTTACAGCAGAAGAAAAAACTGTGTATCATGCAGGGGATACTGCTCTATTCTCTGATATGAAATTAATTGGGGAGCTAAATAACATTGATGTAGCATTTTTACCAATTGGTGATAATTTCACAATGGGACCAGAAGATGCTGTTTTAGCAGCGAAATGGACTCAGGCGAAAACTGTTGTACCGATGCATTACAATACGTTCCCGGTTATTGAACAAGATCCATATCAATTTGTAGAAAAGCTACAAAATTGTACAGGAAAAGTATTAGAAGCTGGAGAAAGTATTACACTATAGAAAAGAAACCCTTCATTTGAAAAGACAAGTGAAGGGTTTTTTACGTGTGTAGGACAGCTTTTAAAGGTTGTAATTGTTTTGACGATTCTTTTCTTTTTGGAAGTGGCTGTTCAGGTGTTTCATTCAATTCCATTGCAACTTTTTTTCCGTCTACGAAAGCTAAAAATACAGAACCTACAACCTCTAATAATTTTTTCATCATATATCCGCTCCTTTGTTTCATTTCTTGTCTTCATTGTATATGGAAGCGGCTGGACAAACTATCGAACGAGATGACAATACCATTACATTGTTGTAATGGAAGCAGTGGTGTAATGTAAGGCGTATTTTGTTATAAAAAAAATAGTACAGATATATAAAGAGAGAGTGTAACAGTTTTGAAAATATAGTATACTGAAAATACAACACATGAAGAATTTAGGGAAAAGAAAGTATGGTGAAACCATTTGGCTACCAAGCATAACCAAATTTTAGAACATATTAATAGCCTGCCAGTAGGGCATAAAATTTCTGTAAGGCAAATTGCAAAAGATTTGAGTGTAAGTGAAGGGACAGCTTACCGTGCAATTAAAGATGCAGAAAATAAAGGGTATGTTAGTACGATTGAACGTGTCGGAACCATTCGAATTGAACAAAAGAAGAAAGAAAATATTGAAAAGTTGACATATGCAGAAGTTGTTAACATTGTTGATGGCCAAGTACTTGGAGGCAGAGAAGGACTACATAAAACGTTAAATAAATTCGTAATCGGGGCAATGAAATTAGAAGCGATGATGCGCTATACAGAAGCTGGAAACTTACTTATTGTCGGTAACCGTACGAACGCGCATCAATTAGCGTTAGAAACTGGAGCCGCTGTATTAATTACGGGCGGATTTGATACGGAAGATCATGTGAAGAAATTAGCAGATGAATTAAAACTGCCGATTATTTCAAGTAGTTACGATACATTTACAGTTGCAACGTTAATTAACCGTGCGATTTACGATCAGCTGATTAAGAAAGAAATTGTACTCGTTGAAGATATTTTAACGCCAATTGAAGAAACGTTATATTTAAAACCAAATGATACAGTACAGCAATGGCATGCGTACAATGAAGAAACGATGCATGGACGTTATCCAATTGTTGATGAAAATAAAAAGGTGTTAGGTATCGTAACTTCAAAAGATATGATTGGTGTCGTGAAAGAAACACCAATTGATAAAGTGATGACAAAGCATCCGATTACGGTAAACGGTAAAATGTCTGTCGCAGCTGCAGCACGTATGATGGTGTGGGAAGGTATTGAGTTACTTCCAGTTGTTGATGAAGGGAATAAACTGCAAGGAATTATTAGTCGTCAAGATGTACTTCAGGCGCTGCAAATGATTCAGCGTCAACCACAAGTCGGCGAAACAATCGATGATATTGTAACGAATCAATTTATGACGCCGAAAGAAGCGAAAAATGAACATTTATATCAATTTTCAGTGACGCCGCAAATGACGAATTCAATCGGAACGTTATCTTACGGTGTATTCACAACAATTGTGACGGAAGCAACGAATCGCGTTATTCGTGCGCAAAAGAAGAGTGATTTAATTGTTGAGAACTTAACAATTTATTTCGTAAAACCAGTTCAAATTGACAATGTTGTATCGGTTCATCCGAAAGTATTAGAAATTGGACGTAAATTTGGTAAGGTTGATGTAGAAGTGCATCATGAAGGTAATGTCGTCGGGAAAGCATTACTTATGGTGCAGTTGATCGATAAATAAAAAGATGGAGCAGACCGCTTTGGTTTGTTCCATTTTTTTATTTAAAAGGATAGAAACAAAAAATAAATAGCGTATCATTTCATATGTATAATAAAAATACTGAAAAATTCGAAGATGCGGAAATGGCATAGCGATAAGGAGGAAGTGAATGGGCGGAATCATTTTCTTTTTAGTGGTCGTATGTTTCATTATTATTCATGTTTTAACGCATAGAAGAATGAATGCTATTAAAAAGAGGTTGTATTTTGTAAGTTTGACTCTTGCTAGTATAGGTGCCTTGATTCCTATATCAGGAGAAAATGAGCCGGATTTTCTTTACTTTGGTGTACCAGCTGAAACGTTTGTTTATTATGGTGGGTGGGAATGTTGGTTTAATCCATTAGGTTTTTTCTTTAACTTTATTTTGTTTTATTGGATTTTGAAGCTATTGTTTAAGTTACGTAAGAGTTCGGATAGAGAAGTGAAAAAATAGAAGGATATGTATCAGTACGGATAGAAAATTGGTTGTTAGTCGATAAGAAAGCTTACGCTACTAATCATTAAGAGATAATAATAGTGTAATTGGACAGGGAAGCTACGCTTCACTATATGAACTAGGGGGAGAAGAATGGATTTTCACATGAAAGAGCAGTTATGTAAGCAATATAATTTTAATAGTCTTACGAAAGTTTCATTGTTACATGGGGGAGAAAATCAAACATATATATTCGAATCGGACAAAAATAAATTTGTAGTGAGGCAGTATAGAGAGGGACGTTATACAGCCGAGCAAATAGAAGCTGAAATACATTGGTTAATAGCGATACAAAAACAAATGTTAGTACCAGAAGTAGTTGTCAATAAAAGTGGTGATTTGATCACACCTATTATGAAAGATGAAGGAAATATCCAGTATTTTGTTGTCTTTAGGTTTATAAACGGAAGTGAAATTTTAGAACCAAGGGATAGGGACTATGAAAAACTCGGATCATTAATGCGAAAGTTTCATGAAAAAACAAATGAAGTGCTCAAAAGAGTGCCGCAAACTTGGAGAGGTTATGAAAGGCCTATATATAATGAGCGAAAGATAATCCACGAGCCTTTACAACGATTACTAAATGCTTCATTTCTATCGCATGCGGATAAGCATAAATGCATAAGAATTGCAGAAAGAATACAAGAACTTACAAACTCAATTCAATTGGGAGAAAAACAATTTGTTCACGGAGATATGCATTTTGGAAATATTCTTGTAGACAAAGAGGATTGGTATTTACTCGATTTTGATGAATGTGGATTTGGCTATAAAGATTTTGATATTGGTGTTCCGAGATTACATTTAATTGCTTCGGGACAGTTAGAAGTTGTATGGGGGAATTTCATGATGGGATATGGGGAAAATATTTCGGAAACAGCTATTCGACTTGGGACTGCTTCGAGAATTTTTTTTATGGCGGGAAAGATTCCGTTAAGGCTTGATATCGAGCCTATTAGAAAAGATCCCAGTGCTTTTATTAGGCGATATGTTCAGTATGCTGAAGAGGAATTATGTGGTGAGACAATTGTATAACTAAAAAACAGAATATTAATTCAATTGGAGTTTATATTATGTTACAATTTAATTGTAAGAAAATGGATTTCAGGAAGGTGGTATGCATTATGTCATCAGAAGTGCTCTTTTTTGGTGGGATCGCACTATTTTACTTTCTTGTGATGATACCGCTTCAATATTTATATTTACAAGGTTTACATGAAAAAAAGAAACGAACAGGATTATCTCAGCGAGAACTATATGAAAAAATGTCTTTTGAAGAAGAACAACTACATTTTCACGTACAAGGCAACCCCTTTAATATACCATCCGCGTTTGTTGCATATATGATTTTGAAAGTTAAGGGACGTAAAAAAGCATCACAATGTTGATGCTTTTTTTGCACTGCTTCAGACAGATTCAGCTTCTTCAACTGCTAATGGTAAGAAATGTTTGTATTGGCGAAATCCATTAAATACACTTGCACTACCAAATAGAACAAATAAAACACCAACGATAATTCGAGCGGTTGAAAGTTCTAAAAAGAATTGGTTTATCCCAAAGAATAAGACGAATGAACCAAGTGCCATTGCGGATTTTCCTGAGAGCCAACCTTTCTCCATTGGGCGGTTTGTACGAAAGTATTTTGTTTTGTAGAAGAGGTACAACATAAATGAGACGATAATACAGAAGACTAATACTGGCATCATGCACACTCCCATCGCTTTGTGAAAAATAATAGTGGAGAAAAAAGAAATATCTAAACTTTCTAATTTCTATTATAAAGCAATTGTTCGCATGTATGAAATACTTTCCGTTATAATGGAGGATAAAGTGAAACTTTAATTAGTGTGAGGATGTTTCTGCGCTAATGATTTGCCCGCACCAATCGGGCTTTTACTGCAAGTTAAAGTGAAGAAGTTGAGTAAAAAGGAGATTATACATATGCATGAGCAAATTTTAAGAGCAATTAAAGAGTTTGATACAATTATTATTCATCGTCATGTGCGTCCAGATCCAGATGCATTAGGTTCACAGGGAGGTCTTGGTACAATTCTACAAGAATCGTTTCCAGAGAAAAATATTTATACGGTTGGGTACAATGAACCGTCACTAGAATATTTACGAGTAATGGATGATATTGAAGATAGTGTATATGAAAATGCACTTGTTATCGTATGTGATACTGCGAACCAAGAACGTGTTGACGATCAACGCTATGCAAAAGGGAAGATGTTAATTAAAATTGATCATCATCCGAATGAAGATCCGTACGGAGATATTACGTGGGTAGATACGACATCAAGTTCTACAAGTGAAATGATTTATGAGTTTTACAGTTATGGAAAAGATAAAGGATTACAGATAACGAAAGAAGCAGCTCGTCTTATTTTAGCTGGTATTGTTGGGGATACAGGTCGTTTCTTATTCCCGAATACAACAGCGAAAACACTTCGTTACGTGAGTGAGCTTGTTGATATGGATGTGAAATTCACAGATTTATACAATGAAATGTATAAGACGAAAGAAAAGATTGCTCGTTTAAACGGCTATATTTTACAAAACTTTACGATGGTAGAAGAAGGAGCAGCTTACATTAAATTAACGAAAGAAGTATTAGAAAAGTTTGATGTACTTCCTTCTGAGGCATCCGGTGTTGTTGGAGCACTTGGTAATATTGATGGATTAAAGTCGTGGGTTCTATTTTTAGAGGAAGACGATGTGATTCGTGTTCGTCTTCGTTCAAAAGGACCAGTGATAAATAAATTAGCAATGCAATATAATGGCGGAGGGCATCCGATGGCTTCTGGTGCAAAAGCATCTTCTTGGGAAGAAGCGGATCGTCTTTTTGCTGATTTACGTGAGTTGTGTAGATAAGAGATTATATATGAAAACGAAAAGAAGGAGCGGCGCTAAAGCCCTCCTTCTTTATTTTTCTTTCTCTATCGTAATGCTAATTTCAAGCACTGTATCAAAAGATATCGTATCGACTTTGAAACGGTATAGCCGATCGTAATGTTTGTACGTTTTGTTTTCGATTACCTTTTTGAGTAGGTCTTTATTTTTTGCTATACTTTGAATGTTTTTCGTTAAAAGATGTTGGAGGTCATTATGGATAGACGTAGTCATATTTTCGAGTGTAAGGTTGTCTAAATCGTATTTTTCTCGATTTATAAGTTTTATTTTAATCTCTTGAATAGTTAAGAGCCGTTTATTTTCTGTATTCAATTTTTCTTGATCTTCGAGAAGGACGTGGAGCTTTGCTTCTTGTTTTTCTATAATTTCTCGTTGCTCTGCTATTTTACTAGCTTGTTCTTCTTGAAAAACACCGTATATGTACAAAAAAACAAACCAGCTTAACACGCCTCCAACAGCAGCACCAGCTAAAACTAAATACCATTTTTTTGCTGTATTGGCACTTGGTACTCTCATACATGTTCCTGCGTTAGCCATTTAATAATAGTAAGACCTGTTTGCATACCACCCGTTGCGAAAAAAATAAGGAGAATTTGTTTTACAATATCTTTCATATCTCCGCCAAAGAAACTTCTTTCAAAGCTATAAAAAGTATCAAATGTTCCGCCAATTGCTGCAACGAGTGCCCAAATTCTTAAATTTTGGGCGAATTGATTAATGTAAGTTAGAGTTGGTTTTCCGATAAGAAATGCACCAAATCCACCAATTAATGAACCACCAAGTATAACCCCAAAGGCAATAAAATAACTAATAATAAGCAGAGAGAAAAAAGTATGTTCTCTTACATCCATCGTCATTCCCCTTTCTTCTTCATATATATGGACAAAGTATAAGAAGTATGTTTTGATTTCCGCTTTCCTCATCACCTATAATAAAAGTAGTCAGATTGGTAAAGAGAGGGTACAACAGTGAAGTTTGTGCATTTACAATGTCAAACCGTTTTTAGTTTATTAAAAAGTGCTTGTAAAATTGATGAGCTTGTAGTCAGGGCGAAAGAACTTGGTTTTTCGTCACTCGCTATTACGGACGAAAATGTTATGTATGGCGTTATTCCGTTTTATAAAGCATGTAAGAAACATGGTATACAGCCTATTATCGGCTTAACAGCTTCTATTTTTAGTGAAGAAGAGGAAAAATCTTATCCGCTTGTTTTACTTGCTGAAAATGAAATGGGCTATCAAAATTTATTAAAGATTTCTAGTAGCATTATGACGAAGTCAAAAGAAGGTATTCCGAAAAAGTGGCTTGCCCATTATGCGAAAGGATTAATTGCTATTTCACCAGGTAAAGATGGGGAAATCGAACAATTATTATTAGAAGACAAAGAGAGTCAAGCTGAAGAAGTAGCTCGCATGTATCAAAGTATGTTCGACAATTTTTATATGAGTTTGCAGCATCATGCGATTCAAGATGAACTGCTCCTGCAAGAGAAATTACCTGCATTTATGAGTAGGATAAATGTTCCAGTCGTTGCAACAAACGATGTACGCTACATCAATCAAAGTGACGCACTTGTTCATGAGTGCTTATTATCTGTTGAAAGTGGAACGAAAATGACTGATCCAGATAGACCAAGGTTGAAAACGGATCAATATTATTTAAAATCATCAGATGAAATGGAAGCACTATTTTCTCACGTAGAAGAAGCGATTTATAACACAGTAGAAATTGCAGAACGTTGCAGAGTAGAAATACCGTTTCATATAAATCAATTACCGAAATTTCCTGTTCCAGCTAACGAGACGAATGATATGTATTTACGCCGCGTTTGTGAAGAAGGCTTGCAGAAACGATATGGTACGCCGAAAGAAGTACATATAAAGCGTCTGAATCATGAATTAAACGTTATTTCTAGTATGGGGTTTAGTGATTATTTCCTCATCGTGTGGGATTTTATGAAGTATGCGCATGAAAATCATATTTTAACAGGACCAGGACGTGGATCGGCAGCCGGCTCACTCGTTTCTTACGTATTAGAAATTACAGATATTGATCCGATTGAATACGATCTATTATTTGAAAGATTTTTAAACCCTGAACGTGTGACACTTCCAGATATTGATATCGATTTTCCAGATATAAGGCGTGATGAGATGATTCGATATGTGAAAGATAAATATGGTCAGCTGCGTGTTGCACAAATTGTAACGTTCGGGACGCTTGCAGCGAAAGCGGCAATTAGAGATATTGCGCGTGTAATGGGGCTTCCGCCACGAGATATTGACATATTCTCAAAACTTATCCCATCAAAGCTTGGTATAACGTTAAAAGATGCATATGAGGAATCGCAATCACTCCGTGAGTTCATACAAGGGAATCTGTTACATGAGCGTGTGTTTGAAATTGCAAAACGTGTAGAAGGCTTACCACGTCATACGTCTATTCATGCAGCTGGCGTTATTATGAGCCAAGAGCCGTTAACCGGAAGTGTTGCAATACAAGAAGGGCATAACGATGTGTATGTTACGCAATACCCAGCTGATGCATTAGAAGAACTTGGTTTGTTAAAGATGGATTTTTTAGGATTACGTAATTTAACGTTACTTGAAAATATTATAAAGTTTATCGTGAAAAAGACGGGGACACAAATTGATTTAAGAAATTTACCACTTCAAGATGAAAAGACGTTCCAATTGTTAGGTAGAGGGGATACAACAGGTGTATTCCAGCTTGAATCAGGTGGTATGCGAAATGTACTTCGCGGGTTAAAACCGAATGAATTTGAAGATATTGTCGCTGTTAACTCGTTATATAGACCAGGACCAATGGAACAAATTCCAACCTTTATTGAATCAAAGCACGGAAAAAGAAAAATTGAATATTTACATCCGGATTTAAAGCCGATTTTAGAAAGAACATACGGTGTAATTGTATACCAAGAACAAATTATGCAAATTGCGTCGAAGTTGGCGGGATTCTCGCTCGGAGAAGCAGATTTATTACGCCGTGCAGTGAGTAAAAAAAATCGTGATATTTTAGATCAGGAGCGTAAGCATTTTGTACAAGGCTGTTTACAAAATGGTTATGACGAGACATCCGCAGAGAAAATTTACGATTTAATTGTAAGATTTGCGAATTACGGTTTTAACCGAAGTCACGCTGTAGCCTACAGTATGATTGGATATCAGCTTGCTTACTTAAAAGCGAATTATACGCTGGAATTTATGACAGCATTATTATCAAGTGCAATTGGAAATGAAGATAAGATTGTGCAGTATATACGAGAAACGAAGCGGAAAGGTTTTCACGTTTTGCCGCCGTCTCTTCAGAGAAGTGGTTACAATTTCCAAATAGAAGGTAATGCGATACGTTACAGCTTACTTTCAATTCGAAACATCGGAATGGCTACAGTGACAGCATTACTCGAAGAACGAGAGAAAAAAGTATTTGAAGATTTATTTGAATTTTGTCTTCGCATGCCATCAAAGTTTGTAACAGAGCGAAATTTAGAGGCGTTCGTCTGGTCTGGGTGTTTTGACGATTTTGGTGTTTCGAGAACAAATTTATGGAAAAGCCTTAAAGGAGCGTTAGAGTACGCAAATCTTGCACGTGATTTAGGAGATGCTGTTCCAAAATCAAAATACGTGCAAGGAGAAGAGCTCTCTTTTATTGAACAGTTAAATAAAGAGAAGGAAGCACTAGGTTTTTATTTATCAAGCTATCCGACAGCGCAGTATGTGAAGTTAGAGAAGGAATTAGAAATTCCATCTCTTGCTCAGGCAATGCGACATAAGAAAAAAGTACAAAGGGCTATCGTGTATATAACAAGCGTGAGAGTGATTCGTACGAAAAAGTTGCAAAAGATGGCGTTTATTACATTTTGTGATCAAAACGATGAAATGGAAGCAGTTCTTTTCCCTGAAACATATATACATTTCTCAGATAAGTTACAAGAAGGAGCAATTGTTTTAGTTGACGGCATGATTGAGCTTAGAAATCATAAGTTGCAATGGATTGTAAATGGACTATATCCGTTAGAAGAAATGGATGTGTATGAAGAAAAGAAAGATGCATCTGTTTACGTGAAATTGTCGTCTCAGTATGAGAAAAAGCTTTTAAATCAGGTTACTAAAATATTGTTTGACTATTCAGGTTTTGCGAAAGTACTAATTTATTATGAAAAGGAACATAAAATGGTACAATTGTCTCGAAGTTTATCGATTCATCCAAGTGAAGAATGTTTAGGAGCACTTCGTGAAATTGTCGGGGAAGAAAATGTAGTTGTGAAAATATAATGGACAATTTCCCTACACTTCGATTATTATAGTAGTAGTGTTCGTGGTCAGACCACTTGGAGAAATTGATATCAGCTAGAATAATTTGAGGAGAGTGGATAGTTTGTCAACACTTCGTGAAGAAGCACTTCACATGCATAAAGTGCATCAAGGAAAATTAGAAACTGTATCAAAAGTAAAAGTAGAAAATGCAAAAGATTTAAGTCTTGCATATTCTCCAGGGGTTGCAGAACCTTGTAAGGAAATTTATGACGATAAAAGTAAGGTATATGAATATACGATGAAGGGAAATATGGTAGCAGTTGTGACAGATGGAACGGCTGTACTTGGTCTTGGTAACATTGGACCTGAAGCATCTCTTCCAGTAATGGAAGGTAAAGCTGTATTATTCAAGAGCTTTGCTGGTGTAGATGCATTCCCAATTGCCTTAAATACAAACGATGTAGATAAAATTGTTGAAACTGTAAAATTAATGGAGCCAACTTTTGGCGGCGTTAACTTAGAGGATATCGCAGCACCAAACTGCTTCATTATTGAAGAACGTTTGAAAAAAGAAACAAATATTCCTATCTTCCATGATGATCAACACGGAACAGCTATCGTAACAGTAGCAGGTCTTGTGAACGCGCTAAAATTAGTTGGAAAGAAAATGTCTGACATTAAAGTTGTCGCAAATGGTGCAGGTGCAGCAGGTATTGCAATTATTAAACTTTTATATCGCTATGGTGTACGTGACATTATTATGTGTGACCGTAAAGGCGCAATCTATGATGGTCGTCCTACAGGGATGAATCCGGTGAAGGATGAAGTTGCAAAATATACAAATAAGAATCGTATCGAAGGTTCTTTAGCTGACGTTGTACAAGGTGCGGACGTATTCATTGGTGTATCTGCAGAAGGTGCATTAACAGAAGAGATGGTTCGTACAATGAATGACGATGCAATTATTTTTGCAATGGCGAATCCAGTTCCAGAAATTATGCCAGAATTGGCAAAAGCAGCGGGCGCAGCTGTTGTTGGAACAGGTCGTTCTGACTTCGCGAACCAAGTAAATAATGTACTAGCGTTCCCTGGTATTTTCCGTGGTGCACTTGACGTACATGCGACACAAATTAACGAAGAAATGAAGATGGCAGCTGTACAGGCTATTGCTGAGCTTGTAGCGGAAGATGAGTTGAATGCAGACTATATCATTCCGGCACCGTTTGACGCGCGTGTAGCGCCTCAAGTGGCAGCTTACGTTGCGAAAGCTGCAATGGAGACAGGAGTAGCTCGCCGTCAAGTAGATCCAAATGAGATTGCTGAGAAAACAAAACAATTAGCGCTGATTGGTAAAGAATAAGCGAGGAATTTCCATTGACATCATCAAATACAAAAGTATATCTCGAAATTGTAAAAAAAATCCGTTCCATTATGGAAGAAGATGGATTGGTGGCGGGGGATCGTTTGCCGTCTGAGCGTGAGTTAAGTTCACGTTTAAACGTAGGGCGTTCCTCTGTAAGAGAAGCATTGCGTGCTTTAGAACTGGTAGGATTGATTGAAACGAGACGTGGTGAAGGGACGTTTATTCGAAACTTTTACGATAACGGTCTTGTACAATTGATTGCGCCGTTCTTGCTGCAAGATGAGAAAACAATTCGTGATTTATTACAAACAAAACGATTGCTTGAGAAAGATATGATTCGAATTGTATGTAATTTGCCGAAAGAAACGTTTTCTAAAGTGCTAAGAAAATTAAATCAAGTGCTTGAAGAAAATGAAAACTCAATTCCGATGCTTCATCAAACGTTCTTTAAAACACTCATTGAACAAGTCGATAATTATTTACTATATCGCATTTGGATGATCGTAAATGATTACGTATCAACTCTTTCTTGTGAAGTTTCAGGAGATTCTATCGATATGTATAGAAAGCTTTATGCTACTTTGGAAGAAAAACAAGAAAATGATGCACTAAAAATTTACGATGAATTAGTAGAGAATATACAGTTTCACTCGTAATGTATAAAATTTGTCGAAATGACCATGACACGTTATGACAAACATTCTATCGCGTAGCGGTTAAAGTTAAACGTAAAGAGTGAGGTTATTAGACAGATTGAGAAGATAAGGCTAACATCAAACTTTGGTGTTAGCCCAATTTTCTTCTTGCGCTAACCTTAGCTCTCAATGAAGGGGGTCAAATTGTGCTAAGAGATTTATTCGTGAAAAAGAAAAAGTACGCTGCAATACCTTCAGAACAAGTACGAAAAGATGTACCAGATGGCGTTATGACAAAATGTCCGAAATGTAAAAAAATCATGTATACGAAAGAGCTTCTAAAAAATTTAAAAGTATGTGTGAATTGTGGATATCATCATCCTATGAATGCATGGGAACGTCTTGATAGTATATTGGACGAAGGGTCATTCCGTGAGTATGACAAAGAAATGGTTTCATTAAATCCACTCGAGTTTCCAGGATACGAAGAGAAACTAGAGAGCGATCGTAAGAAGACTAAATTGAACGAAGCGGTTGTAACTGGTGAAGGAACAATTGATGACATGCTTGTTGTTGTTGCAGTAATGGATTCTCGTTTTCGAATGGGCAGCATGGGCTCTGTTGTAGGAGAGAAAATTGCCCGTGCAGTTGAAAAAGCATACGACTTACAAGTTCCATTTATTATCTTTACTGCGTCGGGTGGTGCCCGTATGCAAGAAGGGATATTAAGTTTAATGCAAATGGCAAAAACAAGCGTAGCTTTGAAAAAGCATAGTAATGCAGGAGGGTTATTTATTTCTGTTATGACTCACCCAACGACGGGCGGGGTTTCAGCGAGTTTCGCTTCACTTGGTGATTACAATCTTGCAGAGCCAGGTGCACTTATCGGATTTGCTGGTAGACGTGTAATTGAACAAACAGTGCGTGAAAAACTACCGGAAGATTTCCAAACGGCAGAATTTTTATTAGAGCACGGTCAATTAGATGCGGTTGTGCATCGTGATGATATGAGAGAATCGCTCCGTAAGATTTTAGAAGTTCATCAAGGAGGGGAAATGGCTGTATGGCAGAGCTAGAATTTGAGAAACCAGTTGTTGAGCTAAGAAATAAGATTCGTGAACTGAAAGACTATACGAAAAACAGCCAGATGGACTTCAGTGAGGAGATTCGTATTTTGGAAGACAAGCTAGAAAAATTAGAGGAAGATATATACGGCAATATGAAAGTATGGGACCGTGTTCAAATTGCTCGTCATGCAGAACGACCGACAACGCTCGATTATATTGAGCACTTATTTACTAATTTTTTTGAATGTCATGGAGATCGCCTATTTGGCGACGATGCAGCGATTGTCGGCGGCATTGCGAAATATAAGGGGATGCCTGTAACTGTAATTGGGCACCAACGCGGAAAAGATACGAAAGAAAATATTCGTCGTAATTTTGGGATGCCTCATCCAGAAGGATATCGAAAAGCACTGCGTCTAATGAAACAAGCGGAAAAGTTTAATCGTCCTATTATTTGTTTCATCGATACGAAGGGAGCCTATCCTGGTAAAGCAGCTGAAGAACGTGGACAAAGTGAGGCGATTGCCCGTAATTTATTTGAAATGGCGGGTTTAACGGTACCTGTTATTTGTATTGTTATCGGTGAAGGTGGTAGTGGTGGTGCGTTAGGTCTTGGAGTAGGAGATTACATTCATATGCTGGAAAATTCCACGTATTCTGTTATTACACCAGAGGGTGCGGCGGCAATTCTTTGGAAAGACGCTGGTAAAGCAAAAGAAGCTGCAGAAGCGATGAAAATTACAGCATTAGATTTGAAAGAATTAGGTGTAATTGACGAAATTATTCCAGAGGCAAAAGGTGGAGCGCATCGTAATATTTTAAAACAATCAGAAAATATAGATTTAATGCTTAAGAAAACTTTTGAACAATTAAGCGGAATTTCGAAAGATGAATTAATCGAAAAACGTTATGAAAAATATATGAAAATTGGGCAAGTTTCGTTTTCAAACGCTTCCATTGGGATAAAATAATAAAAGCGTGCGTTCCTCTTCGCGAATGCACGTTTTTATTATGAAAAGACACATCTTCTCCATTGTGTTTTTATATTTTTTCGTGTTATTTTATTATAAGGCAAATAATCTTTATGAGGTGAGTACAAATGAAACGTATTGGTGTATTAACAAGTGGTGGAGATTCACCTGGTATGAATGCTGCCATTCGTGCAGTTGTTCGTAAAGCGATTTTCCATGATATTGAAGTATATGGTATTTACCATGGATACGCGGGTTTAATTTCTGGTCATATTGAAAAATTAGAACTTGGTTCTGTTGGCGATATTATCCACCGTGGTGGTACGAAATTATATACAGCAAGATGTCCTGAGTTTAAAGATCCAGAAGTACGACTAAAAGGTATCGAGCAATTAAAGAAACACGGTATCGAAGGACTTGTTGTTATTGGTGGAGATGGCTCTTACCAAGGTGCTAAAAAATTAACTGAACAAGGATTCCCATGTGTTGGTGTACCAGGTACAATCGACAATGATATTCCTGGAACAGACTTCACAATTGGTTTCGATACAGCTTTAAATACTGTTATTGATGCAATTGATAAAATTCGTGACACAGCTACATCTCATGAACGTACATATGTTATCGAAGTAATGGGACGTCATGCTGGAGATATCGCATTATGGGCTGGTTTAGCTGATGGTGCCGAAACAATCTTAATTCCAGAAGAAGAGTATGACATGGAAGATGTTATTGCTCGTCTGAAGCGTGGTAGTGAACGTGGTAAAAAACACAGTATTATCATTGTGGCTGAAGGTGTTGGAAGTGCAATTGACATCGGTAAGCACATTGAAGAAGCAACAAACTTTGATACTCGTGTAACTGTATTAGGTCACGTACAACGTGGTGGATCACCAAGTGCACAAGACCGTGTATTAGCAAGTCGTCTTGGCGCAAGAGCGGTTGAATTATTAATTGCTGGTAGAGGTGGACGTTGTGTAGGTATTCAAGATAATAAACTTGTTGATCATGATATTATCGAAGCGTTAGCTCAAAAGCATACAATCGATAAAGATATGTATCAATTATCTAAAGAATTATCCATCTAATCGGCTTAATGTCGGATATTTGGGAACGGTTTCATAATTTTCGGAGGTGCAATATGCGTAAAACTAAAATTGTATGTACTATAGGTCCTGCTAGTGAAAGTATTGAGAAATTAGAACAATTAATCGAAGCGGGTATGAACGTTGCTCGTTTAAACTTCTCTCATGGTAGCCATGAAGAGCACGGCGCTCGTATTAAAAACATTCGTGAGGCTTCAAAGAAAACTGGTAAAACAGTTGGTATCTTACTTGATACAAAAGGTCCAGAAATCCGTACTCACGACTTCGTAGACGGACAAGCTGAGCTTGTAACAGGTGCAGAAGTAGTTCTTTCTACTGAGCAAGTATTAGGTACTGCAGAGAAGTTCTCTGTATCTTATGCTGGTCTTTATGACGATGTAGACCCAGGTTCTCGTATTCTAATCGATGACGGTCTTATCGAACTAGAGGTAATCGAAAAAGCTGACGGAAACATCCGTACAAAAGTTTTAAACAGCGGAACTGTAAAAAATAAAAAAGGTGTTAACGTACCAAACGTAAGCATTAAGCTTCCTGGTATCACTGAAAAAGACGTAAAAGATATCGTTTTCGGTATCGAGCAAAAAGTTGATTTCATCGCAGCTTCATTCGTGCGTAAAGCATCTGACGTATTAGAAATCCGTGAATTATTAGAAGGGCATAACGCTCAATACATCCAAATCGTACCAAAAATCGAAAACCAAGAGGGTATCGATAACATCGATTCAATCTTAGAAGTTTCTGACGGTTTAATGGTAGCTCGTGGTGATATGGGTGTAGAAATTCCACCAGAAGAAGTACCATTAGTACAAAAACGTCTAATCAAAAAATGTAACGTGTTAGGTAAACCGGTTATTACTGCGACACAAATGTTAGATTCTATGCAACGTAACCCACGTCCAACTCGTGCGGAAGCAAGTGACGTAGCTAACGCAATCTTCGATGGTACAGATGCAATCATGCTTTCAGGTGAAACAGCTGCTGGTCAATACCCAGTAGAAGCAGTAACAATGATGGCTAACATTGCAGTACGTGTTGAAAAATCATTACAATATGAAGATATGTTCAAAAAACGTATTAAAGAGTTCACTCCAACGATTACAGATGCAATTAGCCAATCTGTTGCGCATACAGCACTTGCTCTTGATGTAGCTGCAATTGTAGCTCCAACAGAAAGTGGACATACTGCGAAAATGATCTCTAAATACCGTCCGAAATCTCCAATCGTAGCTGTAACATCTGACGAGCAAGTAGGACGTCGTCTTGCGCTTGTTTGGGGTGTACAAGCATTTATGGCTGGGAAACGTGCAGCGTCTACTGACGAAATGTTAGATACTGCAATTCAAACAGGTATGGATGCAGGTCTAATTGGACTTGGAGACACTGTAGTAATCACTGCGGGTGTTCCAGTTGCTGAAACTGGTACAACAAACTTAATGAAAATCCATGTTGTTGGTGAAGAAGTTGCGAAAGGACAAGGAATCGGTCGTAAAGCTGCAAAAGGTAAAGTAGTTGTAGCGAAAACAGCTGCTGAAGCTGTAGCGAACGTAAACAAAGGTGATATCCTTGTTACAACAAGCACTGATAAAGATATGATTCCTGCAATCGAAAAAGCTGCTGCTCTAGTTGTAGAAGAAGGCGGTCTTACAAGCCATGCGGCTGTTGTAGGTGTATCAATCGGTATTCCTGTTATCGTTGGTGTAAACGGCGTAACAGCAACTTTAAAAAATGGCCAAGAAGTAACAGTTGATGCAGCACGCGGAATTGTTTATAATGGACATGCGGAAGTGCTATAAGTAATACGAAGAGAAGGATCGGAGTCCTTCTCTTTTTTTTACACAAAAACGAGGCAGAATCAGCTTGAAACGCCCAGAAATGCGTTTAAAATCCGTTTGTTACGAGGTTCAATAGGGAAAGGTGTTTAGTTTCTGTGTAGCGTATACGGGCGCTCTGGGTTCTTTTAAAGTGATGCGTGAGAGGAGTGTAGAACTATGAAGTGGTTACTATTCTTGTTTATTTTAATACCGGCGATTGAGATTACAGTTTTAATTGGATCGAGTCATGTAATAGGTTTATGGTCTACGTTCGCTATGATTGTATTTACGGGTGTTGTAGGTGTCTATTTGGCGAAAAGACAAGGATTTAAAGTGCTTGGAGAGATTCAATCTAAGTTGAATAGAGGAGAAATGCCAGGAGGAGCGGTACTGGATGGTATTTTTATCTTTGTAGGAGGTATTCTTTTGGTACTTCCTGGATATGTAACGGATATAATAGGTTTTATCTTTGTTCTCCCTATGACGAGGACTTTGTTGAAGCCATTTGTTATGAAGTGGATGGAATGGAAGTTTAGAAAGAGTTCTACTATTATTGTGCAGAAATAGTGCTTAGATTATAGCGATCTAAGTACTATTTTTTTTGCCCGCAAAAGGATGGGAGATGGATGAAGCTCTGTTAATTAAAGTTTTGCTGTATCATGCCTTAAAATTTGGTGAATGCGAAGGAGTTAAGTGAAAATCAGGCTGCTCATACAAGTCCGGTTGGTGAAAGTTAATAATCGGTGGTGGACAAAATCCTTACGAATCGTAGTTTTGCCTTATTATATTTGCTGTGTATTTTTCGATTGGATATGTAGGTGGTTCTTAATGAGTGTGTTGTAGGGAAATTCATATGAACTCAAGCTGGTTTTTGTATATAAAAAGAATTAATTGGTATGGAAAAGTTAGATGCGAACAGGAAAATTGTTAGTTTAAGTCTCATTTTATACTGTTTTGTATATTTATTCATTTACATAAAAAGTAATAAATGTAAGTAATAATTATATAAAAAATAGAATAAATATGTAAAAATACCTCGAAATATGCGTTTTCAATGCAAAAAACAAGAGTATTATCCTTTTTGTGGGAAATCCTCTTGTTGCATGTAATGAGTGTGAAAAATAAGTACAAGGAATAATCAGTGGGAAATTCCCACTGATTACATGTAAGTTTTTTGCTGTATATGAATTAGAAACTATTATTTTGAAGGTGAGCCTTTAATATATTTCCACAAATCATGGAATACACGAGCTTTGTGCAATGTATTAAGTAGTACTAAGATGACTGGACCGATGATTAATCCTAAAAAGCCAAAAAGCTTAAAGCCGACAAATAGAGCGATCAGTGTTGCTAATGGATCAAGACCGATATTGGAGGAAAGTACTTTAGGTTCCATAATTTGTCTTTGGACAATCACGACGATGTATAAGATGAGAAGACCGATGGCGAAAGCAGTGTCGCCGGTGAAAAATACGTATATAACCCAAGGAACGAAGACGGCGCCTGTTCCTAAATACGGGAGTAAATCTACAACCCCTGTAATAATTGCGATAGTAATGGCGTATGGTACGCGTAATATTAAAAGTCCGATTAGTACAATAACAGTTGTCATAGATACGAGTGTAAGCTGCGCTTTAACAAAACCAAATAAAGCTTTTCTTAAATCGACAAAAATAGTTTTTCCATAGCCATGAACACGATTCGGCAAAAATTTTCTTACTTTCTGAGCAAGACGGTGCCAATCGTAACTAATGAAGAAAGTGGCTAATAAAACGAATACAAGGACAGTTAAAGTGGTTGGTAATGCACTAATGAAATTTGTTAATCCGCTTATAATAGCAGTTAAAAGTTCTTTCATTTGCGTCGTTGCTTCGGTTCCTAAGTTTTGAATGTTTTGTGTAATCGTATAGCGCTGTGGTTCACCAAGATGATTAAATTTAGAAATTAAATCATCATAGAGAGGCATAATATGATTAAGTGCAAATTGCTCTGCGAATTTAACGATATCCGGAAACTTTACTGTAACAAGTTGTAGTAAGTATGTTGTGGCAGATATTGCTTCCGTTACAAGATATGTAACGAGTCCGACGATAGCTCCGAATACGAGAATTAAGCTAACGAGTACCGCTAGTGCGCGAGGAAATTGTAGTTTTTGATTAAGGAAATTGACGACGGGATTAATCAAATAAGCAAATGCGAAAGCGATAATAAAAGGGTAGATAAGTCCTGACATATATAGTAATGCATAGAACCCGGCTACCGTTGCTACAATGACAAATATGAGTCGCAATATCATATATAGTAAGTTTCGGTTCAAAGATGTATACCTCCCATTCCAATTTGGATTATCCTAATTCGTTCAACTTATAACGAGTGTGCCCCGCTGATTAAAGTTTCACTTTATGTTATAGTGGAATGATGGATTTTTCCTGCTTTTTCAGTACATGAGTGACTGTAAAAGCTTGGTGTTGATGCTTCTACTATATGGTAAAAACTTCATTTTCTCTTCTTTTTATTTTACCTGTTTCTTATTAGAAAAGAAAGGAGAGACAATCGTTTTCAAAAATGTATACATGCTTAAATTTTTGATGATAAAAGTCTCATTTTAGCATTTTAAAATACATAAAAAATGAAGTGGTTATTGTTGAATATACATCGATATAGCATGTATAACGATAGGTTTAAAGGTATTTTTGTTTGGAAATGAGTTCATTATTTTCAGAAAGGAAGTGCAAACATGATTAGTCAGTCAACGTTATTTTTATTCATACTACTTATTATAGGACTTGTTGCTAAAAACCAATCGCTTACTGTAGCTATTGGTGTGTTGTTTTTATTGAAATTTACGTTTCTAGGGGATAAAGTCTTTCCTTATCTACAAACGAAAGGGATTAACCTCGGTGTTACGGTTATTACAATAGCAGTACTCGTACCGATTGCGACGGGGGAAATAGGTTTTAAACAACTTGGAGAAGCGGCGAAATCGTATTATGCATGGATTGCTTTAGCTTCAGGGGTAGCGGTTGCTTTGTTAGCCAAAGGCGGCGTACAATTATTGACGACGGATCCTCATATTACAACTGCGCTCGTTTTCGGGACAATTATAGCGGTTGCTTTATTTAATGGAGTTGCTGTAGGTCCATTAATTGGGGCTGGAATTGCCTATGCAGTTATGAGTATTATACAGATGTTTAAATAAGGAATTTTATAGTAATATAAAATTTTTGAATTCTTTCTGTTCACAAAAGTCAGATAATTGTTTATAATAGGATTAGAAACTTTGAAAAGTTACATAACAGCAGAGACTTTACACCAGATAAAATAAAAACAACATAAAACAA
>NZ_QOZX01000070.1:0-17536 GCF_008368895.1 Bacillus sp. BB081
ATGGTGACATGTGGAGCTGACGAATACTAATAGATCGAGGACTTAACCATATAATATGAAGCAAATGTTATCTAGTTTTGAAGGAATATGCCTTCATAGTTTGGTGATGATGGCAGAGAGGTCACACCCGTTCCCATACCGAACACGGAAGTTAAGCTCTCTAGCGCCGATGGTAGTTGGGACCTTGTCCCTGTGAGAGTAGGACGTCGCCAAGCAACTATTAAACCGCAGTAGCTCAGTGGTAGAGCTATCGGCTGTTAACCGATCGGTCGTAGGTTCGATTCCTACCTGCGGAGCCATTGGAGAGCTGTCCGAGTTGGCCGAAGGAGCACGATTGGAAATCGTGTATACGTCACAAGCGTATCAAGGGTTCGAATCCCTTGCTCTCCGCCATAGGATTTATCATATTTGGCCCGTTGGTCAAGTGGTTAAGACACCGCCCTTTCACGGCGGTAACACGGGTTCGAATCCCGTACGGGTCACCACTTTTGGAGGATTAGCTCAGCTGGGAGAGCACCTGCCTTACAAGCAGGGGGTCGGCGGTTCGATCCCGTCATCCTCCACCATATAAATTATATGAATATTATTATCGCGGGGTGGAGCAGCACGGTAGCTCGTCGGGCTCATAACCCGAAGGTCGCAGGTTCAAATCCTGTCCCCGCAACCAAATGGTCCCGTGGTGTAGTGGTTAACATGCCTGCCTGTCACGCAGGAGATCGCCGGTTCGACCCCGGTCGGGACCGCCATTTTAATAAGGCTCGGTAGCTCAGTCGGTAGAGCAGAGGACTGAAAATCCTCGTGTCGGCGGTTCGATTCCGTCCCGAGCCACCATTTATCTTAATAATATACGCCGGCTTAGCTCAATTGGTAGAGCAACTGACTTGTAATCAGTAGGTTGGGGGTTCAAGTCCTCTAGCCGGCACCATGTAAGTTTCGGAGGGGTAGCGAAGTGGCTAAACGCGGCGGACTGTAAATCCGCTCCTTCGGGTTCGGCAGTTCGAATCTGCCCCCCTCCACCATTTACATAGGGGCATAGTTTAAAGGTAGAACTGAGGTCTCCAAAACCTCCAGTGTGGGTTCGATTCCTACTGCCCCTGCCAAATATATTTACACAACATGGCGGTTGTGGCGAAGTGGTTAACGCACCGGATTGTGGCTCCGGCATTCGTGGGTTCGATTCCCATCAGTCGCCCCATTTTTATTTTTAAAATTACAAATAATCTAATTGATACTTACATATAATTAAGTAAGAATTCGATGGGCTATAGCCAAGCGGTAAGGCAACGGACTTTGACTCCGTCATGCGCTGGTTCGAATCCAGCTAGCCCAGCCATTTTCGCGGAAGTAGTTCAGTGGTAGAATACAACCTTGCCAAGGTTGGGGTCGCGGGTTCGAATCCCGTCTTCCGCTCCAATAAAATTTAACATGGCGGCATAGCCAAGTGGTAAGGCAGAGGTCTGCAAAACCTTTACCACCGGTTCAAATCCGGTTGCCGCCTTTCTTTTGTGCCGATGTGGCGGAATTGGCAGACGCGCACGACTCAAAATCGTGTTCCTTCGGGAGTGTCGGTTCGACCCCGACCATCGGTATCATGAACGGCGTAAAAAACTCTATACAGTTAGTATAGAGTTTTTTTGTGTTTTCTTTTCATTACATGACAAAATAAGCACAAAAAGTGTACGGTGAGTAAACTGCGAAACATTAAAAGGATAAAAACAAACATTCATTTTTATCCTTTTAATTGTGGTATTCTATAAAATTCCAGCAAAATATTGTATATACAATATTCCCTTCGAGCACTCTAGAGAGAATTTCTCCACCCCGGTGACATGAAGTTAAATCCGACAGCACCAGTAGATATTAGTACATTATCAACGGTTAAGTTTGTAATTTCTAAAAACCTCTTTTCAAACTCTTCTTTGTTGTACTTGTACATAGTTGAGTGGCACGCCCACATGTGCGTTGAAGTACTCAACCAATCTCCTAATTCCTTTAATTCAGGAAACGACTCAAATTGAATTGGTTCATCTAATTTCATGAATCTCACTTGATAGATAGTTGGGTTTAACTTCTCTCCTATTCCTTTCAGACCATGTGCTTTTTTCTCATGTGAATGTGTCATAATTCTCCCTCCATCTTTCTTCAAATTTTTTCCTGTTTTTATTATACAACAATAGAAAGTAGTTATAGGAATATTATGGAAATATGTATCGGCGATATAAAAAGACTCTAACATTTCTGTTAGAGTCTTTTTTGTTAAATTATACTATGTGCTTCTAAAATTCGTAATAAATGTAGAAATTCATGTATAATATAACTTGTCGAAAGAACAAAATGATAGTAATTTATATTATGTCTGTAATATGAATCAAAAATGAACTTTTTATATTTCTTTTAAAAATGTGTTGAATACACATTATATTTCATATTAATATTTTTATGTAGATTTAAAACGGGAAAGAGAGTGGAAAGTATGGGTCGTAAATGGAATAATATTAAAGAAAAAAAAGCATCAAAAGATGCAAATACAAGCCGTATATACGCGAAATTTGGACGTGAGATTTATGTGGCAGCAAAACAAGGCGAGCCAGATCCAGAATCAAACCAAGCGCTTAGAGTTGTATTAGAACGTGCGAAAACATACAACGTGCCAAGAACAATTATTGATCGTGCAGTTGAAAAGGCAAAAGGCGGTTCAGAAGAAAATTATGACGAGCTTCGTTATGAAGGATTCGGACCAAACGGATCTATGGTAATTGTAGATACACTTACAAATAACGTAAACCGTACTGCAGCAGATGTACGAGCTGCATTTAGCAAAAACAGTGGTAACATGGGTGTAAACGGTTCTGTAGCTTACATGTTTGATGCGACAGCTGTTATCGGTCTTGAAGGTAAAACATCAGATGAAGTTCTTGAAATTTTAATGGAAGCAGATGTTGATGCACGTGACATTCTAGAAGAAGAAGATTCTGTTATCGTGTATGCTGAACCTGATCAATTCCATTCCGTACAATCTGCACTTAAAGATGCTGGTGTTGAAGAATTCACAGTTGCAGAATTAACAATGCTTGCACAAAGTGATGTAGAACTTCCTGAAGATGCTCAAGTACAATTTGAAAAAATGGTTGATGCATTAGAAGATCTAGAAGATGTGCAACAAGTTTACCACAACGTAGACTTAGGAGAATAATACGATAGAAGCCCCTATTCATTTAACGGATAGGGGCTTTTTTTCATGAAGTTAATTAAGAGGATGAATTAGTAAAGGTATTTTGTTTTAGACAGGGAATATGCTTATAGGGATATATGAAATAATCATTATTTCTAGGAGGTTTAATATGGAACATAAAACACCAAAGCATATCGTTGCTGTAGCAGGTTATTTAACAAATGAAAAAGACGAAGTGTTATTAGCTAAAGTACATTGGCGATCGGATACGTGAGAGTTGCCAGGAGGACAGGTGGAAGAAGGAGAAGCGCTCGATCAAGCTGTTTGTAGGGAAATAAAAGAGGAAACAGGATTAACGGTGAAGCCTATCGGTATTACAGGAGTTTATTATAATGCTTCCATGCACATTCTAGGTGTTGTTTTTAAAGTGGCATACGTGAGCGGTGAAATACAAATTCAGCCTGAAGAAATACAAGAGGCTAAATTTGTTGCTTTAAATGAAGAGAATATAGATGAGTATATAACGCGTCCTCATATGAAATCCAGAACGCTTGATGCGATGAGAGCAACACATTGTATTCCGTACGAAACGTGGGAAGTGCAGCCATATAATTTAATAGGTAGATTGTAAAGAAAAGAGTAGCCGGTTTGAGATACAATCAAATCACTACTCTTTTTTGTATACTGTTTAAGAAAAAGGTCAAAATAATAATAGTGCTAGTATTGATTTCAGGAACGTTTGTTCTGTATAATGTATGATATATTGTATACATTTAGATTACTAGATACTTACAAATATATATTTTGTAGATGATATAATGAAAATAGGATGTTTTAATAGGGAAGTATAGGCTTAAGGTATACTCTGTTATTGGTTTAGCATAATCTATATTCAATATTTCAGATGAATAGTAGATAAAAAAGGACTGTGATACAATACTTTTTTATCCAACTATTTGCCGGGCAGCCCGATTGGTGAGGGCTGATTAAAGTTTCACTTTATACCTTACAATGATGTAAGGTACGTGTAAGAGAAATCGATGGGATATTTTTTTACAACAAGGTATTCTTAAAGTAAGAGTTATACGCTGTGTGGAAAAGAGGTGTTTAAGATGAAAGAACGAGTATTATCTAGGGTGAACTATCATCAAAAAGTTGCATTAAATCCAATGACTAAATTCTTTTATAAAGCCATTATTTTATTATTATTGTTAAGTTTTACGTTATTATTCATTGGAAATGTAATGATCGAGCAAAGTGATATTAGTAAATTACATGTACCGGCTAAGTTAGAGGTGCCAGAATCATTAACACATGCATTTATTGCGACAGAAGATAAAAGGTTTTATCATCATAACGGTTTAGATTATATAGCGATTGTCAGAGCGTCTGTTGAGAATATAAAAGCTGGTGGTGTTGTGCAAGGCGGAAGCACAATTACACAACAGTTATCCAAAAATGCTTTTTTAACGAATGAACGTACATTTTCTCGTAAGTGGAAAGAAATTTTTTATACGAAAAAAATTGAACGTACATTTACAAAGGATGAAATTTTAAAATTGTATGTAAGTAATATTTATTACGGAGAAGGAGCATGGGGAATTGAAAAAGCAGCAAACCTTTACTTCGGTAAAAAGGTGAGCCAATTAACGTTGGCTGAAAGTGCAATGATGGCTGCTGTAGTAAAGGCACCCGCTTATTACTCACCTGCACAAAATTATGATAAGGCCGTAGAGAGACGAAATGTCGTTTTGAGATTAATGGAGAAAGAAGGCTATATCAATCATAATGAGTATGTGCAAGCAGTTAGTGAGAAGTTAGTAATTCGTCATGATATAAAAACAGAGCAGTCGATGTTAAATAGTGCTCGTGAAAAAGCAGTAAGCTAAAGGAAGTTCCTACATAGGAGCTTCCTTTTTTTGAATAAATTGTGACAAATTGTGACACAATATCGTCACAATTATTGTGTTTTTGTAATTTATGTGAGCGTGTTCATTGCGTGACATATATAAGTGTTGATATTATGTGTATTGTGTACAATGCTGTATACAGAATATGAATTTAAAGAGGAATGTATATGAAATCAAATAAACTCATGGCTCTTGGTGTAGTTTTTTCTATCGCAGTATTGATTGTAATCGGAACAATTGCGTATAGCATCATAAATGACAAAAAAGATAAAGGGAATGAGATGTTTGCTTATTCCACACAACAATCTTTAGGGAAAGATGATGCCCCAGTTAAGGTAGTTGAATTTGGAGACTTCAAATGTCCTGCTTGTCGTACTTGGGATGTAACAGTATTACCACGATTAAAAGAAGAGTATATCGATAAAGGTAAAGTGCAGTTATATTTTATTAACTTCCCATTTATCGGAAAAGACTCTGATTTAGGTGCAGCAGCTGGTGAAGCAATTTATAAACAAGATCAAGATTCATTCTGGATTTTCTATGATGAGATTTATCAAAGTCAAAAGAAAGACACAGAAGAATGGATTACAGAAGAATTACTTCTTAACATTGTGAAAGAAAAGCTTCCGAAAGTTGATGTAGAACAATTTAAGAAGGATTTACACAGTAAAGAAATGAAAGAAAAAGTACGTAAAGATTCAGATCGTGCTCAAAAATTAAAAGTTCAAGGTGCTCCTTCAGTATATATAAATGGAAATCTTGCAAACCCTGATTTCGATAGTATGAAGAAGGCAATTGATAAAGAATTGAAAAAGTGATGAGATACTCATCACTTTTTCGACTTTTTTCGATAAAATTCTTGCTTCCGTTTTTTTTACATGCTATACTACTTTACATAAGTTATTCTAATATCTTATATTTATTTCATATTTGCGGGTGTAGTTTAGTGGTAAAACAAGAGCCTTCCAAGCTCTGGTCGAGAGTTCGATTCTCTTCACCCGCTCCAAATTTTATTAAATGTTTTTCTATAAATTGTGATCAACGCAGTGTTTCGTTTCTAAGATAAACGAGGCATTGCGTTTTTTAATGTTTGAAAAACATAATTGTATGCGAAAATAGAAGTAAAGAATAGTATTCCAAAAGTGAATTGCTAACCAATAGATCGTTACATAAAGGATGGATTCATCTGAGGAGGCGATTAGGAATGGATTTTGAACAATTAAAGCAAGATGTCATTGCGTATAGTAAAACAATTGGTATAGATAAAATAGGCTTTGCTAGTGCGTCACCATTTGAGGAATTAAAGCAGCGTTTAATCCAGCAACAACAATTAAATTATCAATCGGGATTTGAAGAGTCTGATATAGAAAAGAGAACGAACCCACAGCTTCTACTACCTGGTGCAAAATCAATTATTGCGATTGCATTAGCGTATCCTTCAAAATTAAAAAATGCACCATTAAGTAAGCGCGGAGAACGCCGCGGTATTTTTTGTCGTGCCTCTTGGGGACAAGATTATCATCTTGTTTTACGAGATCGTTTGCAAAAATTAGAAGCATATTTAATCGAAAAACTTCCCGATATAGAAGTTAAGTCAATGGTTGATACGGGTGAATTAAGTGATCGAGCTGTTTCGGAGCGTGCCGGTATTGGATGGAGTGGTAAGAATTGTGCTATTATTACACCTGAATTTGGTTCATATGTATATTTAGGAGAAATAATTACAAACGTTCCCTTCCCACCAGATCAGCCGATAGAAGATCAATGTGGAAGTTGTACAAAATGTATTGATGTTTGTCCTACAGGCGCTTTAATACAAGGAGGACAGTTAGATTCGAAGAAATGTATTGCATTTTTAACACAGACGAAAGGATTCCTACCGGAAGAATACCGCGACAAAATAGGAAATCGTATTTATGGATGTGATACATGTCAGACCGTTTGTCCGAAAAATAAAGGAATGGATTTTCATAATCATCCTGAGATGGAACCAGATCCTGAGTTAGTTAAGCCATTATTAACACCACTTTTAACAATTAGCAATCGTGATTTTAAAGAGAAATATGGAATTATGTCTGGTTCATGGAGAGGTAAAAAGCCGTTGCAACGAAATGCAATTTTGGCACTTGCTCATTTTAAAGAGGCATCAGTAATTCCTGATTTAATTGGTGTTATGAAAGACGATCCAAGACCGGTACTTCGCGGAACAGCAGCATGGGCACTTGGGAAAATTGGTGGAGATGGCGTGGGCGAAGCTATTGAAAAAGCGATGCAACGTGAGAAAGATGGAGAGGTTCTTCATGAAATGAATCGCGGACTTGAATTGTTAGCGCAGAAAAAAGAGTAGATAATATCGCCCTTCTTCATATTGTAATATGGGAGGGAGACGAAATGGTTGTAAAAATAAATATTGAAAAGCAAGTACAACAATTTTTAGCATATGTAACAGAGAAACGAACAAATGTAGATGGTATTGCTGAAGATTTATTACAAATAGCACAGAGAAAGAAACAATTGTTTCAAAAGCGTAATGCAGAGATAGTGAAAGCAACTGCGGATGTTTCTTTCATGAGACAATTAAATAATAGCAATCATCAAGAAATTGATTATCAAATACATTTTAAATATTTAATTAAGCATAAAGAATTATTTTATATCGAAGAGGAACAACTAAAACGAAGAGTTTGTTTAAATAATAGCCGGGTAATAGGTGATTATGCTATTGAAGTGCCAGAAGCTGTTGGAATGAGTGAGACGTTAGAAAGGGAAGTTACAAAAGAGAAGTACGGTTCTTATCAGTACAACCGTTTAGAGGCAGTTAAATATGCAGAGCGTTGGTGGGATGATCGAAACCCTGTATATCGTAATTTCCCTGATAATTGTACGAATTTTATTTCTCAATGTCTTCATACTGGAGAAGTACCAATGAATGGATATCCTAATATTCGCAAAGGATGGTGGCAAAGGGAGAATCAGTGGAGTTGGAGCTGGGCTGTCGCACACTCTTTTTATTGGTATTTGTCAGGTGCTACAACAGGGCTTCGAGCTGAAGCGGTAGAAAGGCCAGAGGACCTTATTCTTGGTGATGTCATCGCTTATGATTTCGAGGATGATGGTAGGTGGAATCATACGACGATTGTAGTAGCAAAAGACGCAGATGGTATGCCACTTGTAAATGCACATTCAGCGAATAGCCGTCGGCGTTATTGGAACTATGAAGATTCTAGTAAATATACACCACAAATGAAATATAAATTCTTTCATATTATTAATGGGTAGAGATTTTTCGCTCAAGTGGTATAATACGTAGTAGACAAAAAACAGAGGTGAATATCGCGTGGGAGTACATGTTGTTTTATATCAACCAGAAATTCCAGCAAATACAGGGAATATTGCTCGTACTTGTGCAGCAACTGGAACAGAATTACATTTGATTAGACCGCTTGGATTTTCAACGGATGATAAAATGTTAAAGCGTGCAGGATTAGATTATTGGCAGCACGTGAAAGTTACGTATTATGATTCAATTGAAGAATTTTATGAGAAAAATAAAGACGGTGAATTCTTCTATTTAACAAAGTATGGCGAAAAAGCTCATACAGCATTTGATTATAGCAAACGTGAGAAGGATTACTATTTTGTATTTGGAAGAGAAACAAACGGCTTACCAGCTAATGTAATCGAAGAAAATTTCGATCATTGTTTACGTATTCCAATGACTGATAAAGTGCGCTCATTAAATTTATCTAATACAGCAGCTATTTTAATTTATGAAGCATTCCGTCAACAAAATTATCCGGGATTAGATTTAGAAATTGTTTATTAAAAGTCGCCATATGGCGACTTTTTTTCTAAAAATAAAAATAATATGTAATCATACATTTAAAAAAGGGTACATATTCATATAGAATGGGATATATGAATAAAAATAGATTAGACGGGTTGAGATAAATATGAAGGAACAATATAATAATCAAAATACCTTTTTAAGTATGATAGATATGGATTTAATAAGAAGAGGACTATTACATGCTATTCAAGATTTAGTATTTATTGTGAAAGTTATAGATGAGGAAACCTTTAAATACATTTATATAAATAAGATAGGTATGGATTATGCGAAGCTAAGCGAAGAATGTTATGGAAAAACGTTTGCTGAAGTATTATCAGAAGATACGGCGGAAATATTGCAAGTGCAATATGCAAAAGTAGCGAGCAAAGCGAAAGCACATACCTTTTGTGATGTAGTTAGTTTACCAAAGGGTGAGTTACATTATGAATCTTCACTTAATCCTGTATTCGACGAAGAAGGAGTATGTCAGTTTATTATTTGTATTACGAGGGATATCACAGCTCAGATTGAGGAAAAGGCAGAGATAGAGGAAAAACAAATGTTGTTTAAGTCGTTATTAGAATATAATAATGACTCCATTATATCTATGGATTCTATAGGTAGAATTACATATGCAAATCCAGCAACGTATGAAATATTTGGATATCGACATGAAGAATTACATAATAAATTTATTTTTGAATTTATTAATAAAGAATATGAAAAAGATTTTCAAATTATATTTAAAGGAGCCTTGCAAGGAAGGGCAAAACAAATTGTTTCAAAGAAATATGTTCATAAAGAAGGGTACGAGCTCTATATTTCTTTGAGAACTATTCCGATTATTGTGAACGCCGAAATTGTGGGGGTATATATTGTTACGAGGGATGTTACAAGGCAAGTATTGAATGAAATGCGAACAGAATATTTAGCTTATTATGACCAATTAACAGGATTAATGAATAGAATTTCATGTGCAAATAAGTTAAATGTTTTTTTAAATGATAATACAGCGTTTGCGCTTGTTTTTATAGATTTAGATGAATTTCACCTTATTAATGATACGTTTGGTCATAAAGAAGGAGATAAAGTATTACAAAAAGTTACAGAATGTTTAAGCAGTCTTCAAATAGACGGTATGCACTTATTTAGAGAACACGATGATCAATTTGTTATGTTAATAGAAAATATAACGAAAGAACGTGTAGAGATAGTTGCAAAAAGCATACTAAAAAAGATTAGTGAGCATTTTGTAATCGAAGAAGAGGACGTCTATTTAAGTGCATCAATCGGAATTGTAATGGCTCCAACAGATGGAGAGGATGAAAAAATATTATTCCAAAGAGTTGATGCTGCTTTGGAAAAGGCAAAAGAAAAAGGAAAAGGGCATTATCATTTTTATTGCAGTGGATTAGATTGTGAGCGTGAACAAAGATTTATAATAGAAAACCAATTGCATCGTGCTATAGAAAAAAATGAATTCTGCTTGTATTATCAGCCACAAATGAATATTGAAACGAAAAAAATAGCGAGTATGGAAGCTTTAATAAGATGGGAGAATAAAGAATTGGGATTTGTCTCTCCCAATCAATTTATTCCGCTAGCAGAAAGAACAGGATTTATTATTAAGCTTGATGAATGGGTAGTAAATGAAGTGTGTCGGCAAATACGTGAATGGTTAAATAAAGGATATGAAGTTGTCCCGATTGCAGTTAATATTTCAGCCAGGCACTTTCGCTCGATTACATTAATAGAGATGATTACACGGGCGTTACATAAGTACAATGTACCAGCTCATCTATTAGCGATAGAGGTTACAGAAGGAGCCCTTATGCATAAAGACATATCGAAAAGGGTATTGCTACAATTAAAAGAACAAAATTTAAAGATTCATTTAGATGATTTTGGGACGGGATATTCATCTTTAAGTTATTTAAAAACGTATCCAATTGATACGTTGAAAATTGATCGTTCTTTTATGGAAGGTATACATGTAGATGAACGTGATACGAATATTACAGCTGCAATTATTCATTTAGCTCATACTTTGGAATTAAATGTAATTGCAGAAGGAGTAGAAAAAGCGGAACAAATACAATTTTTGAAGGAAAAGAATGTGAAGTTTGTGCAAGGTTATTATTATAGCCGCCCCTTATCAAAATATGATGTGGAAAATGTGTATTATAAATGATTGATAAAAAAAGTGATGTGCTAAGAAGCACATCACTTTTTATGTGTACCGGGTTTATCATTGTAACCAGATGTGAAAATAGCTGTAAGAAATGTGAGTGATACACCTAAAATTAATAATAATTTCATACTAATATCCCTCCTATTATTCAGTTTACGGATCTTAAACATGAATCAAAATGTATGTAAGGTTCTTGGAAGAAAAGAATTTATTTAAAATGAATAGAGGTGTAAAAACTTTAATACCTATATTATACAGAATTTTCTTTGAATTTTGGAGAGAATTTTATAGAACTACTGTATATTTCATTTTGATTTAAAGAATGTTTAAGGACATCCTAGCATACCTTTTATAATAATCCGATTGAACAAGGAGATGGGGGAGGAGCTATAATGGATATTCTAAAAAAGATTGAACAGCATCGAGCAGCAGAAGAACGGTTACAGTGGGAAGGTACGTTTGCGGAGTATTTAGAGCTTGTGAAGGAAAGACCATGGGTGGCTCAAACAGCACACTCTCGCATTTACAATATGATAAAAGATGCTGGAATCGAAGAAGTAGATGGTAGAAGAAAGTATAACTTCTTTAGTAATCAGCTATTTGGATTAGAGGATGCTTTAGAACGTCTTGTGGAGGAATATTTTCATCCATCTGCAAAACGATTAGATGTTAGAAAACGTATTTTATTATTAATGGGTCCTGTTAGTGGAGGGAAATCAACATTAGTTACGATGTTGAAACGAGGATTAGAAACATATTCACGAACAGATCGAGGAGCAATTTTTGCAATTAAAGGCTGCCCAATGCATGAAGATCCACTGCATTTAATTCCGCATCATTTACGGGATGATTTCTTTGGTGAGTATGGAGTTAGAATTGAAGGGAATTTATCGCCACTAAACGTAATGCGTCTAGAGCAAGAATATGGTTCAAGAATTGAGGATGTAGTTGTAGAGCGTATTTTCTTCTCGGAAGATCGCCGTACAGGGATTGGTACATTTAGCCCGTCTGATCCTAAATCACAAGATATCGCCGATTTAACAGGTAGTCTGGATTTTTCAACAATCGCAGAATATGGTTCAGAATCAGATCCACGAGCGTATCGCTTCGATGGAGAATTGAATAAGGCAAACCGTGGGATGATGGAATTCCAAGAGATGCTAAAATGCGACGAGAAGTTTTTATGGCATTTATTATCGCTTACGCAAGAAGGGAATTTCAAAGCGGGAAGATTTGCGCTTATTTCAGCAGATGAATTAATTGTAGCGCATACGAATGAAACGGAGTATCGTTCCTTCATAGCAAACAAGAAAAATGAAGCATTGCACTCAAGAATTATTGTAATGCCAGTTCCATACAATTTACGAGTGAGTGAAGAAGAACATATTTATGAAAAAATGATTCGTGAAAGTGATGTATCCAATGTGCATATTGCACCGCACACACTTCGCGTTGCAGCAATGTTTACGATTTTAACTCGTTTAAAAGATCCGAAGCGTCCAGATATTGATTTAATTAAAAAGATGCGTTTATATGATGGAGAAACGGTAGAAGGTTATAATGCGATTGATGTAGAGGAGCTGCAACGTGAATATCAAGATGAAGGTATGAGAGGTATTGACCCTCGTTATGTTATTAACCGAATTTCCTCTACAATTATTCGAAAAGAGGTACCATCTATTAACGCATTAGATGTACTTAGATCGCTCAAAGACGGATTGGATCAGCATCCGTCAATTAGTAATGAAGATCGAGAGCGTTATATGAATTTCATCTCATTAGCGAGAAAAGAATATGATGAAATTGCGAAGAAAGAAGTACAAAAAGCATTCGTGTATTCATATGAAGAATCAGCGAAGACACTTATGGATAATTACTTAGATAACGTTGAAGCATATTGCAATAAATCGAAATTACGTGATCCATTAACAGGTGAAGAAATGAGTCCAGATGAAAAGCTAATGCGCTCAATTGAGGAGCAAATTGGAATTTCAGAAAATGCTAAGAAAGCATTCCGTGAAGAAATTTTAATTCGCATTTCTGCTTATGCGCGTAAAGGAAAACGCTTTGATTATAATTCACATGAGCGTCTTCGTGAAGCGATTCAGAAAAAACTATTTGCTGATTTAAAAGATATAGTGAAAATTACAACATCAACGAAAACGCCAGACGAAAATCAGCTTAAGAAAATCAATGATGTTGTTGCACGCTTAATTGATGAGCACGGCTATAATTCTTCATCTGCGAATGAATTATTACGCTATGTAGGTAGTCTGCTAAACCGATAGTTTGATAACAAAACGCTGTCTCTTGTATTTTGCGGGACAGCGTTTTATTATCCATTTATATGTGTAAAGTGTCATACCTTGTCCAAATGTAATAAATTAAGATGCAATTTCATGAATTTATTGTCAATTATTTTTACAATATGCATATGATAGAGTAACCAACCATTCATACGAAAAAAGCCAACACAATACAATATGTTGCAAAGTGTAAATGTGTGCAACTATGCATTGTGTTTCTTTCTTATCAACGGCTGAATATTTCTTTCTAGTATGTGAGTGGCAAAATTTTGTTTAGGATGCTCGGAGTATTATATGAAAAACGTTATATATGTTTATGGGATGAATTTCGATGGGCAGTTATCTTTCATTCTAGCTTGCACAGTATAAAACAAAATTTCTAGCTTACTGTTCATAGGGGAAGACAATTACAGTAAGGAGGGAAAGAAATGGGTGAAGAAAACCAACCAAATTATACGATTTCACAGGAAAACTGGTCCCTCCATCGCAAAGGATATGACGACCAACAACGCCATCAAGAAAAAGTACAAGAGGCAATTAAGAATAATTTACCCGATCTTGTAACAGAAGAAAGCATAGTTATGTCTAATGGTAAGGATGTTGTAAAAATACCGATTCGTTCTTTAGATGAATATAAGATTAGGTACAATTATGATAAAAACAAACACGTTGGGCAAGGAAATGGTGACAGCAAAGTTGGTGATGTCGTTGCGAGAGATGGATCAGGTGGTCAAAAGCAAAAAGGACCAGGAAAAGGGCAAGGAGCAGGGGACGCGGCTGGAGAAGATTATTATGAAGCTGAAGTCTCTATTTTAGAATTAGAGCAAGCATTTTTCAAAGAGTTAGAGCTGCCTAATTTAAAGAGAAAAGAAATAGATGAAAACCGGATTGAACATGTTGAATTTAATGACATTAGAAAGACTGGATTATGGGGAAATATCGATAAGAAACGAACGATGATATCCGCATATAAACGAAATGCGATGCGTGGTAAAGCCTCTTTTCATCCGATTCACCAAGAAGATTTAAAGTTCCGCACTTGGAATGAAGTATTAAAGCCAGATTCAAAAGCTGTTGTATTAGCGATGATGGATACGAGTGGATCGATGGGAATATGGGAGAAATATATGGCACGTAGCTTCTTTTTCTGGATGACGCGATTTCTACGAACGAAGTATGAAACAGTAGATATTGAGTTTATTGCCCATCATACGGAGGCAAAAGTAGTTCCAGAGGAAGAGTTTTTCTCAAAAGGAGAAAGTGGCGGAACGATATGTTCTTCTGTATATAAAAAAGCACTTGAGCTAATTGATAATAAATACTCACCAGATCGCTATAATATTTATCCATTCCATTTTTCAGACGGTGATAATTTAACTTCAGATAATGCTAGATGTGTAAAACTTGTTGAAGAATTAATGAAGAAGTGTAATATGTTTGGGTATGGGGAAGTGAATCAGTACAACCGCCATAGTACCCTCATGTCAGCCTATAAAAACATTAAAGATGAGAATTTTAGATATTATATTTTAAAGCAAAAAGCAGACGTATTCCATGCGATGAAGAGCTTTTTTAAAGAAGAATCCGGAGAAAAAATGGCATAACCCCCGTAAAAAGGGGTTATTTTTTCGTTAACTTTTTATTTTTTTAGTTGACAATGATAATGAAAATCATTATCATTTATTCGAGATATGATTACATTTAGATTTATATATTTTGGAGGAGATGTAAAGTTGAAAAAAAATAAAAGAAAACATATAAATGCGATGATTATCGCTGCGGCGTTATCACTTCCATTTGCCACGTATTCAACGCCTGCTTTAGCGGCAGTAGCAATTGAGGCTAATAAAAAGGGATATGCTTTAGACGATGGTACATATGATGCTGTTATTAAAGCATATAAAGATAAAACGAATGAGGAGTCTATGGCAGCTGTTTATATAAAGGATCCGAAATTAACAATTGAGAACGGAAAGAAAATTGTAACGGCAACGTTAAGTGATAGTGATTTCTTTAAATACTTGAAAACAGAGGATATTCATACTCCAGGTGTGTTCCATGATGTAAGAGTAATATCAGAAGATAAAAAGAAAAATGGAACGAAAGTGATTCAGTTTGAAGTAGGGGAATTAGGGAAAAGGTATAATATGCAAATGCATATTTATATTCCGACAATGGCCTATGATAATAAGTATCAAGTGCAATTTGAAGTAAATACATTGAATTTAGAGAACAGTGCTCCAGAAGAACAAAAGGAAAATAAAGAGGATAAAGTAGATCAACAAGATGCGAATGTGATAGTAGATAAGCAATTACAAAGGCATATTAATAAATATAACTTGAATAGAGAGAATCTAAATACGCCAATAACTAAGGAAGATTTATTAAAAGTTAAATCTTTAATAGTCGTTGAAGCCAAAAGTAAAGGAATACAAGACGTAAGCGGTCTAGAATATATGACGAACTTAGAAAACTTAACGTTGGAAGAAGTTAAGTTAGAAAATATACAATTTATCTCGGGTTTGAGACAATTGAAATCATTAAGTATAACCTATGGCGAACTTGAAGATATTGGACCTTTGGCTGAGTTAGAGCAGATTGAGTTTTTAACTTTGAGAAACAATAAAATCTCAGATGTAAGCCCATTAAGTCAAATGAAGAAGATTAAAATGCTAGATTTAAATAGTAATTATATAAAAGATATTAAACCATTATTTACAGTAACAACTTTAAAGACTTTGACTGTAGCAAATAATCAAATTAGTAATGCCAATCTTGCTGGGATTGAGCAATTGAAAAATGTGAAGAGTTTATCTTTAAGTAACAATGGACTGACTAATATTGAACATATTACACCAATGAAAAAGTTAGTAGAGTTAGATCTTTCTAAAAATGAATTAGAAAACATCGAACCTGTATCAAGATTGTCTACCGTACAATCACTTAATTTAGAAGAAAACTATATCTCAGACATAACGCCACTTAGCCAATTAACAGGTTTATACGATTTAAAGCTAGGGTCAAATGAAATTCGTGATGTTAGACCGGTTCAAGAGTTAGGGAAAAGAATGTACATTGATATTCAAAGACAAAAAATCTTTTTAGATGATGTAGAAAAAGATAAGGAAGTTAAAATACCTATCTATAATTTACAAGGAGTGCCACTCGATACTGTTCAATTAAAGAATGGAGATGGAATAGTTAATAATGGTTCTGTTAAATGGAGTACTACTGGTGAAAAAACATACGAATTTATGTTGGATATAAAACCAGAAGAGAATCGTATTAAGTTTAATGGAACAGTAATTCAAAATGTTGTTGAAAAGTTAGATGAAATAAAAGGGAATGATGAACAAAAGGAAAATATAATTCTTGATAAAACTTTACAACAACATATTAATAAAGAGAATTTAGGTAGAGAGAATTTAAACGCTGCTATCACAAAAGAAGATTTATTGCAGATTAAAAAATTAGAGATACTTAAAGAAAAAGGAAAAAATATAAAAGATATAACAGGTTTAGAGTACATGGCGAACTTAGAAAAACTCACTTTAGAAGGAGTAGGTTTGAAGAATATTGAGTTTATCTCGAACTTAGAAAAGTTGAACGATGTGAATGTATCTCATAATCAGATTGAAGATATAACACCACTATCTTCATTAAAAAGTCTACAGTGGTTAAATCTTGCTGATAATCAAATTAAAGATGTTTCAGTTCTTAGCCCAATGTTAGACCTACTCAGTTTAAAATTAGCTGGAAATGAGATTCGTGATGTAAGGCCGTTAATACAATTAGGCCAATGGTTTTCAATTGATGCCGGGAGACAGAAAATCTTTTTAGATGAAGCAAAAGTAAATGAAGAAATTCAAGTTCCTGTATATGATTTAGAAGGAGAAATTATTGGGAATATTAAACTGACAAGTGAGGGTGGAACATTTAATAACGGAGTAATAAAATGGAGTACTCCAGGTGAAAAGGTGTATAAATTTGATTTAGATTCGGATGAAATTAGTATAAGTTTTAACGGAACAGTAATCCAGAATATAGTTGAAAAAGAAGAAGAAAAAGAACCAGCAAAAGAAGTTGAAGAATCAAAAGAAGAAGAAAAAGAACCAACAAAAGAAG
>NZ_QOZX01000071.1:0-1057 GCF_008368895.1 Bacillus sp. BB081
TTTCTAACGTTTCGACCTAACGGACGATTAACGTCAGGGGAGTTAACACATTAGCGAGCTGTTTCACGCCTAACCCCTCTATCCCATTTGTCCATGCATTTGGGATTACTTTTCGTAAAATGTTAGCCGCAGCATTTACATCTGCATTAATTAAAGTTTTATTTGCTGAACGATATATGCCGCGCTTTATTCGTTTTCCTGAAAAAGTTGTATTTTGGTCATTTTCTCCATACGTTGGAATGAAGTCGTTATCCAGAAAACTTGCTTTCGATGTATATGATTCTTCAGTTACAACAACTTGAATGCCTACAGCATTTGCTTTGTATGTAATCATTTGAATCAGTAAATTATGCGGGATATGACAAAACGATTGGTTATTTCTTTTTCCCATATTCGTTTCTTGTTTCCAACTTTTGTTTTGACCAATAACAATTTTACAAACTTCTTCTTCTTGAGCTAGTTTTACGATGTGGTGACTAACTTTATGGAAGACGTCTTTTATTTTCAAGTAACGTTTTTGATGAAGTTTTTCTATCCTTTTAGAAGTAAAAGGTCCTTCATTAATTTGTTTTCCATTTCTAAGAATACTTGTAAAATGACTCCTCATTTTATTGTAATATTGATTTATGCTTTTGACATGTTTGCCCTTAACAAGGACAGGTTTCATACCTGTGTTTGTTACGAGGGTTGCAAGGTTATCAATCCCTAAATCAATACTCATATAACGAGCATTCTCTTCAATAATTTGTTGTTCAGAAGGAACATCAATTACCAATTCCACTACATATTCATTGTATTTTGGAATCACACGAACTTGTTTCAGTTTACCTTCAGTGAAACCTAGTTTCCCAATATTTAATTGTAATTTCGTCTTTGGAAACTTTAAAAATCTACCGTTTTTAATGATGCAATCTTGGTTTGTATACAGAATCTCTTTTTCAGAAGAACGAATATACTTTGGAATCCTAGGCATTCCAGCATATTTGTTTGGATTCTTTTTATAGTCTTTTAAACTAGCAAAAAAAGATTTCCAATTTTGGAACAAACCTTTCATGAT
>NZ_QOZX01000072.1:0-22311 GCF_008368895.1 Bacillus sp. BB081
AATAATCATATTAATGTTGTTAATATGATTATTGATTATATACTATGTGGGGGTTTTATTTTGAAGGGAAGAGATGTTGTTTTAGGTTTATTAATGGAAAAAGAATTGTCTGGTTATGATATTAAAATTGTGTTTGAAGATGTATTTACTCATTTTTTTGATGGGAGTTTTGGAATGATTTATCCAACTTTAAGACAATTGGAAAAAGAGGGGAAAATAAAAAAAGAAGTTGTTATGCAAGAAGGGAAACCGAATAAGAAAATGTACTTTATTACAGATGAAGGACGTGAAGAGTTTTATCAATACATGCAAACAGATGTAGAGAAGGATGTTTTACGTTCAGATTTTTTAATGAGGATGTATTTCGGTAATTATAGTGATGACAAGGCGATAAAAAAATGGATTGAGGACGAAATTGAAAGGAAAGAGGTATACATTGCGGATCTTCGTTTGAAATATGAAAAGTGGAGAGAAGGTATTACTTTTGTTGAGGAAATTTCACTCGATGTAGGTATTGCATCGTATAGTGCTCAAGTAGAGACATTGAAAAGAAAACTAGAGCAACTAGAAGCAAAAGAACAAAATAAAATGGAAGAATAAAAAACACGTTCATAATAAATAAAGGGGTAGATGAACATGGAGCAATCAAAGGGTATTAAGATTGTCTTTTTAATGTGCTTAGGTATATTTCTTTGTATGATTGATACGACAATTATGAATATAGCTTTACCAGCGATACAAACGAGTGTAAATACTTCACTAGAAAAGATGTCTTGGGTATTAAATGTTTATACAATGACAATAGCAGTACTAGCCATTCCACTAGGACGGATAGCTGATATTTTTGGGAAAGCAAAGATGTATATTCTTGGTTTGATAATTTTTGGTGGTGGATCAGTGCTTTGTGCTTTTGCTAATACGGGCGATTTTCTTATCTTTTCTCGTTTTATACAAAGTATTGGTGCGGCAATTTTATTTCCGACAAGTATGGTAATCGGCGTATCAGCAATGCCATTAGCAAAGAGGCATGTTGCACTTGCAATTTTAGGGGTAACACAAGGACTATCAGCTGCAATGGGACCAGTAATAGGTGGAATTATTACACAAAATTTCGGTTGGAGATGGGTGTTCTTCGTAAATGTTCCAATTTGTATTCTTGGAATCATTTTATGCTGCGTTATGCTGCAAATAAAAAATGAGGAACGTATTATCTCAAAAATAGATTGGGTAGGACTACTATTAAGTAGCACAGCAATTTTTTCTTTTACTCTCATATTAGTAAAAGGCAATACATGGGGATGGCAAAGTAATATTGCTTTTTCTTGTTATGCAATTAGCACTATTTCTCTTATTCTATTTGTTTTAGTAGAACGAAAGATTCATAATCCAATGGTGAATTTAAAGTTATTTCAAGATCGAATGTTTGTCGGAGCGTCTATCGTTATCATATTAAGTAATTTATTTTTAATTGGAGTTACTGTATTGCTTCCGACGTTCTTGACGAAAATACAAGGCCGAACGGAAATTGAAGCAGCTTTTTTAGTGACACCTATTTCAGCAATGATATTTTTTGTCTCACCAGTTGCAGCAACTTTAATTAAAAAACTCGGAAAGGTAACTATTATTTTGTCAGGCTTTCTTGTTATGGGCTTATCTTATTATTGGTTGCAAATGATTGATGTTAATTCAACAAATATAGAAATTATTATTCCATGTATGATATTAGGTGTTGGGTATGGTTTAGTAGTAGGTCCAATTACAGTTTTAAGTGCTTCTTCGTTTGAAGGGGAATTATTAACTGCTTCTCAAAGTGTTGTCTCAATGTTGCGGCAAGTAGGAATTGTATTAGCAGTTGCAATATTTGTATCTAACTTAACGCACAATTTAGCTGTAAATAAAGAGAATGTATATCGTTATGCAGAAGAAAAAGTGCATAATATTCATGTGGATAGCTCACAGCAAGCTGAAATACTACAAGTAACAAAAGAAAAAATAGAGAACCAAAGTATAGAACCAAGTGTAGAAAAGCATCAACATAAAACATTTGTAGGGTTAAATAAAGAGAAAAAAGATGCATTAATTCACCAAAAAGTGGATGAAGTATTAAGAGGAATTCCAGTAGAATATAGAGATGTAAAAAGAGAAGAAGTTATGAATCAAGTGACAAAAGAAGTTGAAAAACAAGAGGAAAGTATAAAGAAAGAGGTACTCGCATTTTCGAATGATGTGAATCACTATGCTCAAAATCAGATGGCAATAAGTTTTACAGATTTATATAAAGTAAGTGTGCCGATTATCTTAGTTTTTGCGTTAGTAAGTTTGTTATTTTGGGAAGGGAAGGCTTTGAGTAAAGGGAGAAGGAAAAGGGTAGTAGAGGAAGCGTAAAAAAACAGGCTAATAGCAGCCTGTTTTTTTATTGTTTTCTCCTTGCATATTGTAAATAGTAGTATTTTTAATATAGCATGAGATAAGTAGTCTATGGTTAGTAAGTTTTTAGAATGAAAAAAACGAATAGAAAATGTTGTTGTATATGTAATGTAAAACATAATACATTAACAAGGGGATTTTATTTCAAAGGGAGGATGAGGAATTGTTAGATGAGGCGGGGGCTTTAAAAAGTAATCACATATACACAGAAGAAGACCAACAAAAATTATACAAACGAACATTAATAATCGTAAGCATTTCACAAATGTTCGGTGGAGCAGGGTTAGCTGCCGGAATTACAGTAGGTGCACTTCTTGCGCAGCAAATGCTTGGGACAGATGCATATGCAGGATTGCCGGCAGCTATGTTTACAATGGGATCTGCGGTAGCGGCTTTCTTTGTTGGAAAATTATCGCAAAAACATGGTCGCCGCATAGGGCTTGCAGCTGGTTTTATAGTAGGCGGGCTAGGGGCTATCGGAGTTGTGGTGGCAGCTTTAACAAATAGTATTATTCTTTTGTTAGTCTCTTTACTTATATATGGCGCGGGCACAGCTACGAATTTACAAGCGCGGTATGCTGGAACGGATTTAGCGAATAAGAAGCAAAGAGCAACTGCTATTAGTATTACGATGGTAATGACGACTTTTGGTGCAGTCGCAGGTCCGAATTTAGTAGGTGTAATGGGAAGGTTTGCTCATTCAATTGGAATTCCTGAACTTGCTGGTCCGTTCATATTATCGGCAGCAGCATTTATACTAGCTGGTCTTTTTCTATTTGTTATGCTTCGTCCAGATCCGTTACTTATTGCTAATATGATAGAAACATATAAACAAGAGCATACATATAAAGGGCAAGCAGTAATAGAAGAAGCGACAGAAAATAAACGAGGTATTACTGTTGGAGCTATCGTAATGATACTTACACAAGTCGTGATGGTTGCAATTATGACGATGACACCGGTTCATATGGGACATCACGGTCATGGATTAAGTGAAGTAGGGCTTGTGATTGGTTTTCATGTTGGTGCAATGTATCTTCCCTCTCTCGTTACGGGAATACTAATTGATAAAATTGGAAGAACTACGATGAGTATAGCTGGTGGAGTAATTTTACTAGCAGCAGGTGTCATAGCTGCAATAGCGCCGAGTGATTCTTTAATACTATTAATTGTTGCTTTGTCTTTACTTGGATTAGGATGGAACCTCGGTTTAATAAGTGGTACGGCTCAAATTGTTGATGCAACTATACCTTCCACACGTGCAAAAACACAAGGGAAAATAGATGTGTTTATCGCGCTAGCTGGAGCTTCAGGCGGAGCGATGTCAGGTATGGTAGTAGCGAATTCAAGTTATGCAGCATTGTCATTAGCTGGAGGAGTTTTAGCTTTCATGCTGATTCCTGTTGTGATATGGGCTCGGACAGGTAAATAAAATTAAGATAAAAAAGGCTGCGTTCAAAGGGAGGTAATCAATCTTTGAATGCAGCTTTTTTGTAGTGAATTGTATAAAAAAACTTTTAGTTTAAATCCCACTCCACAATAAGGCCTAAATGCGTAAGACCACCACCAAATCCGTATAGCAAAAGTATGTCTCCATTATTTAATTTTCCTTCTTTTCTAGCTAGATCTAGAGCGAGTGGAATGGAGGCTGAAGATGTATTCCCCATGTATTTTACACTCGTTAAAGTTTTTTGAATTGGAATTTCGGTCTTTTCACAAATAGATTCAATCATTCGTAAGTTGACACTGTGTGGTACGAACCAGTCTATATCATCTATTTGCATATTTGCAGTATGTAATAGTTCTTTTATACCTGCTGGCACCGTACGTGTTGCCCATTTATAAACTTCTCTCCCATTTTGCACGATTTTTTCATTTGTTTGCAGTGGTGTACCATTCATAGTAGTAGATAAGTTTGTTCGGTATAGATGAATGCCACCAGCACCATTTGTTCCCATGTGAGCAGCGACAAAGCTTGGTTTGTTTTCATCTCTTTCTAATAAAATAGCGCCAGCACCATCACCGAATAAAATACAGGTCGTTCTATCGCTGTAATCAGTAACTTTAGATAATGTCTCTGTTGCTACGACAAGTACTTTTTTATGTGATCCAGAAGTAATCAAGCTATTCCCAACGTGCAGACCATATGTGAAACCAGCGCAAGTTGCATTTAAATCAAAAGCTAGTGTATGGGGTATGTTGAAGTGTTGTTGTATTTGACACGCGACACTCGGAAAAACATAGTCAGCGGTTGTTGTAGCGACGATGATACAGTCTATATCTTCTAAGTTCTTTTTAAAAGTTGTACATAAATTTTCAATTGCTTTAATGGCTAAGTGTGAGGAGTATTCGCTTTCGCTCGCGATTCGTCTTTCCTTCATTCCTGTTCTTTGTACAATCCATTCATCATTCGTATCAATCATTTTCTCTAAATCGTTATTAGATAATATTTGATCTGGGACATAAGTACCGATTGCAGTAATACGAGATTTAGAATGCATAGGAACATCTCCTAACTTATTTTTATAACCTGATACTAATATCAGGTTATAAAAATGTCAATAAATATTTTTTGTTTGTGGAAATCATTATATTTTAATAAAACGAAAAGGGATTTGAGGAGTGATGTCCAAATAATATACGGAAAGCTTCTAAAATTGATCATGAAGGAGTTTGAGATTCTTGAAAAGAATCGTATATGTATTGTCTCTAGTTTTAATTTGCAGCCTTACTTATTTTATTTTACCAGAGAAGTCTTACGCTTGTGAGTGTGTGAAAGCATCACCAGAAGAGAAGTTACAAAACAATGATGTAGTGTTTGAAGGTAAGGTATTAGAGGTTCAAGAGAAGGACGGAAAAATGAAAACATTATTTGAAGTGAAGAGAATTTGGAAAGGGACAAGCTCTTCGCAAGTGATTGTATATACAAGTTTTAGTAGTTGTACATTTCCTTTTGCGGAGGGGGGAGAGTACTTAGTCTTTTCTTCTTATAGAGGAGAGGAAAACTTAGAGACATCTATGTGTAGTGGAACGAAGAGATTAGATGAGGCAGGAGCGGACAAAGTGGCTTTAAGTCAAATTGCAAAAGAATCTGTTCCGACGAAGAAAGGCGATTTAAAAGGTGGCAAGTTGAACGGTTTAAGCTGGTGGCAAGTTGTTACTCTTTCTGTAGGTCTGTTACTGATAGTAGTTCTTGTGATTTTTATTGTAAGAAGAACGCGCAAAAAATGACGATTAAAGTAAATATATAAAGATTTTCTTTCTGTTTCTATAGGTGGTTTAATCTTGTGAAAGCGAATTACTTATGCTACACTTTATGTAACTTAAATGAACGGAGGGGCTTCCTTTGATCTTAATCAGATTACGTCTCAATACTTTGTGCCAATAATTGAATAGCGCTCAAAGGCTCTGTCTGTGTGCAGAGTGAACGGGATTGGTCTGCCTATTTTAAAGGAACCCTTTATTAAGCTTATATGTGAAAAAGAGGGAGGGACGAATACGCCCTCTTTTTGTTTTGCCTTTATAAATAGAATGGGATCGTATAGGTGAACACTTATTGTGGATACGTATATGATTTTGGGACTTATTGACTATTGAGATAGGATGAAAGTATAGCTTTCTCCTGTTTCTTTGGTGAACCCTTATCCGTTTACGAAAACACAGGCAGTAACCTGTGTTTTTTATTTTACGTAATCGAAATGGAGGAATAAATATATGGAAGAATTATTACAAAGAGCAGTTTTAGTTGGAGTAAATTTAGGTAATGAAGATGATTTTGCATATTCAATGGAAGAGCTAACAAACCTTGCAGAAGCTTGTGATGTAGAGGTAATTGGGCAAGTGACGCAAAATTTACAACGAGTAAATCCTTCCCATTATATTGGAAAAGGAAAGATTGAAGAAGTAGCAGCGTATGTAAATGAAGTAGATGCGAATATGGTAATCTTTAACGACGAATTATCTCCTTCACAAATTCGAAATTTAGAAGCGGATTTAGATTGTAAAGTTATTGATCGTACCATATTAATTTTAGATATTTTTGCGCAACGTGCGAAAACGAAAGAAGCACAGTTGCAAGTAGAGGTAGCGCACCTTCAGTATATGATGCCTCGTTTAATCGGTCTTCGTGAATCGTTAGGAAGACAGAGCGGCGGAGTTGGTACGAAAAATAAAGGTGTCGGTGAGAAGAAATTAGAGTTAGATCGTCGTAAAATTGAAGAACAGATTTCAGTTTTAAATAAAGATCTAGAAGCACTTGTTGCCCAGCGTCAAACGCAGCGAAAGCAACGTAAGAAAAATGAAGTACCAGTGGTAGCATTAGTAGGCTATACGAACGCAGGAAAGTCAACGACGATGAATGCGATGCTTGAGATTTATAATGGTACAGAAGAAAAACAAGTATTTGAAAAAGATATGTTATTCGCGACGCTAGAAACATCTGTACGAAATATTGATTTGCCAGATAACAAATCATTTTTATTAACAGATACAGTTGGATTTGTAAGCAAATTACCGCATCACCTTGTGAAAGCATTCCGTTCAACGTTAGAAGAAGTAGCGGAAGCAGACTTACTTATTCACGTTGTAGATTACGCAAATCCAAATTATGAACAGTTAATTGATATTACAAATGAAACGTTAAAGAAAATTGGAGTAGAAAATATCCCGATCATTTATGCTTATAACAAATCAGATATGGTAGATGTTGAAATTCCGAAAGTACAAGAAGACCGCGTTTATTTATCAGCGAAGAAACATGTTGGAATGGAAGAACTTGTAGAAATGATTCGCTCACACATTTATAAAGAGTATACGAAGTGTGAAATGTTAATCCCGTATGATCAAGGGCAGGTAGTTTCTTATTTCAATAATCATGCGCACGTTTTATCTACGAGTTATGAAAACGAAGGTACAAAACTAGAAGTAGAATGTAAGACGAGTGATTACGAAAAGTATAAGCGTTTTGCAATTTAATAAAGAAGGCGATCCTAATATATGTTAGGATCGCCTTTTTCTTATTCTGTAATAGAGGCCCACTTATAAGAATAAATTCCTGCAAATGGACGAATAACAACACCTTTTACTGTTGGACGTTCTAAATATACAAGTCCTGATTGGAAGATTGGAGCGATAGCTGCTTCATCTTCCAGTAAGATTTTCTCTGCATCTTGGAACGCTTTCCAACGTGCTGGTAAATCAGTTGCTAAAGTAGAGCTCGTTTTCTCAATTAATTCGTCGTATTGTTTGTTTGAATAACTCATCTTATTAAACGGTCCGTCAGTGACAAACATATTTAAAAATGTTGTAGGATCAGGATAATCTGGTCCCCAAGTAGAAAGTGAAATTTCAAAATCGCCATTTCCTTCACGATCTAAAAATGCTTTTACTGGAAGTGGTTGTAATGTGATTTTTAATCCAGGTAAGTTTTTCTCCAGTTCACCTTTTAAAAACTCACTAATTTTTTTATCGTTAGACTCATCAGTTGTTATGATTGAAAGAGAAGCATTTTGTAAATTTGTTTCTTTTTTCGCAGTTTCCCATAGTGATTTAGCTTCTTTCACATTTGTTTCTACTTTTACATTACTTGTACTGCGAAAATCTTTATTATCAGGTCCTTTTACGAATCCTTTCGGAACGAATGCATTCGCCGGTATAGAACCATTATTTAAAATTGTTGTTGCGATTCCTTGTTTATCAAAAGCAAGCGAAATAGCTTTTCGAGCGTTTTTGTTTGCTAATAAAGGATTCTTTTGGCTAAATCGGAAAAATGTCATAGAAGGACGTTCCATTTTCTTTAAGCTCGGATCTTTTTGATATTTATCAACAAACTCTGAATTAATCGTAATTCGGTCTACTTGTTTGCTTTCAAATAAATTAACGGCTGTGGAAGTATCTTTTACGATATTTACATTAATTTCACTTAATTTCACATTTTTATTATCCCAGTAGTTCGGGTTTTTTGTCATTTTATAACTTGTATCATGTTTCCATTCACTTAATTGAAACGGCCCGTTATAAACTACATTTGCAGCTTCAAGTCCGTAATTTTTCCCTTGCGCTTCTACAACCTTTTTGTTTTGAGGATAAAATGTTGCAAATCCCATTAACCCTAAAAAGTATGGAACAGGGTGTTCTAACTGTACTTCAAGCGTTTTATTATCAATTGCCTTTACACCAAATGAATCAATTGGTAATTCTTTTTTATTTATTTTTTCAGCGTTTTTAATATCGAACATAATATGTGCGTATTCAGAAGCAGTTTCTGGATTAACGGCACGTTTCCATGCATATTCAAAATCATGAGCAGTCACTGGATCGCCATTTGACCATTTTGAATCGTGTAATGTGAATGTATATGTTTTTCCGTCTTCGCTTAGTTTGTATGATTCAGCTGCCGCAGGAACAGGTTTATTGTCAGGGCCAGGCATATATAATCCCTCCATTACGTTGTTTAATGCAGCGTAAGAAAACCCATCAGTTGCGATAGATGAATCAAGTGTAGAAATTTCCCCAGCTTCTACAATGTTTAATACTTGTTTTGAAGATTCTTTTTTCTTTTCTCCGGTAGTTGTTGCCTCTTGTTTTTGACCACATGCTGTTAAAAACATAGATAATGTGATTGAGAGTGCAACGATTCCTTTTGTTTTTTTCTTCATAGTAGTCATCCTTCCATTCATCTCCGTCCTATTATAAAAGAAAATATAGAAAATTTCTATAAATAAATCCGATAAAACGTATAGAAAAAATATATTATTTAAGAAGTGATATTTCTGGAAAAAGAAATGAAACCAGTATAGAATAGAAATGTTTCAAAAGTCAGAATTTATCGAGATTAAAGTCTTACTTTATTACACCTGCTGTAATAAATATATATTTTGTACAGGAAGGAGAGATTCATATATGCAGGCAGTTTCGAAAAAAAATACAATAGAAACACCGACGATATATCGAATACTATTTGCGATTAGTTTCGGTCACTTTTTAAATGATTCGATGCAAGCAGTTGTGCCGGCATTGTTTCCTATTTTGGAAAAAACGATGAATTTATCCTATATGCAAGTAGGGTGGATTGCGTTTGCGTTAAATATGACGTCATCGATTATGCAACCGGTTTTTGGTATGTATTCGGATAAGAAGCCGTCACCATTTTTATTACCGCTCGGTATGTTTTCGAGTATGCTTGGGATGATTGGACTTGCATTTGCACCGAACTTTATTATTGTTATTATTTCTGTTTTATTTATCGGATTAGGTTCCGCAGTCTTTCATCCAGAAGGGGCTCGAGTTGCTTATATGGCAGCCGGTGCAAAACGAGGTTTAGCGCAAGCGATTTATCAAGTAGGAGGAAATACAGGGAATTCCCTAGCGCCTATTTTTACAGCTTTAATTTTCGTTCCGCTCGGCCAAATTGGCTCTTTAGGTTTTACAGCCTTTGCAGCGGTAGGAATTGTATTATTAATTTTTGTATCAAATTGGTATAGGAATGAATTAGCAACTGGCGCTGTGAGAAGAAAAAAGAGGGCTGCGCTTGAGGCGGAAAATGCGATTGTAAGTACACATATTAAATTTGTTATTCTACTTCTTGTTTTCCTTACTTTTGTACGTTCTTGGTACGGTGCTGGTATAGGGAATTTTTATCAATTTTACTTAATTGAGCATTACGGTTTATCTATAAAAAATGCCCAGTATTTCGTATTCGCATTTATGATTGCCGGTGTATTAGGAACTTTCTTTGGTGGACCGTTAGCAGATCGATTTGGAAAGAAAACAATTATTGTATTTTCAATGCTAGGTTCGGCGCCACTTGCCCTTTTATTACCTCACGTTTCGCTCATGTGGGTCGTACCGCTATTTTTATGTATCGGTTTTATTAGTTCAAGTAGTTTTAGTGTAATTGTTGTTTATGCGCAAGAGCTTGTTCCTGGAAAAGTAGGGATGGTATCTGGATTAATTGTAGGGCTTGCGTTTGGACTCGGAGCTTTAGGATCTGTAGTACTTGGGAAATTGGCTGACATATATAGTCTACAATTCATTATGTTACTATGTAGTTGTCTACCATTAATTGGACTTACTTCTTGGTTATTACCAAGTGATAAGAAAACGATAGAATAGGGGATGCACTATGAAATTATGTGAAAATGTTACAGAATTAATAGGAGATACACCTGTCGTCCGATTATCTAAATTTATTCCAGAAGACGCAGCGGATGTGTATGTAAAACTAGAAATGTTTAATCCATCACGCAGTGTGAAAGACCGCGCTGCCTATAATTTACTGCACGTTGCAGAAGAGAATGGTCTCATCAAACCAGGAGATACAATTATTGAACCGACAAGCGGAAATACAGGAATAGGCTTAGCAATGAATGCAGCTGCGAAAGGGTATAAAGCGATTTTAATTATGCCAGACAATATGTCAAAAGAGCGTATAAATTTATTGAAAGCATACGGAGCAGAAGTAGTATTAACACCAGCAGAACAAAGAATGCCAGGAGCAATTGCGAAGGCGTTAGAACTGCAAAAGCAAATACCAAATAGTTTTATTCCGCAACAATTTGAAAATCCAGCAAACCCGAATATTCACCGTTATACGACTGCACTTGAAATTTATGAACAAATGGATGGCGAACTTGATGCATTCGTAGCAACGGCTGGAACTGGTGGAACTATTACAGGGACCGGGGAAACGTTAAAAGAGAAACTACCAAACTTATATATTGCAGTAGTAGAACCGAAAGGATCTCCCGTTTTATCAGGCGGTGTTCCAGGTCCTCATAAGCTAGTAGGAACAAGTCCAGGATTTATCCCAAAAAACTTAAATACAAAAGTGTATAACGAAATTATTCAAATTGCAGACGAAGAGGCTTTAACGACAATGAGAAACTTAGCAAGACAAGAGGGGTTATTAGTTGGACCATCTTCTGGAGCTTCTGTTTACGCAGCGATTATGATAGCAAAACGATTAGGCGCTGGTAAAAAAGTTTTATGTATTGCACCTGATACGGGAGAACGGTATTTAAGTATGGGATTATTTGAATAAAAATGATAGAAACCCCTTAATGGTGAAATAGAACTATTAAGGGGTTTGTTATAGGATATTAAGAGAGGAGAAACACAATGAAACTATTAAAACCGACAAATGAATATAGCGAACAAATTATGGAGTATCGAGAGGCATTTTTACATGCGGATGAACAACCACATGGCAGTAGTTCTTTACAAAATTTTGCTGCACTTGATGAATGGTTTGAAAAAGTGAGTAAACAGGAACTGGGAGAAAACTTACAAGGTAATCGAGTACCTTCTAGTCAATTTTTAAGTTTTGAAAAAGGGGAACTTGTAGGTTTTGTGAATATTAGACAACGATTAAACGAAGAATTATTGCGGGAAAGTGGTCATATTGGATATAGTGTTCATCCGAATGAACGTCGCCAAGGCTACGCGACAAAACAATTGAAGCTCGCATTATATGAAGCACAAAAGTTAGGGTTACAGAAAGTGTTAATAACTTGCGATAAAGCTAATATTGCTTCGGCTAAAACGATTCAAAAGGTTGGCGGTGTTTTAGAAAATGAAGTAGTTTCTTCTCATACTGGGGAAATTGTTCAGCGTTATTGGGTAAAAATATGATTTAGTGGGAATTTGAAAAGGGAATGCAATGCGCAATATCGAAATAGATAAATGAAAAAGTAAGGGTGTACTGCAATTATAGGGGGAAATGAAGTGGGATTAAAAGAGAAAGCGATAGAAATGTCGGAGGTTTATAGGAGAAATCCGAAGATCGAAGCTATTATTTTAGCAGGTTCAGTAGCTAGAAAGTTAGAAGATGAACATTCGGATATAGAATTACATATATTATGGTCAACGCCACCAGAGGATGAGGATCGTAAAGGGCCTATTAATCATATTGGTGGAGCGATTTTGTCATATCATCCTTATGAGGAAGAAGAATGGTCGGAAACATATTTGACAAAAGAGGGAATTAAATTAGAAATCAGTAACTTTTTAACAGAAACAGTAGAGAAAGTTATTTCGGATGTGGTGGATCAATATGATATAAGTTATGAAAAACAATGTATCGTATCATCCGTTCATGATGGTGTTAGTTTGTATGGAGAAGAGAAAGTGAATGAATTAAAAGATAGAGTGGTATTATATCCAGAAGAACTTGCGGAACAGATGATTTCAGAAAATCTTTGGTTAAGCAATCGCTGGCATAATCGAGAGGCACTTTTAAAACGAAAAGACTGGCTTATGTTATATGATGTTATTTGTGAAGTTCAAAGAAATATATTTGGGGTCTTATTTGGTTTAAACCGAATGTATGTGCATCACCCGGCGTTTAAATGGATGCCGAATAATGTGGAACGAATGAGTATTAAGCCTGAAAACTTATATGAGCGTATGGCGAATACGTTAATAGGGAAACCGGAGTATAGTGTACAGGAGTTAGAAGTGTTAATCGAAGAGCTATTACATTTAGTAGAACAACATGCTCCAGAATTACATATTACGGAACAACAAAAACATATTCAATATGCGAAGTGAAAAAGAAGGGATGTAACAATGCGTTACATCCCTTCTTTTTATTTGACTAATTTACCTAGTACGGGTAATCGCTGAATCCTATCACCGAGAATATGTGAAGCAAGTCCGCTCGTTAGGACGAATAAAAGGTAAACAAGTCCTCCTGCGACGCCACAAATACATACAATAAGCAGTGATTCGATATAAGATTGTCCAGGAATTAACCATTTTAAAATAGCTTTTAAAGCAATTACAACAGCAGACATCGCTGCGGAGTAAATTGTAATAAGAAGTACTGTTTTTGCTGTTTCGCCAATTTTAAATTTCGCAAACTTAATGATGCAGTACAACATAATAACATTGGAAACGAGGTATCCAAGAATTGTTCCAATTACAGCACCGTGTCCGCCAAATAAATGTAAGAGCGGTGTATTTACTAAAACTTTAACGAGAATACCGACTGAGAAAGCAATCATCGTTTTTCTTTGATAATCGATTCCTTGTAAAATAGCTGCTGAAACTGTGAAAATCGCACTTAATATAGCAGAAGGTGCAAATGAAATTAAATATTGTGATCCACCAAGTGCAATTTCAGGATTTACATAAACCATACGGAATGCATCATAAGCGATACTAGCAAGACCGAATGCAGCTGGGATAGTGAAGAATAACAAGACTTGAAATATCTTTGCAATTTGTTCTTGTAATTCTTCTAGTTTCCCGCTTGTATAAGATTTCGTTATTGCCGGAATGATCGTTAATGAGAATCCAGTTGCAAGTGAAGCTGGAATCATAATTAACTTTTGGGCATAGTTCGTTATATAAGCGAACACTGCATTCGCTGTTTCTAACGGCTCTCCCATAGCTCTAAGGACATCAGCTACAGTATATTGATCTACTAACGTATAGAGCGGAATTGCAATGCCGACAAATACAATTGGGATTGCATATCGAAGTAATTCCATATAAATATTTTTTAATGGGATATTCGATGCCCTGGACTTTAATTCTCCTTCGGGAGGCTTTAATCTATTATATTTTTTCCAGTACAGCATTAAAATCGAAACGCTGGCAAGTGCCCCGATAACAGCGCCAAACGTAGCAACTGCAACAGAAGAGGCGACTGAACCCCCTAATAGTTTTGAAACGATAAAACTACCAACTAAAATGAAAACAACGCGCGCAATTTGTTCTACGACTTGAGAAACAGCACTTGGTTTCATATGTTGAAATCCTTGGAAATAACCACGTGTAACACTCATAGCTGGTACGATAATAAGTGCGAAACTTAATGCTCGCATCGTAAGTGTTACATCAGCGATAAATTGCGGATCTGGCGTTTTTGAGCGAATAATAAATTGTGATATGTATGGTGCTCCAATAAATAAAGTTAGAAATCCTAAAAAACCCATAAACAGCATTAATTTTACGCTAGAATTATATAGTTTTTTGCTTGTACTATAATCACCGAGCGCATTATGCTTTGCAACAAATTTAGAAACGGCAATAGGAATACCGGCAGTTGAGAAGCTTAATAAAATACCGTACCAAGAGTATGCATATCCATATAAAGCGACCCCTTGTGTTCCGACTAATAGTTGAAAAGGGAAGAAGTATATAAAACCTAATATACGTGATATCATTGTTGCACCACTTAATAAAGCAGTACCTTTTAAAACTTTTGAAGTAGACAAAATTCTTTCCTCCTACTCGTGCTGTCTTGCATTCATCGTATACTACTATAAACCTGTTAGAGTAGTTAATATAGTATGGAACATAAATATTCTAATATTATTCATTTAAAAGTCATATTTTACATTTTTAAATAGAATGTAATACATAAAAATTCAAAATATAAGTTGACACTATTTTTAATGTATGATAAAAATGATAGTAATCAATTCGGAAAATAATATTTGGGCAATGAAAGGGTATAGTAGTGAATATCTCCCTATTTCAGAGAGCTGATGGTTGGTGTGAATCAGCATATAGATTATTCATGAAGTTCGTCCTGGAGCATCTTTCATAAATCTCACATTATGAGGAAATGAAAGACGGTAGTTTATACCGTTATCAAATAAAGTGGTGAAGATTGTTTCACAACTAGGGTGGTACCGCGATATTTATCGTCCCTACGTATTTACGTAGGGACGTTTTTTATTTAGGTCTTACTTTGTTGTGGCTTCATAACTAGGGTGGTACCGCGATAATTTATCGTCCCTACGTATTTGCGTAGGGACGTTTTTTATTTAGGTCCTAACTTTGGTGTATCTTCATAACTAGGGTGGTACCGCGATATTTTTGTCGTCCCTACGTATTTACGTAGGGGCGTTTTTTATTAGTAGGGAGGAAGTGAACGTATTAGAAAAGAGTATGGATAGAACAATATAAATATCGAATTGTAACAAAGAAAAAGAGATAGAGAGGAGAATAATAAATGAATTCACAGCAATGGACATCGAAATTAGGTTTCGTATTAGCTGCAGCAGGTTCAGCAATTGGCCTTGGGGCGATTTGGAAATTCCCATATATGGCCGGCATCGGAGGAGGCGGGGCGTTCTTCCTTATTTTCATCGGTTTCACATTATTAATTGGTTTACCGCTATTATTAGCTGAATTCGTTATCGGAAGAAGTACACAAAAAGAGGCTGTTGATGCATATAGAGAAATCGCACCAAAAACATTATGGCCATGGTTAGGGAAATTAGGGATTGTAACTTGTTTCATATTACTTTCTTTCTACAGTGTTGTAGGGGGATGGATTTTATTATACTTATGGAATGCAATTACAGGTAGACTATGGGAAGGAAATGGCGCATACGAAGATACGTTTGGTGAAATCATTTCCAATCCTTATTTAGCAGTAGGAGCACAGTTATTATTCATTCTTATTACTATTTTTATCGTAAGTAAAGGCGTACAAAACGGTGTTGAAAAAGTAAATAAATATTTCATGCCAGCGCTATTCGTTTTATTCTTTGTATTAATTGTTCGTGCTCTTACATTAGACGGCGCGGGAGAAGGAGTTCGTTTCTTCTTACAACCTGATTTCTCACATGTAACATCAGAAGTTATTTTATATGCGATGGGTCAATCGTTCTTCTCATTATCGGTCGGTGTAGCAGTAATGGTAACATATAGTTCATACTTACCGAAGGAAGAAAGTTTACCGCGTTCAGCATTTTCTATCGTAGCTTTAACATTAGTAATTACATTACTTGCAGGACTTGCAATTTTCCCAGTTGTATTTGCATTTGGATTAGAACCATCTCAAGGGCCAGGATTATTATTTATCGTATTACCTGCTATTTTCAGTAAAATGGCGTTCGGAAAAGTATTCTTCGTTATTTTCTTATTGCTGTTCTTCTTCGCAACGATTACATCTGCTATTTCTATGCTAGAAATTAGTGTTGCGTCGTTAACATCAAAAGGTAAAGGCAAACGTGAAAAAACGGCCTTAATCGTAGGGTTATTAATCTTCGTTGTGGGAGTACCATCAGCATTATCATTTGGTATATTAAGTGATCTGAAGATTTTCGGAAAGACAATCTTTGATTTAGCGGACTACGCAGTGAGTAACGTACTAATGCCACTTGGTGTTTTATTAGTTTCTATCTTTGTTCCTTTAAAAATGAAGAAAGATGTATTAATGAAAGAGCTTGGTGTAAATAAAAATAAAGGTTATAAACTGTTCGCATTATGGTTATTCTTACTTCGCTTTATCGCACCAATCGCGATTATTATCGTATTCTTAAATGTACTTGGCATTATTTAAAAAGAAAGGTAGCGTATCGCTCTATGATACGCTACCTTTTTATCCCGTAAAAGCCCCCATTGATTAAAGTTTCACTTTATTTTGCTCTTTTTTGCAGTTCGTTTACTGTTACGAACTGATAGCCCTTCTTAGATAAAGAGTCTAAAATACCTTCAATCGTTTGTAAATTTTCATTAGACTCATCGTACATAGAGTGCAGTAAAATGATAGAACCTGGTTTTACATTTTTATTAACATATTCAATTTTATCAGCAGCAGACTTATAAAAGGTATCAGGTTCAAGGTCCCATGTGATTGTTTCGATATTATTTTTATTTAAATAATAGGGCAGACCAATTAGCTTTTTACCGTTAGGTGGTCTAAAATCAATTTTGCCTGTATATCCTGTTTGGCGGATTAATGCATTCGTTTTTTCTATTTCTTCTTTAATAAAAGAAGGTGTTTTAAAAACCATTCTGTTATGAGAGTATGTATGGTTTCCAATTTGGTGTCCAGATTGTACGATATCTTCTCCTAACGATAGGTTTTTCTCTAATTCATTTCCGATTAAAAAGAAAGTAGCTTTTGCATTGTATGTATCTAGTAGCGGTAATATTTGTTTTACATTGTTCGTAGGACCATCATCAAAAGTTAAAGCAATCACTTTTTCATTTGTTTCTACTCGGTTTGTTAAATCTCCAAACAATTGAAAACTTCTTGCGTTCATCAATTTGTATGTTCCAAATAATGCTACAGTAATAATGAATAATGTAACGATTGTAATAATTATTTTCTTTTTCATAAAGCAACCTCACTATATTTTTGAATTGGACTAAAAAGTATTATATCAAACTAAGTAATTTCATGCTTTAAAAAGGATGTGGATGCAAGGGGGAGGAATTTATCATATAATAAAATGCAAAAGGTATATTAGGAGGTGTTTATATGGCGATTACAATTCAATTGCCGGACACTGCAGCGTCTCATGCAAAGCCAAGTATGGAAATGGCGATACTTTGCGTGAGGTAGACAAGTAATATACAATCGCCTAAATGAGCTCGTATCATTTTTTATATTTGGCTTTGCACCTTATTGAAATGAACCATAAAAAATAAGGGGCGAGCAGAAATGAAATACGTTAAAGCTGCGACAGTTTTACCAGAAAGTTTAATTACTGAAATTCAAAAGTATATACAAGGTGAAACAATTTACATTCCAAAACAAGAAACGAAACATTATAAATGGGGTACACGATCTGGAGGAAGAAAACAATTAGATGAAAGAAATAAAGCTATTAAAGAAGCGTTTAAAAGCGGAATTTCCATTCATCAACTTGCGGAGGAGCATTTTCTTTCCGGAGAAACGATTAAAAAGATCGTGTATTCTAAATAAAAATAAAAGAGTCTAGTTCAATTATTAAATTGAACTAGACTCTTTTTTGCTTTGTATCTATTGGATATATTGCGTATGAATGGACAAAATAATAGAAAAATGTGTCGTTTTTTTACTAAATAGAATATAGAACATTTGAGTGAAAAGCAGAAAGGTGAGCATTTATGAATCATATTGGACAAATAACGATAGAGCTTTTAATTGGTTTCTTTGTTCTATTAATTGCTACAAAAATACTAGGGAAAACACAAATATCTCAGCTAACCCCCTTTGATTTTATTTCAGCTATCGTCCTTGGTGAGCTCGTTGGAAATTCAATATATGATCCTAAAATTAAAGTGTGGTCTATTTTATATTCAGTATTTGTTTGGGTAATTTTAATTTATTCAATAGAAGTGATAACACAAAAAATAAGAGGAACAAGAAGGTTTTTTGAAGGGTATCCTTCAATTATTATCCGTAATGGAAAGATTGACCGAGAACAATTAAGTTCAAATCATTTAGATATTAATCAATTACAACAAATGCTTAGGCAGCAAAAAGATATTTTTTCAATTCGAGAAGTTGAATATATGATTTTGGAACCTAACGGAAACATAAGCGTTCTGAAAAAGAGCAAATATGAATCTCCTACTATAAATGATTTAAGTTTAAAGCATAAGCCTGTATATTTACCAATTTCATTAATTAGTGATGGAAAAGTAGTGAAAGATAATTTGAGAGAAGCTGGCTTTGATGAAGGATGGCTGTATAAGCAAATAAAGCAAAGAGGGATTACTAAATTTGAGGATGTATTATATGCTGAATGGAAAACAGACGATGGTTTCTTTTGTCAGGAAATGGAGCGGTAAAATATAATCGATGTATGTAATATTCGTTTCTAAGTTATCTTTTACATATCAAAAAGCTGAATCATTGTATACAATAAGACTAGATCAACAATTTGTATGGAGTGATAAAGATGGAAGCTTTTATTAGAAGTGATCAATACAATTTTATAAAATCACAAGCTTATATTTTAGCAAATGGGCACGCAACGGCAAATGATAGAGGTGTAATTCAAGCGTTAAAATCACTAGCGATTGAAAAGATAATACATGTATTTGAGAATTTAACGGATGAACAGAAAGAGTTAATTGATACCGTATTAACAGTTCAAAATAGAGAAGATGCAGAATCGTTTTTACTGAAAATAAATCCATATGTCATTCCGTTTCAGGAAGTTACAGCGCAAACATTAAAAAAATTATTCCCTAAAGCGAAAAAATTAAAACTTCCTGATATGGAAGAACTGAACATGAAAGAATTATCTTATTTAAGCTGGATTGATAAAGGGTCAAGCAGGAAATTTATTATAGCGAAAAATGATAAAAATAAGTTTGTTGGTCTGCAAGGAACGTTCCAGAGCTTAAATAAAAAGAGCATTTGTTCATTATGTCATGGACATGAAGAAGTTGGGATGTTTTTAGTTGAAATTAAAGGTGATGTACCAGGAACCTTTGTGAAAAAGGGAAACTATATTTGCAAAGATGGTGTAGCTTGTAATCAGAATATGAAATCACTTGATAAATTGAACGATTTTATTGAACGATTGAAGAAATAAAGAAGGAACCTCTAGTATTTAAACTGGAGGTTTTTATTTTTTGAAGAAGTAGTAGTAGGCTTCTTTTGTAGCTGTAAATTTATAAAAAAAGTCGGGTCATTTATACTGAAATTAGATAAAAATATCTATTTGGATACAGTTGCTTATATGCAAGGAGGTAAAACATGAATTACATTTCACCGAAAGAAGAAATGTTAAAAGTAAAACGGTGGCCTAAAGATACGATAGCGGCAGGTCGTGGTCATACAGTTGCTCTTAAATCGGATGGCACAGTTGTGGCAGTGGGGCGAAATAAAGAAGGAGAATGCAATGTAAGCGGTTGGTGTGATATTGAAGCAGTCGCAGCGGGCAATGTTCATATGGCGACGAACACGGGTAATGCTCATACAATCGCTCTGAAAAGTGATAATACTGTGGAAGCGGTGGGGTGGAATAAGCATGATCAATGTGATGTAAACGAATGGCATAATATCGTATCGGTTGCGACAGGGTGGCGTCGTACCCTTGGCCTTAAACCGGATGGTACGGTAATAGCGGTGGGCCGAAATAAAGAAGGAGAATGCAATGTAAGCAGCTGGCGTGATATTGTGGCGGTCACGGCGGGTGACTGGCATACAGTCGGTCTTAAATTGGACGGCACAGTGACCACTGTGGGGAATAATCGATATGGCCAATGCAATGTAAGTGGATGGCGTGGTATGGTGGAGTTGGCGGCAGGTTATCTTCATACTGTTGGTTTGAAATCGGATGGAAAAGTGATGGCAGTGGGTAATAATAAACTTGGTCAATGCGATGTAGGCAGCTGGAAAGATATTATGGCAATAGCAGCTGGTACGAATCATACAATCGGACTTAAATCAGACGGTACCGTGGTGGCAGTCGGCTGGAATGAGTATGGTCAATGTAATGTAAGCGATTGGCGTGATATTGTAGCGATAGCGGCGGGTTGTGCGCATACGGTCGGTCTGAAATTAGATGGCACGGTGGTAGCAGTAGGTGATAATACATATGGTCAATGCGATGTAGGTAGCTGGCGTAACATCCGATTGCCTAGCAAATAGTTAATTCACAACAAATCACTAGTAATATTATTCTAGTTTAGGAGTAATTATGGAATAGGATATGTAGATAAGAACCCCTTTTTAAAAGAGGTTCTTATTCTTTTTCCATAAAATGAGTGTCTAAATGGAATTTTTGAACAAACTTTATTTCAAAGCTACAGTAGAAAGTATAAATTACAAATAAAGCATAGGAGAGCTGAAGAAATGCTTAAAAAGTTTTTGCTTTCTTTACCGGATGTTTTACTTGTATGCGTTGTTATCTACATAACATACACAACTACTCTTAGTTTTGGACAGATGTTAGTAATTTCAATTGCAATCGGAATCATTGGTGGTCTTGTTATAAGAATTTGTACGGATGTATTCACGTATATAAGATGGACAATTAAACAGAGGAAATCTTGAATATGTTGTATTGCTATTAGGAGGGAATGAAATGACTAAGAAGAAGAGTAGAGTGAAAAATGAAATCGCACTTTGGACATTGACAGCGGTTGTTCTCATCATTGCATGGTACTTTTTTCAAAGATAAAAATGCATCGTACTTAAAAGGTACGATGCATTTTTATTATTTTTTTTGCCAATTTTCTTTTATAAAGTCTTCACGGCCAGATTCTTTTTGCTCAGTAGCATATTTCTCTGGGTTCTTTTTATAGAAATGTTGATGGTATTCTTCGGCTTCATAAAAAGGTGCAGCCGGGCGAATTTCAGTTACGATTGGTTCTTTAAACATACCGCTTTCTGCAAGAGCTTGTTTTGATTTTTCAGCAAGCTCTTTTTGCGTTTCATTATGATAAAAAATAGCAGTGCGATAAGATGGACCGCGGTCAAAGAATTGTCCGCCATCATCAGTTGGATCGATTTGTGGCCAATATAAATCTAGTAATTTTTCATATGGAAAAATAGAAGGATCGAATGTAATTTGTACAACTTCTAAATGACCAGATGTACCAGCTTTTACTTGTTCATATGTTGGGTTTTCTACATGACCACCTGCATAGCCAGAAAATACTTTATGAATACCAGGAAGTTCATCAAATGGCTTTACCATGCACCAAAAGCAACCGCCTGCGAAGGTTGCGAGTTCGTATGTTTTTTCGGACATTGTTGTAATCCTCCTAAATATATATGTTTTATATAGTATTATACAAAAAGTTTTATTGCGCAATAAAAAAGATTCGAAAATATATGTATTATTAAAAATATTTTCTGAAAACATGTTGACAATGAAAAGAACAACGTCCTATAATACGTTTAACAAATAAAAGTTAATTAAGAATTTTCCAACTTTATATGTTACATATGCAAAGAAGAGGAAAGTAGATGGTTATGATCGTTTCAGAGAGCTGCTCCTAGGCTGTGAGAGTAGTAACAATCGAATCATTGAAGATCACCTCGGAGCATTGCTTGCGAAAGGGAAACTGAGTAGAGGGCGACGGCATCGTCTCCGGTAAAAGGACGGGGGTCTAATTGGACCTACAAAGCTTATATTTCGCGAGAAGTATAAGGAAGCTGAGTGGTAACGCGAAACTCTCGCCTCAGCAATC
>NZ_QOZX01000073.1:0-10533 GCF_008368895.1 Bacillus sp. BB081
TTTATGTTTTTACCAATTCCAAAAGAGAATGTATCTGAAGAAAATCAAAAAAGACAAATTTTTTCAAGTAAACAATATTTTAGCGAACTTATTAAAAGTAGTCCCGGTATATTCACCGAATATAATAGTATTGATAGATTTTTAGACGAATTAAATTTCTCTGATATTGAATCGATGTCAGTTTTTGATGACGAATTCATATATAGGATCTGTTCTGAAATTGAATTAGAAAAAGATATTTATAATTATGAAGAAGAATTTGACGATGATATACTTATATCTGATTTGCAAGATATTACTAAAGATAACTTTGAAAATTTCTGTGAGTTATTAATAGGTCATGAATTAGATACTATCTTTGAAAGAATAAATCTTTATTTCAATGATTATTTTAGCGGTGTTCATTATATTGCCCCTGTCCGAGCTAGTGCACAAAGGTATTATCGATTACAAGGTTTAGCAGTGGATGAAATAGATTCACAGGGCGAAAATATTCCTATGATGTTAAAACATCTATCATATAAACAAAAGAAAGACTTTGAAGAGTGGGTTTTAGATAATTTTAATTTTAAAATTACAACTGAAAACCAAGGGGGGCATGTAAATTTATCTATTTCTTTTGATAAGAAAACTAAATTGAATTTAGCTGATACTGGGTTTGGGTATTCTCAAGTATTGCCTATTATTGTTTTGTTGTGGAGAGTAAATAATAAAATGAAAGATCAAAGTCATTTTAATAATAAAGAATTTAATTTTAGGAATATGATGAGTTCTAAAAATCCCTATACTGTTGTAATAGAGCAGCCTGAATTACATCTACACCCAGCAATGCAAGCACAATTAACTGATGTATTTGCTAACTGTATTACATTGGCTAAAGATATGAATTTTGATTTGAATATAATTATTGAAACGCATAGTGAAACAATTATAAATAGATTGGGGCAGCAAGTGGCTAGAGAGAAAATAAATTCAGAGTTAGTTAATATTTTGATCTTTGGAGATTCACAAGGTCATGTAAATACTAAAATAGAATCTGTAAAGTATGACGAGGAAGGGGTTATAGAAGATTGGCCACTAGGCTTCTTCTATCCGGAAAATTAGTATGCTGATATATTTTAATAGAGATGTTATAAAGAAATTTGAAGAAGAAAGATATTCTGAACTTGAATTAGAATATTTAGAACGAGTAGTCGCAAGTCACATTAATTCCCAGCACTATATGTTTTCAGATAGAAAATCATTGGATTTTTTGTCTAATTTTGAAGAGCTATCATCTACGGCGAGGAAATATTTTAATAAACTTGAATTTCAATATACAACTATTGCATCTTATATAAAAAAAATAAAAACTAAAATTTCTGTTGTAGATAAAGAAAGTTATTTTGAAAAAGATGCAAATGATAATTCTGTAAAATTTAACGTATCTCTTGATTATTTTGCAAATCCAAGGACATTGGATTGTACAAAATTAATTACCGAAAACATGGACGATTGCAATTTTTATAAAGAAGCTGTTAAGTATTATCCAAATCAATTTCCTTCAATGTTGTTTAATTATTCAATAGAAAGTAATGATGGTAATGGAAATGGAATAACCAAAAGTTATTTAGATAAAGTTGAAAACAACAATTGTGTAATTGCAATAGTAGATAGTGATAGGAAATATCCTAATGATGATTTAGGAAAAACAGCTAAAAACTTATGGGAAGTATTCAAAGCAAACAGTGATGATTACATAGCAAAATACATAGAGTTATCTTTGCATGAAAAAGAAAATCTAGTTCCTTATCATTTTTATAAAGTGTTAAATATAGGGAATAATACTTTGGAAAAATTAGATATTTTATCAAAGGAAAGAAAATTCGAAGATGTTTTCTATCATTTTGACTTTAAAGAAGGAATTAGTACTGATAATTATATAAACTTTTTTGAAAATGTTTTAGACACAGAAGGAATTATTGAAAAGGAAGAAGTAAAGGATAGAGATATTTTTTATGGTACTAAAGAAGAATTTTTTGATTATATAGTTTTGCGCAGAGATGATAAAAAGAAATATCCTAAAAAATATATTTTGAAGCCTTTAGGAGAAAACTTATTGAAGGATTTTAAATTAGAAAAAATGAGAGAATTTATAGAGAAAAAATTATCTCATTTTGAAAAAATAAAAACGATTCCTAGATCTGAAAAGGATTTTTATACATATATGAGGGATATAGTATTAAATCCAATTAATTATTTATTGCCTAAGCAGAAAGAATGTTTAAGAGGAATATGTCAAATATTAATTGAATGGGGGCTATGCAAGCCTCGTAATGCAACTAACTAATTTTATGTATATGGCGTTTTGAGTATTTTAAATTTTAGTAGGTTTTAAGATAGTAGAGGGTTAAATCTAATCGGAGCAAACACAGAATTAGATTGAGAATTTAAGGAAGTATTTCTAAAAAGCTGACAAAAGTCAGCTTTTTTTATTCGTAGCATGAAGTAAAGCACCAATCGCACCGCTATTACCACCATCTTGTAAAAAGATTGGTGTTTTATTTTGATATTTTGTGTAGCTACTAATAATATTTTGAAGGTGTACGTTATTACATAGAGTCGAACCAATATAAATAATATGGTCAATGTTTTTTGTTTCGGCGAATTGAAGGCTTAATGCAGTAACAACTTCACCGACAAGTCCTTGCACAGTTGCTAGTATATCAGCACTACTAAAATTCGAGTCTGTTTTGGTAGCTTTACCAAAATTGCTTGCAGTTAAGCTATTATCAATAGGTGAGAGAATGCCACCATAAATATCACCAACCGTAATATCTAGTTCTTTTCTAGAACCTAATTTTGTTAAAGGAATTACATCTTCAAAATGATCTATATTTGTTAACAATTTTGAAAGCCCCATAATAGTACCACCGCCAACACCGGTTCCACCAGCTCGAATATATTTGTCATTATAAACGTAATGAATGGAAGTACCTGTACCGATATTTGTTAAAATAAAGTTGTTTATATCATATTTCTCTTCTTTTAATATGTATCGGACACCTACAAGAGTAGCTTCAAATTCGTTTAGTTCTACTATTTTATATGAGTCTGAAAGTAGTTGCTGTAATCGTTTTGCTTTACCACCTGTTATACATATTTGTTTTATACAAGTGTTTTTCTTAAGCCAATCTATTATTTTATCTTGTTCATTTGAATAAAATTTTTCAAAAGCTAATTGCTTTTGTTCGTTCAAATAAGCAATTTTCGTTAATGTTCCTCCAGCATCGATACCGATAGTACTTTCCATTTTCCTGCTCCTAACTAAGTAATTTGTTTACTCTGTTCATGTTGATGAGACGAATTTGTAGGAGAGAGATATCCTGACGAATTACATCGTCTCTATTCTGCTTGATATATTAATAGCTTTTCTATAGTTACAATCGGCTGATCGTTAATAGTTGCAGTACCTTTACCGAGAATAAAACCTCGACGATTGCGAGTAAGTTTATAATGTAAATCAAGTTTATCACCGGGATATGCGTTTCCGTGGAATTCAACCCCATCCAACGAAGAGAGGAAGCCTAGACCTTCAGAGTCATTTGTATTTACAAATGCACTAAGCTGAGCAAGTGCTTCTACAATTAGCATATGAGGCATATGTTTTTGATTATCATTTATAAACCACTCATTATTTGAAATGAGTTTATATCCCGTAACGGATTCACCATGTTTTACATTTGTTACTTTATCAATCATTAAAAAAGGATAACGATGAGGAAGAGTGTCTTTAATATGCATATGAAAGTACCTCCAATAAATAATACCCCTGCTACAGTTAAGCAGGGGAGTTACCATTAATTTTTGACTAATTCATTTATTTTTTTAAGAGAAAAAATACCGCTATTTCTAATGTTTTCAACAACTTGTTGTAACACTTCTTTATCTTGAACAAGTGCAATACGTACAAATCCTTCACCATGAGGTCCAAATGCGTGACCTGGTGTAACAACGACATTTGCACGATCCATTAATGCATAAGCGAAATCTATAGAAGTCCAGCCTTTCGGAATTTCGGCCCAGACAAACATACTACCAGCTGGTTTATCAACATTCCAACCAAATGTGCGGAATCCATCAACTAAAGTATCTCTACGTTCTTGATAAATACCGCGATTTTTCTCACAAAACGCAGCGCCATTTCTTAGTGCAGCTGATGCCGCTTTTTGAATTGGTAAAAACACACCATAATCTGTATTGGATTTAAACTGAGTAAGTGCACGAACAATTTCTTCGTTTCCAATCATATATCCAATACGGCTACCTGCTAAACTATAACTTTTTGACAAAGAGTTGATTTCTACGCCAACTTCTTTAGCACCAGGTACAGAGAGGAAACTAATTGGTTTTATACCATCAAAATAAAATTCAGCATAAGCAAAATCATGGACAACAATAATATTATGCTTTTTCGCGAATGTGATTACCTCTTTAAAGAAATCTTCATGAGCCATTGCTGGAACGGGATTTCCTGGGAAGTTTAAAATCATCATTTTCGCTTTTTTGGCAATTTCTGCAGGAATTAACTCTAAGTTAGGTAAGAATTCATTTTCTTTCTTTAATGGCATGTAGTAAGATGTTGCACCAGCCATTTGAATTCCAGTTTCATAAGCTGTATACCCTGGATCCGGAACTAATATAATATCTCCCGGATTTGCATAAACCATAGGTAAATGAACAAGTCCGTCTTGTGAACCCATTAATAATAAAACTTCTTTATCGGCATTTAATTTAACGTTATGAGTGTCGTTGTAATATTCAGTTACAGCTTCGTGAAATTCTTGAATACCACTTAATGTGTATCCGTAGCTTTCTTTTTCACTTGCTGTATGTACCATTTCTTCTCTTACGAAGTCAGCAGGCGGCATATCAGGATTCCCGATACTTAAATCAATCATTTTGTGACCTGCTGCAATTTTTTCTTTTTTATAAGCCCCTAATTCACTAAATATAGAAGATTGGAATGCTTTCATTCTAGTTGCTAACGTGTAAGTCATCAAAACCCCTCCTAAAAACAGTGTTTTCTTTCTGCGTTTTTAATTATTCTGAAAACACATGTTTACATTTTATCATTTTTTTATGAAAATTAAAACGATTGACAAATTTAGAGGGAGGATTAGTCTTTTTTGAAAGGGCGTTGTAAATAAGGATTGGTTAACTGAACTGTTTATTATATCTTTCTATACGGTTTAGGATGTTTTATAGTTTTTATTAAGTATATCCCGCATATTTTGGATGAAAAAGAACACGAAAACGAGGCCTAATATACCACTAAGCCAATAGTATGAATTTCCTGTCGTGAATCTTTCATAAAATGAAAGTGCACTCCATAGGATTAGGATAATGGAACAGATTGTTGATACAATTAATGAACTTAAACTTCTCAAAAAAAGCACCTCGCATTAAAATATTGTTATTATATAATACTACATTTAAATTTAAAGATTTAAAAGAGGGAAATGTTTTTGGGGAGGTTTTGTAAATTAAAAATAACGCAGAAAATATTTTCTGCGTTTTAAATGAAGTGTAATCATTTCTTTTTATATGTACATAACTTTTCCACTGCATAAAAGTATACATTTAATTTGCCATCGACAACTTTTAAAGTTTGATCCGATGTAAATGAGTTACCATAATCAATGTGATACACATTAGAATCCTTTACAAATGAGCCTTTGTATAAATCTTCTTTTTCCTTTGATGTTTGCATCTCCACTAAATATTGAACAATTTTTTCTTTCTTTTCTTCTTTTACAACTGTTTCAAATTTATAAGATGCAGGACAAAGTCCATTTTTATTGTCAACGACTTCCCAAGAACCGTATATATCATTATTGCTACATCCACTAAGTAGAACGATGAATATTGGAATAATCAATAGAACTTTTTTCATTTTGTGCTCCTTTCTTTTCATTTTCAATAAACGTGCGAATACGATAGGAATATTGTAATAAATAAAGTTTAAATTTTTATAAAGAATTATTTAATTTCACATAAAAATTGGAGGAAGGTGAGGTTTTTTTAAAAAAAGGCATGAATCTGAATCTAATGTAATTCAGATTCATGCCTAGTGTACTATCTTATATTTTGTTTTTTGAGGATAAATGAAGCAGAAAGAAGAATGACAATACCGTTTGAAATATACACGTTTATTATAGAAGAGGTTAGGTTAATTGATCCAAAACCAGCGTTATCGAATATAGAAGTGAGTGCCGTAGTTGTCAAAAAAATAATAGGAGTTAGCAGTAAAAATATGAAGCCTGCCACAATTCTTCTTTTAAAGCTATGTTGAGATAGGGAAATTGCTAAAAAGTTTATAATGCTAAACATAATGAATACAACAAAAAGGATAATAAATAATTGGATGCCATCAGACATATAGCGCCTCCTATATACCTTATTTATATATTATATTCGAAAGCAAAATAGGGTACTCCTTTAAATCATTTCAGTAAACGTAATAAATAAGATTATATATAACAAAGACGCATGGATTAATCTAATATGATCCATGCGTCTTTATTTATGCTATAAATTCGCAGATTGCGAAGGTTGTTTTTCATATTGTTTCTGTTTAGATAATGAAATGAAAATAATTAATAATGAAATCACACCGAAAATGAGAACCATATATTGCAATCCAATCGTATCTAAGAAGAAGCCTGTGCCGAGTAAGACAATTTGGAACATAACTCTCTCAAACATATTACGGAATGAGAAGAGACGACCATGATAGCTTTTTTCCACTTTCGTTTGGAAAATTGTCGACATAATAGGGAAGAAGCAACCAACACTAAAACCAAATAAACCAAATGATGTAAGAGACATCCATTTTATATCGCTAAAGAACAAGGAAAGGTGTGCAAAAGCGGTACAAACAGCGAAGAAATATAATAATTTTTCAGGTTTGAAATGGTCAGATAAACGTTTAATAACGAAGGCCCCTAACATAAATGCGACACCTTCAATGGTATATATAAAGCCTTTAATCGTTGGATCATGTTGCATTTCACTAATGTTGATTACCATTAAATTAAATCCGGCTATAAATAATAGAGGGATAATACTTAATATAAGTGCTGTAAAAGCAATAGGAATTCCTTTTAAAATACGAAATACTTCCATAAAGCTATTATCTTTCGCAGCTTGTTTACTTGGTGTTGTTGATTTCTTATCTTCGAATTGTAGGAAGAAAGTTGAGAGGAATAATAAAGCGTATGCTGCCATTGAGAAGGCATACATATACTGTAAACTCATTACAACTAAAAGAATTCCACCTAGTGAAGTACCTGCAATACGAGCGATTGTACCTACATTCATATGTACACCGTTCATCTGTAATAACTCATGCTCACGTACGATGAGTGGAATTACAGATTGTAATGCAGGGAAGTAAAATGCTGCAGAAATTTGAAGAGCAACCATAAATGCAATCATGAAGGCAATGCTTTCAAATTGGATAGCGAAAAACATAAAAATAACACTAATAACGCGACCGAACCCAGCATAAAGAAGAACTTTTTTCTTTTCATACTGATCGATAATACGACCAGCCATAGGACCGACTAGTACACCAGCTAATAGTCCGATAAATAATATAACTGATTTCATGAAATCAGAAGGGACATATTTTTGCATAAATTCAAGGTTGCCAAGAATACCAAGCCATAGTCCTAGACCAGCAATAAACTCCCCAATTAACACAATCCAAACATTTTTATTACGCCACATAATGTAAAACCTCTCCGTCTTTTAAAATGAAAAACTCGTATATAAAACCTCCTTATTTTATGTATAATTTATAACGAACTTTTTTAGAGTCAGAGTCTATATTACGTGTTTCATGAGTGGATTTCAATCTTTTTGATTTGTCGGAAATTAGATTTATTAGTTGGTGAAATAAGTAATGAAAATGTGAAAAATTTATGATGAAGTGTCTATTGAAAGTAAGGATACAAATAAAAAAGCAAGAACGTACATAGTACGTCTCGCTTTTCTCAAGTACAAAATTAAATATTAGATTGTTTAGCAGCATTTACGCTCTTGTCCAATAGCTAAAGCGCTAAAAGATAGTGGGCCAACAACTTCTGCGCTTGCACCACTAGTAAGGTTTTCTACAGTTAATGAATATTCGTGTGTTCCACTGCTAACGTTTTGATCTATAGCTTGAAATGTTTGTACGTAGAATTGTTCAGAATCTGTAGATTCAATACCTACTTGTGCATTAAAAATTTCAATGTTATCACGGAAAATTCGGAATAAAACTTGTGAAGTCCCAGTTATACCTTCTACACCAATTGTAGCGATTAATTCTACTCGATTATTACGTGAATCTCTACTTGAAATTCTCAATTTCAAATTTGCTAGAATTGCTTTATTTGGAGAAGCTGGGATTGCAAAAGTTGTTTCACCAGTTTTACTTATAGGTTGAGTAGCTTGGTAATCAATGATATGAGTCATATTCGTCACCTCCTCATATACTAAAATATGAAAATGGCAATGAAATAGCTTGGACAAATAATAGAATATTTTAATAGAGTCGACAATAATTGTTGAAAAGGAGTAATTCACAAAATAGCATCAAGAAAATATCACTATTAAATGATATTTTTCTTGATGCTTTTAATACATCAGGCCGAATATTCTTCTTTACGTACTTCGAAAAATTCATTACGACGTAAGTAATTATAAACTTTCTCGGAAACCTTTTCTTCTTCAGACATTAAGAAACGATGATCAAATGCATAGAATGATTGACCTTTAATTAATTTTACGTAGTATATTTTACACGCCTCCTCTAGCATAATTGGAACTTAATTAATATTATGATGGCCTATATGCTTGCTAATCATACTTGGAGGTTCAAAGGATAGAAACTAAACAAATTACAAAAGATTACAAAACTGTAATGTTGTTGTCACGTTTTCCGATAGTTAAAAATAACCAATCTCTCCTATACTAGAAATAAGTTACATAAAATAAGGGGGTAAAAAGATGGATGAAGTAATTGGAGAAGTTGTAGCAGGTATTTGTGAATTTGTGGTTGAAGTAACGGCAGATGCTGTTGGAAATTTAGTTTCTAGAAATAATGAGGAAAAAGAAACGATATAAAAATATTATTTAAATATTATTTAAATATTTGTTTGTTAGGATGGAGATGAAACCAATATAGGAGGTGATTAAAATAAATATGCCGAGTTTGGGATTAGATTTATCTAATTCTCGTTTAATTATGGCGAATGTAGACGAAAGGGAATATCATTTTATTATACGTGAACATCCGATTTTAGGGAAAATTATATCGCTACTTGAAAATGGAAAAGAATATGGTTTAATAGATAAACAAATCGCTAATAAAGATAAATTTATAAAATCGGAGCTAATTAAATTAGATTATTTTAACATAGATGTTCTACATCATACACCTGGATGGATATGGATCGGCATGGATCAATTTGGTTTACATGCTCGTGAGGCTACTTATAACGAAGTAGACGTTATTATGAAGTTGAAAGAGGATTTATATTATATAGATGTATATAAAAAAGTAAAAATGTAATAAATATTTAGTCAGGTTAGGGGACAAGTTCCCGTAGCCTTTTTTGTTTAGTATATTGATGATAGGACAGCATGATAAGAAGTAAGCTGAAAAGAGGATTTGAAAATACATAAAGAGAACTTTAATTATTATATGAATCCTATATGTAAATAATAATAGAAAGAAGATGATAAAATGAGTAAAGAAGAGCTTGTAAAACAACAGTTTGGTAATAATGCGGAAAAATATGTGAAAAGTAAAATTCATGCTAATGGACCAGACTTACAATATGTGGTTCAACAAGTTGAGTCTCGTCATAATAATCGTCTTCTTGATATTGCTACTGGCGGTGGACATGTTGCGAATGTATTAGCTCCATTGTTTAAAGAAGTAGTTGCCTTAGACTTAACAGAAAAAATGTTAGAGAATGCGAAAAACTTTATTATAAGTAATGGATATGAAAATGTATCTTTTGTCGCTGGAAACGCTGAAAGTTTACCGTTTGCCGATAGTTCTTTTGATACGATTACATGCCGAATTGCAGCACATCATTTTACGAATCCAGCTCAGTTTATATGTGAAGTAAATCGTACGTTAGAACATAATGGATTGTTTATTTTAATAGATAATGTTTCACCGGAAAATAATGAATTTGATACATTTTATAATTTTATAGAAAAAAAGCGAGATCCGAGTCATGAACGAGCGATGAAAAAAACAGAATGGATTACCTTATTAGAAAAAAATGGTTTACAAATGCAGTCATGTCTTACTTTTGACAAGAAATTTGAATTTGACTGGTGGTGCGATATGATGAATGTACCTTTGCAGAAACGCGTGAAGTTAACAGAATGTATGATGAAAACATCAGTTGAAATGCAAGAGTTCTTTAACATTCAATATGAAAATAATAAAATTATATCGTTTTATACTGAAATGGCATTGTTTGTATG
>NZ_QOZX01000074.1:0-205 GCF_008368895.1 Bacillus sp. BB081
CGTTCAAGGTAACACAGGTGTTACTGGTGCTACTGGTGCTACCGGTGCCACTGGTATAGGAGTTACCGGACCTACCGGACCTTCTGGTGGGCCTCCTGGACCTACTGGACCTCAAGGTAACACGGGTGCGCCACTGGTCCTCAAGGTGCTCAAGGTAACACAGGTGCTACTGGTGCCACTGGACCTCAGGGCGTTCAAGGTAACA
>NZ_QOZX01000074.1:230-20311 GCF_008368895.1 Bacillus sp. BB081
ACGGGTACTCAAGGTCCAGCTGGCGCTACCGGTGCTACTGGACCTCAAGGCGTTCAAGGTAACACAGGTGCTACCGGCGCTACTGGACCTCAAGGCGTTCAAGGTAACACAGGTGCTACCGGCGCTACTGGACCTCAAGGTGTTCAAGGGCCAACGGGCGCTACTGGTATAGGAGTTACTGGACCTACTGGACCTAGCTTCCCTGTAGCAACAATTGTTGTAACAAACAATATTCAACAAACAGTACTACAATTTAATAACTTTATTTTCAGTACTGCAATTAACGTAAACAATATTATCTTTAATGGCACAGATACAGTTACAGTTATCAACGGTGGTATTTATGTAATTAGCGTATCTATTTCTACAACTGCGCCAGGATGCGCTCCTCTTGGAGTAGGCATTTCAATTAATGGAGCAGTCGCAACTGATAACTTCTCTTCAAATTTAATAGGCGACTCACTTTCATTTACTACAATCGAAACGTTAAGAGCTGGCGCAAACATTTCTGTCCAATCTACTCTTAACGAGATTACAATCCCTGCAACAGGAAACACTAACATCCGACTTACTGTATTTAGAATTGCTTAAATTTCACTATTTATTGTTTATGACAAATAAAAAAAGAGCGAGAAACTCGCTCTTTTTTTGTTATGTACAATAATTCATTACTACTCTAATTCAATTGAAACATTTTTTTGTGGTACAAATGTAGAAATTGCATGTTTATAAATAAGCTGTTGCTTACCCTCTGTTTCCAGTAGGACTGTAAAATTATCAAATCCTTTAATTAATCCACGAAGCTGGAAACCATTTAATAAGTACAGCGTAACAAACGTATTTTCTTTACGGAGTTGATTTAAAAACTGATCTTGAATATTGATTGATTGCTTCATGTCGAATCCTCCTCTTTTTCTCTACTTACTATTATTCGACTTTAGTTGTAACTTTCCTTCTATGTATCGTAAAATTTCTGACGTTTTTTCACCGCCTGTAACATCAAACCATGTGACATCCATCTTATTACGGAACCACGTTAATTGACGCTTTGCATAACGACGTGAATTCGTCTTTAATTGTGATACCGCTTCTTCTAAAGAGACACGATCCTCAAAATAATCATATAACTCTTTATACCCAATCGCTTGAATAGATTGACAATCTCGTATCCCTCTATTATACAATCCTTCTACTTCTTCTAATAACCCTTGGTCCATCATTATATCAACTCGTAAGTTAATGCGATCGTATAGCATTTCTCGATCCATTGTCAAGCCAATCAAGGAAACATCGTATAATAACTCGTTTTCTTGTTTTTCAAGTTGATCACTCATTTTTTCACCCGTCGTGTGGAAAATTTCTAACGCTCTAATGACACGACGTACATTATTCGCATGAATACGCTCAGCACTTTCTGGGTCTACTTCTTGTAATTTCTTATGTACATATTCCACACCACGTTCTAATGCTAACTTTTCCATTTGTTCTCGGTATATAGTATCGCCAGCATCATCCGTAAACTGATAATCGAATAAAACAGATTGTATATACAGACCAGTTCCACCAACGATAATTGGCAATTTACCACGCTCTGTAATCTCTCGAATATGCTTACGAACACGTTCTTGAAATTCGGCAACAGAAAATGATTCTTCCGGATTTTTTATATCGACCATATAATGCGGAATTCCATCCATCTCTTCTTTTGTCACCTTTGCAGTTCCAATATCCATCGTACGATAAATCTGCATGGAATCTCCACTTATAATTTCACCATTCAACGCTTTGGCAAGATCAATACTTAACTTCGTCTTTCCAACAGCAGTTGGTCCAATGATGACAGCAACTTTTTCACGGTGCACTTCTCCCATATCATTCAACTCTCTTTATGTGATGTACTCCATCTATTGATTATATCCAATCTTACCAATTTTAACGGCATGATTGCAAGTTCTTTCATTCCGGTACATGAAATTATAAATAAAAAAGAACATAGTTTGTCCAATTCCGCATATACATGATTAAAAATACCTTCGAGAGGATGAGTTGACTATGAAACAATCCACCATTAATTTTTCATCTTTAACAAAAGACCTTATTTTAGCTACTGCTACAAAAGAACAAAATTGTTCACAAGAAGAATTATATTTCGCCTTAAATTGTTTGCTACGTTCTTTTCATTCTACTCTCCAAGAAACAACATTACATCCAGAAAATAAAAATACAGAGTATATACAAAATCAATTTTGCAGTGCCTATAAAATTATTACAGGTAAAACTATTTATCCTTTTCAATAACCCATAAAAGGCGATTGCTTACATACTTTCAAGCAACCGCCTTTTATATTAATATATATACACTATTTGATCACTTTCACTTTTACAGATTTGCGCCCCCAGCTATCGGCACTACCATCTGAACCGACTAATACATCAATACGATTTCCTTTAATCGCACCACCAGTATCTCCAGCAATTGCTTCTCCATATCCTTCTACCCATACTTTTGATCCAAGCGGAATTACTTTAGGATCAACAGCAATTACTTTCATATTCGGATTTGCTGTTAAATCATGCCCCATTGCAGTTAATACACGACCACCATACGTACCATTCTCACTTGGATGCGCTGTATACGCTGTCGCTTCTACTGTTATTTCACGTCCACCAGCAGGTGCACTTGTTTCAGTAGATTTCGTAACTTGTTTCGTAGTTGACTGCTGTTTTGCCACAGGTTTACTTGATTCTACATTTTTAACAGACTCTTTGTTCTTAACTACTTTATTATTTTTAACCGGCGTATTTACTCTTACTGGCGCCTCTTCTTGCGTTACAACTTCTTTCTTTTCAATTACAGGTGCCGTCCCTGTTAAAAATGGCATGTGAACATATCCCGTTTTTCCATTATAGTCAAATTGTAACCATTCATTTTGAACTTGATTTGTCGTTTCAATTACATCATCTTTATTCAGTTTACCAAGAATTTCAGAGTCAGCATTCGCTCCAGCACGAACATTTAACACGCCCGCCGTTACATAATATGTACTTTTTGTAAATTCAGCACTTACAAACGCTTCTTTACCATTTAATTTAATTTTTGCCCATCCGTTTTCTGTATTTATAACATCTAATTTATTTCCACTTAACATTTTACCTACAAGCTTTGACTCTACAGTTGGGTTTTCTCTAACATTTAATACGTCTGTTGTTACAATCGTTTCTGCTTTCGCAGAACCTGCAAAAATCCCAAGACCAAAAACTGCCGCCGTTGCTATACCTAATAATTTTTTCATGAATAGCCTCCATTTGCTTTGTTTTCGTATTTTCATTATAGCAACAGATTTTTAGGATTTTTAGAAATCACACAATTACAAACCATTCGTAATACACGATTAATGAGTTGTAACATAAATTTCCATATTAATGAATTCCATTTCTAATAGAATTCCCAATAGTTTTCATATATTTTCCACATACTAGCCCAAAATTTTTTTCCAGAAAAAATTACAGTATTACTTTTTTGTTACAAAAAAAACATATTTCATTACATCTTTTACCAAAAATCATCATTCTCCAATTATTAATCTCCTTTTTTGTAATAAAAAAGAGCAGCTAATAAAAGCTACTCCTTTTTCATGTGTTATTTAACTTTCTTTTTCCAAATCCCCATCATAAGAGCTGAAATAACTGTCCCTATGAATATCGAGAAAATATATAACACCGGTTTATTTACTAATGCGATAACAAACAATCCACCATGCGGTGCTGGTAACGTAATTTGGAATAACATAGATAATGCACCCGCAACACTTGAACCAACAACACAACTTACTATTACTCGAATCGGATCTGCAGCTGCAAATGGAATCGCACCTTCTGTAATAAACGATGCTCCCATAATATAATTTGTTAAACCAGATTTACGTTCTGCTTCAGTAAATTTTGATTTAAAGAAAGTAGTTGCGAATGCAATCGCTAATGGTGGTACCATACCACCGGCCATAACAGCAGAGTGCACGCCAAAGTTCTGCGCTTCTATTGCAGCAATACCAAATGTAAATGCAGCTTTATTAATTGGACCACCCATATCAATTGCCATCATACCACCTAATATAAGACCTAGTAATATAGCATTTGTACCGTTCAAACCATTTAACCATCCTGTTAACATTTCATTCAATGCTACTACAGGCGGAATTACTACTTTTTGCATAACAACTCCTGTAATCAACAATCCAAAGACCGGATATAACAATACAGGTTTAATTCCTTCTAACTGTGCTGGTAATCCTGAAAACAATTTTTTCAATCCTAAAACAACATACCCAGCTAAGAAACCAGCAATTAATCCCCCTAAAAATCCAGCATTCGCATGTGCTGCTAAAAATCCACCGACAACACCAGGCATAAATCCTGGACGATCAGCAATAGAACTTGCAATAAATCCAGCTAAAATTGGTACGAGGAATAAAAACGCACCTGTTTTGCCTCCACCAATAGACATTAACAATTCAGCCAATGGTCCTTCTGCTTTTATACCACCAATCCAAAATGCTAGTGCAATTAAAATTCCTCCACCAACAACGAATGGAAGCATATTACTTACACCGTTCATTAAGTGCTTATAAATTCCTAACCCTTTTTCTTTCTCTGTACTTTCTGTCTTCCCATCTTCCTTTATTCCTTTAAAGATTGGCGCGTCTTGTTTTACAGCTCGATTAAGAAGTGTTTCCGTTTTTCTAATCCCATCAGCGACTGGCACTTGAATAACATGCTTCCCAGCAAAACGGTTCATTTCTACTTGTTTATCTGCGGCAACGATAATAGCTGTTGCTCGTTCAATGTCCTCTTTCGTTAAAGCGTTTTTTATACCTGTTGATCCATTCGTTTCAACTTTAATCGCTATTCCTAGCTCTGCTGCTTTTGCTTTCAAGCTATCCGCAGCCATATAAGTGTGAGCGATTCCAGTTGGACAAGCCGTAACTGCTAATACGTACGGTCCATTTCCTTCTGGTTTTGCAATCTCAATGTCTTCTTCTTCTTTTTCATTCTCTTTTTCATCAAATAAACGAAGAAGTTCCTCTTCATCCTTTGCTTCTAACAATTGCTTACGAAATCCTTCATCCATTAATAATGTAGATAGGCGCGATAACGTTTCTAAATGAGTATTATTCGCCCCTTCGCTCGCAGCAATCATAAAGAATAAATGTGCAGGCTGCCCATCAAGCGATTCATAATTGATACCGCTTACACTTCTACCAAAACAAATCGCTGGTTGCTTAACAGCTTTTGTTTTCGCATGAGGTATTGCAATCCCTTCCCCTATTCCAGTCGTACTTTGTGACTCCCGCTTTAAAATAGCTTCTTTAAATTCCGCTTTACTATTTAAACGATTTGCGCCGTCTAATTTCTCAACTAATTCATCTATGACAGCTTCTTTATTTGAAGCTGTCAAATTCATAATAACTGTATCCTTTTTTAATAGTTCTGTAATTTTCATATGTTGTTTCCCCCTATCGCTTAGTTACAATTACTTGCGACAATAATTCTTCTACTTTTTCCTTTTCACATAAATCAGCTGAAAATGCCGTTGCACTCCCTGTTGCAACGCCATATTGAAATGCCTTTTCAATATCTTTTGTCTGTTCATATTTCCCTACAAATCCTGCAACGAGTGAATCTCCGGCCCCAACCGAATTAATTACAACACCTTTTGGAACAGTTGCTTCATATATACCTTCTGCCGTAAATAATAAAGCCCCATCTCCAGCCATTGATACGATAACATGCTCTACACCTTGTTCAACTAATTTTCTTCCATACGGTAAAATATCTTCTACTGTTGAAATCTCTACTCCGAATAAATCACCAAGTTCATGATGATTAGGCTTTATTAAAAATGGCTTATTTTTAATTACATGATGCAGTGCACTACCACTTGCATCGACTACTACGCGAATGCCTTTTTCAGCTCCGAACGCTGCGATTGATTCATAAAAAGTAGTTGGGATAGACGCTGGTAAACTTCCAGCTAGTACAACACAATCTCCCTGCTTCATACTTTCAATTTGTTTCATTAATTGTTCAAATTGCTCATTTGTCACACTAGGACCTTGTCCATTTAATTCTGTCTCTTCTTGTCCTTTGATTTTCACATTAATTCGAGAATCTCCATCTACTTGAACAAAGTTTGTTGTTACACCTTCCGCCTGTAATACATCTTTAATAAATCGACCGGTAAATCCACCAGTAAATCCAAGCGCTACATTTTCAACACCTAAACGATGAAGAACGCGAGAAACATTAATCCCTTTTCCACCAGGAAACTTCATATCTTTCTCTGCTCGATTTACTGCTCCTAAATCGAAGGAATTAACTTGTACTACATAATCAATAGATGGGTTTAAAGTAACTGTATAGATCATTGTTTATCAGCCTCAATTACATTGGTTTGTCTTTTATATTTTTCTAAATCAATTTCTAAATGGTTTGTAATAATATTTGCTTCTTCAACATTGGCAATTTTCGCAAACGCAACTTCTGAAAACTTACTTTCATCAATTAAGAAATATCCTTCGTTTGCTAATGTTAATGCCATTTGTTTTAAAAGTGCCTCTTCTGGATCTGGAGTTGTAAAACCAAGCTGTTCATGCACACCATTCGCTCCTAAAAAACATTTATCAAAGCGATACTTCTGCATACTTTCCTGTGCCATAGCACCAATTAAAGCTTTCGTCCTACTCTTCATCATCCCGCCTAGTAAATACGCACGAATATTATTTTCAACTAAAGCTTCAATATGCATAAGTCCATTCGTAACGACTGTAACATCTTTATTTATTAAAAATGGAATCATTTCAAATGTTGTACTTCCTGCATCTAAATAAATACAATCACCTTGTTCAACAATGCTAGCCGCATACTTCGCAATTTGTTGTTTTATTTGAATGTTTTGGGATGATTTTTCAACCATCGTTGGCTCTTGTCCTTTTCCTGTTAAAACAGCAGCACCACCATGAACTCTTTTTAATAACCTTTGCTTTTCCAATTGCGCTAAATCACGACGAATTGTTGATTCAGAGCTTTCTGTTCTTTCCACTAATTGTTGTAATTTAACAACCTTCTGCTCTTTTACAAGTTGCAATATCATTTGATGACGTTCAGGAGTTAACATTTTATTCACCTCTTCTTTGATTACAGTATAATGAAAACGATCACAAAAATCAACCATAAACATTCATAAATAACCAAAATCAATCAAAAACAGTTATAAAAAACAAAAAGAAACCCATTTGATATAACAATCAAATGGGTTTCTTTACTCTATTCACTTATAAAGAAGCTTTATATATACTTAAAACATCGTCTTTATTTAATTTTTTAAAGTTACCAAATTCACCATAAGCCATCGCTTTATCAGCCATTAAATCAATTTCATTTTCCCCAATACCGTAATCCGCTAACGTTACTGGCGCCTCAATTGAAGTCCAAAATTGACGTAACGCCTCAATTCCTTCTAACGCAATTTCTCGATCAGTCTTTTCATCTATTTCTACATCGAATACGCGAATAGCGAACTGTTTAAAACGACTTACATTTTCATCTACAACACGCTTCATCCAGTTCGGGAATAAAATCGCAAGGCCACCCCCGTGTGGTATATCATGAACCGCAGAAACTGCATGTTCAATATTATGAGTCGCCCAATCTCCTTTTACTCCCATCGCTAAAATACCGTTTAACGCCATAGTACCGCAATATAAAATAGTTTCTCTATGCTCATAATTTTCTAAATCACTTAAAAGCTTAGGAGCAGTTTCAATTACTGTTTTTAAAACAGATTCACAATAACGATCTTGTAATTCTGTATTTGTTCCATGATGGAAGTATTGCTCTAATACGTGCGACATAATGTCTACCATACCGTAAATTGTTTGATCCCTCGGCACAGACGCAGTATGAACTGGATCTAAAATCGAAAACTGCGGGAAAGTAACTGGGCTACCCCAGCCATATTTTTCATTCGTTTCCCAGTTTGTAATGACAGAACCAGCATTCATTTCAGATCCTGTTGCCGCAAGCGTAAGTACCGTACCAAATGGTAACGCCTCACTAGCAAATGCTTTTTTCGTTACAATATCCCATACATCTCCATCATATTTGCTACCAGCAGCAATTGCTTTCGTACAGTCGATTACACTTCCTCCGCCAACCGCTAATATGAATTCGACGCCATTATCTTTACAAATTTGAATCCCTTTCTTTACAGTTGATACACGAGGATTCGGTTCAACACCTGTCAATTCAAATATTTCCGCATTTATATCTTTTAAAATAGAAATTACATTATCATAAATACCGTTTCTTTTAATGCTGCCTCCCCCGTATACGAGAAGAACTTTTTCACCGAACTGTGGAATTTCAGTTTTTAACTGTTCTAATTGACCTTTACCGAAAATAAGTTTCGTTGGATTACGAAATACAAAATTTTGCATATCCCTTTACCATCCCTTCTATATGAAAAGCAACTATACTTTTGTATACCATATTTTTTTCATTTCACAAAAATATTTGCCTAACAAAAAAAATCCCAGCCTGCAGGCTGAGATTTTTTATTGATAATAAGGTGAGATCATTAAGTAAACAATAACACCAGATAAACTTACATATAACCAAATTGGCATCGTCCAACGTACAATTTTACGATGACGTGTTAATTGATTTGTAAAACCAAATACAAGTGCAAACAATGCAAGTGGTACAATAATTGCTGCCAGGATAATATGTGTAATTAAAATGATGAAATAGACATATTTAATGAATCCTTCTCCGCCAAAATGGGTTGCTGGCGCCAAGTAATGATACGATAAATAAGAAACACAAAATAGCAACGTCGTTGTAAATGCTGCTAGGATGAAACCACGGTGCATTTTCACATTCTTCTTAATAATAGAGTATAAAGCTGCTAATAAGAATACGAACGTAAAGCTATTAAAAATTGCATTTAACATTGGTAAAATTGTTACATCAAAATGTACTTCTCCTTCATAGCCAACAGGTCCAAAGAACAAAAATAAAATAATCGCATTTACAATTACAGAAAGCGTTATCACAATAGGAGCATAGCTTTTCTGATTAGTTGATTGATCCACCAAAATGGTCACTCCTCTTCCTTCAAATATGTATACGTAACCTCACTATTTTAACATATTATTCACAGTGTAAATGTGACAATAGTTTGACACAGTAAGACAAAGCAAAGAAAAAAATCCTTCTTAATAAAACTTCTTAAGAAGGATTTTATCGCTTTATTATTTAAATAGCAATGTAATTAGTTTTTGTTAAAAAACGTATTGCTATATGCTTGATAAATTTCAGACACTTGATATCCCATTAAAGAAATTGCTGTTAATGAAAAGAAACCGATCATAAGAAATCGAAACCACATATAAATCTCCTCCTTGTATTTAGCTTAAAAAGCAGTCGCTATATTACAAGTTGAGTGGCACTCTTCATCGTCACTTTCCTTCTTCTTTACAATTGCTGTTATAAATCGAATCATAAAGAAAATCACAAAAGGAAATTGTTCGTAATTTACCTTGGCATAGTTTGGCAACGACTCGCGCTGCACATCGAATGGAGATGAGAAGGAATAGAACATGCCTTGCTCTTCCATATATACAATTACAATTTTCATACAAAACATTATTCCTAGAAACGAAACAATATCTTGCCATTCTGTCGTATATAACAAGTTATACAGCTCTAATACGTACTCTTCCATCCTCATCCCCCCTTCCTTTTTTACCATTTTGCTCGCCTTCATATAAAAAGTCAAGAAAAAAGTTTATATTCACTATGACAATAGTAATTACTTGTTTCTATGATTATATATGATTCTTTTATAGCAATGATTGGGTGTAACTCTCTTCTAAAACAAGAAATTAGAATCGAACAGATTCCTCATTCTTGCTTTTAGGATTCAACAATGTACTATTTTTATTTCTATTAAAAATAAAATAAGAGATTATTATAAGAACAGTAACAAGCATTGTTAAAAGCGCTTGTGAACGTAAAGATTCAATTGCGAGCATGGCAACTAAAACTGCTATAATCGCAGCAATTGTAACATATGTTACATATGGAAAGAGCCACATTTTCACTTTCAAATTTTGTTGTTCCGCTTTCCCCATTTTTTTACGTATCTTGAAATGTGAAACTGCTATAACGAGATAAACGAGTAACGCAATTCCGCCAGATGCATTCACTAAAAATAAAAATACTTTATCTGGAGATATGTAACTAAAAACAACTCCAATGTAAGCGAAGAACGTTCCAAATAAAACCGCCCGAACTGGAACACCACTACTATTCAATTTCAAAAATGCCTTTGGTGCATCTCCTCTTTCTGCCATTGAAAAAAGCATTCTTGAGTTCGTATATAAACCCGAATTTAAACAAGAAAGTACAGCTGTTAAAACGATAAAATTCATAATTTGCGCTGCCGCTGGTATCCCTATATGTTCTAGTACCGCCACAAATGGGCTTTTTAGTATGTTCGCCGAATTCCAGGGAAGGAGTGTAACAACTACAGCGATCGATCCAATGAAAAATACGAGAATACGCCAAATCACACTATTTGTTGCAGTTTTGACTGCCTTTACAGGTTCGGCAGACTCTCCAGCGGCCACTGCAACAATCTCAGATCCCATAAATGAAAATATAACGACGGTAATTCCAAGTAACACCGAACTTATACCATTTGGCATAAATCCTCCTTGACCTACTAAATTCGAAGTGCCAGGTGCTTCCGTTCCTGGTACAAATCCTAAAATAACAGCGAGTCCAAGACAAAGGAACAAAACAATACTTATTACTTTAATAAATGAAAACCAATATTCAAATTCTCCAAATGATTTCACCGAGAAAACATTCGTCAACGTTAATAAAATCGTTAATATTAAGCTTAATAACCAGAGTGGGATTTCTGGAATCCAGTATTGAATAATACCAGCACCTGCTGTAGCTTCTATTGCAATAACAATTACCCAGAAAAACCAATATAGCCACCCAATTGTATAACCTGCCCATGGACCAATTGCCTCTCTTGCATATGTTGCAAATGAACCACTTGTCGGATTAATAGCTGCCATTTCTCCTAGCATTCTCATAACGAAAATAACTAGAAGTCCTGCTAATGCATATGAAACGATAGAACCTGGTCCGGCTGAATGCACAACCGCACCACTTCCAACAAACAAACCCGCTCCTATTACGCCGCCAATGGAAATCATTGTAATGTGGCGTATTTTGAGGTCTTTCTTAAGATTTTTATCCAACTCTTGTACATCCCCTTCCAAACTTAATTTTGAAATTTACCCCGCATTAACGGGCAGTAAGACCCTCACCTCAAAATTCAGCGGAAACAAAGAAGTTAGGCGGGAATCTACTGCCCGTAAATGCCCGATTGGTGAGGGCTGATAATCAGCGGGGGATGAACAACCCCCCCACTGATTAAAGTTTCACTTTATGTAAGAGTATTATGCGAAAAATCTTGTCCTATACTTTAAAATATATCAAAATATTCTGAATTTAACAATCGTAATTCGACCTCCTCCAAAAATTATTACATTAGGTTTAATATTTTTCCATACACAATTGTTGAGAAATTTATAGTCGCCTTACAAAAGAATGAATTTTCAGATATCATGGAATAAACAAGATTATACATCTAGACAACTTTTTGTATAGGAGTGTTGATATGTTAAACAAGTTCAAATTCATTTGTTGTACTTTCGTAATTTTCTTACTGCTACCGCTAGTCCCCTTTCAAGCACAAGCAGCAAACAATTTAGGATCAAAACTACTCGTTGGATACTGGCATAACTTTGATAACGGAACTGGCATAATTAAATTAAAAGACGTTTCACCAAAATGGGATGTAATCAATGTATCTTTCGGTGAAACTGGTGGTGATCGTTCCACTGTTGAATTTTCTCCTGTGTATGGTACAGATGCAGAATTCAAATCAGATATTGCTTATTTAAAAAGCAAAGGAAAGAAAGTAGTTCTTTCAATTGGTGGACAAAATGGGGTCGTTTTACTTCCTGATAATGCCGCTAAGCAACGTTTTATTAATTCCATACAATCTCTAATTGATAAATACGATTTTGATGGAATTGATATTGACCTTGAATCAGGAATTTACTTAAACGGTAATGACACTAATTTCAAAAATCCAGCGACTCCTCAAATCGTAAATCTTATTTCAGCTATTCGGACAATCTCAGATCATTATGGTCCAAATTTTCTATTAAGCATGGCTCCTGAAACAGCTTATGTTCAAGGCGGTTATAGCGCATATGGAAGCATCTGGGGTGCTTATTTACCGATTATTTACGGAGTGAAAGACAAACTAACATACATTCACGTTCAACATTACAACGCTGGTAGCGGGATTGGAATGGACGGCAATAACTACAATCAAGGTACTGCAGACTACGAGGTCGCTATGGCAGATATGCTCTTACATGGTTTTCCTGTAGGTGGTAATGCAAATAACATTTTCCCAGCTCTTCGTTCGGATCAAGTCATGATTGGACTTCCTGCAGCACCAGCGGCCGCTCCAAGTGGCGGATATATTTCTCCAACTGAAATGAAAAAAGCTTTAGATTATATCATTAAAGGAATTCCTTTCGGAGGAAAGTATAAACTTTCAAATCAGAGTGGCTACCCTGCATTCCGCGGCCTAATGTCTTGGTCTATTAATTGGGATGCAAAAAACAACTTTGAATTCTCTAATAACTATAGAACATATTTTGATGCTATTCAATAGGTTATTTAACCTATTGTTGTTTTTTATTTATGTAAAATGGAGAGATTCTTTTCCATCTCTAACATAACTATTTACAATACTTGAAAGGACTTTGCCACGAAACCATTCCGTTATATAAACTTTCCAATTCTTTATGCCCTGTCTCTACCATAGAAATTCCCATTTCCTTTTTAACACTCTAAATAAAAATCACATAACATTCTGTATTTATCCAATAAAAAAAGAGAACTTTCTCTGAAAGTCCTGTTACTACTCTAAAATAGTCTAGTTGCTATTTTGCTTCAATACAAATACTGAAAGTTCAGGTACACTCCAAAATCTAACAGGCATTCGGGTTGTCCCAATACCACGATTTACGTATAAATGTAACGGCTTATTCTTCCCTTCTAATTCATACATACCTTCAACATGACTCTCAGCTAATTTTGTAGTAATTAATGGACCTACAAAAGGAATTTGAACTTGTCCTCCGTGACTATGTCCTGACATTTGAAAATCAACTGGGTAACGAGCTACTTTATCTACAACATCTGGCTCATGTACTAATAGCATATTGAAATCTTGTTGCCTTACTTGTTTTAAAGTCGCGTCTATTTGCGGCTTCCCTAATAAAAAATCATCCAAACCTGATATTGTAATATATTTGCCATTTTCCGCATTAATTTTATGCACTTCATTTACTAACACAGAGAAACCTGCTTCCTCCATATACTTTTTATAAAATAAACTACCGCCCCCGCCCCTATCATGATTCCCAAACACTGCATATTTCCCTAAGGGCGCATGTATTTTCTGCAAAATGCTTTGCGCTTCTTCTCTTTCTGCCTTATACGATCCAAACTTATCTATTAAATCCCCTGTAAAAACTACTACATCTGGATGTAACGTATTCATCTTCTCTACCAAATTTTCTAGTTGTTTCAGTGTAAATTCTGGCCCTAAATGCACATCTGAGAATTGTAATATCTTTTTGTTATTAAACTCTTTAGGAATTGTAGAAGCTTCTATTTCATTCCACGTAACTGTTACTAGTTTTCGTTCTATTTCTGTCGCATAGAAATACAAACTTATTGAAATCATTACTATACTTATGAAACTAATTATACATATCTTGACGATTGATTTTTTTTGTTCTTTTTTTACATGATGTGTATTCATATTCTCACCTCTAGAAGTACTTTAAAGCCTTATTGTTACATTAATGTGACAACATGAACAATGTTAGCTATATCCAATTCTATCCTCATTCACTTTGACAAATTTATACAGAAGTCATAACATATTTTTATAATACATAGATTCTTAAAAATGTTCCTTCTATTCATTCTATCATTTTATTAAGGAGAGATTATTTATGTCTGTATTTACACCAGAAGAAATTACGGAACTTGCTGCGAATTCCGGAAGAAAAAAAGCTCATTTATCATTACTCCCTATGCTAATTCTCGGTTTTTTTGGGGGTGCTTTCATAGCATTAGGGTATTTACTCGATATCCATGTTATCGGAACAATGCCAAAGTCTTGGGGATCCTTTACTAGTTTTCTAGGCGCTGCTGTATTCCCGATCGGTCTTATACTCGTTATTCTTGCAGGCGGTGAACTAGTAACTGGTAACATGATGACAGTTTCTATGGCTTGGCTTCAAAAGAAAATTACTTTATTTCATTTCATACTAAATTTAGTTATTGTTACGTTTAGCAACTTCATAGGTGCTGTATTCGTTGCTTATTTTTTCGGTCATATCGTCGGATTAACAGAAGGCGCTTTTTTAGCGAAAACAGTTTCTATTGCGCAAGCTAAACTACAAGATACACCATTGCAAGCTTTCATTTCTGCAATCGGATGTAATTGGCTCGTTTGTTTAGCTGTTTGGCTCAGTATGGGAAGTAAAGAATTTATCGGAAAGATTATCGGCATTTGGTTCCCAGTTATGACTTTTGTTGCGATTGGATTTCAACACGTTGTAGCCAATATGTTTGTTATCCCAGCTGCAATTTTTTCTGGTCATTTAACTTGGATTGAATATTTTCCAAACTTCATTTTTGTTTTCTTTGGAAACTTAGTAGGAGGTATGTTGTTTGTAGCATTACCTTATTTCATATCATATACTAAGAAGCTACCTTCCAATAAAGAGCAAACCCAATTAAAGAAAAAATCTGTATCCGCTTAAATAAACTGTCTATACAGTAGCTCTAAAAAATATTACAAATTTCATTTTTTTTACGAATATATGTGCGTACACTTGTTCTCGAATGTTTTATACGTTATAATAACAACTTAAATAGCATTATTTACATATGAGGTGAAAAACATGAACAAAACAGAATTAATTAAAAACGTAGCACAAAATGCTGAGATTTCTCAAAAAGAAGCTACTGTAGTTTTACAAACTGTAGTAGAATCAATCACTAACACTTTAGCTGCTGGTGAGAAAGTACAACTTATCGGATTCGGTACATTCGAAGTTCGCGAAAGAGCTGCTCGTACAGGCCGTAACCCACAAACTGGTGAAGAAATGCAAATCGCAGCTTCTAAAGTACCTGCTTTCAAAGCTGGTAAAGAACTAAAAGAAGCTGTAAAATAATGAAAAATAGCCTTCTCGTTTATGAGAAGGCTATTTTTTTCATTACATAATTAATAAAAATCTGACCATTATGCTGTTTCTTTTGTTCCTTTATGCAAATAAAACCGTTACTTTCAAAGAAGGGTTTTGCTGTAATACTCGCCTCTGTATATATCTCCCTATGCCCTAAGCTTACTGCTTCTTTTTCTAACTTCTGTAGTATGTAGGAAGCTATCCCTTTTCCTTGATAATCTTTATGTGTAAATAAGCGATCTATGTAATGCTCATCATTATAATCACCAAATCCCACTATCACACCGTTATAATCCGCTACATAACTAATATTCTTCTCTAAAGACTTTAACCAGCTTTCTCTCTCTAGTCCATCTGGTGCCCATGCCTGTAGTTGTAACACGTTATAATCTTTTGCATTAATTGTATGAACTGTTTCATAGAATAACTGTAATACTTGTTCTAAATCCTCTTGATGGAATGTTCTAATGATCGTGTCTTTTAACATATATGAACCTCCTTACTAAACTATCATTTAACTTTTCTACCATCTAGTATTCAATATTTCTGCTTTATTATATCTTTTTTCTTTCTATATAAACAAAAAAACAATACTTATTTCAAAGTATTGTTTTTTGTATAAAAGCATATGCAATTACTCCATAGATTTTTATTTTTTTAATTTCACTCTTTGCAGTCGTAATGCATTTAATACAACGGATACAGAACTAAATGCCATCGCGGCTCCAGCAACCCAAGGTGCTAAGAAACCGAATGCTGCAATCGGGATTCCTAATCCATTATAAGCTAGTGCCCAGAATAAATTTTGCTTAATATTTCTTATCGTCATCTTGCTCATAAAGATTGCATCAGCAATACTATTTAAATCACCACGAATTAACGTAATATCTGCTGCTTCCATCGCTACATCCGTTCCGGTTCCAATCGCCATACCGATATCCGCCGTAGCCAGTGCAGGAGCATCATTTATTCCATCTCCAACCATTGCTACTTTCTTACCTTGCGCTTGAAGTTTTTTCACTTCTTCTGCTTTTCCTTCTGGTAATACTTCTGCAATTACGTGATCAATACCAACTTGCTTAGCAATTGCCTGAGCAGTTTGTGTATTATCTCCTGTAATCATAACTACTTCTAGACCCATTTTCTTAAGTCTTGCAATAGCTGCTTTTGAAGTATCCTTTACAGTATCTGCAACGGCCACTATACCAGCATATTCTTTATTGATCGCAATAAGCATTGCTGTTTTTCCTTCTCGTTCTAGCTCTTCCATCGATTTAGAAACTTCTTCAATATCAATATCGAATTTCTTCATTAATCGACGTGTACCAATTAATAATTGTTTCCCTTCTATGACTGATTCGATACCGAATCCCGGAATCGCTTCAAACGATTCTGAACTTGGAATATCAATTTGCTTTTCTTTAATTCCCTCTACAATCGCTTCTGCAAGTGGATGTTCAGAATTTTTTTCTGCCGCACCTACTAAACGTAGTATTTCTTCTTCGTGGAATCCATCTGCTACAATTATATCTGTTAACACCAGTTTCCCGTTTGTCACAGTACCTGTTTTATCTAGAATAACTGTATCTAATCGGTGGGTTGTTTCTAAATGCTCTCCACCTTTAAATAAAATGCCATACTCAGCCGATCTTCCTGATCCTGCCATAATAGACGTAGGCGTTGCAAGACCTAATGCACACGGACAAGCGATAACAAGTACGGCTATCATTTTCTCAAGTGCTCCGCCAAAATCACCAGGTGTAACAAATAACATCCACACTGCGAATGTAATAATAGCAATCACAACTACAACCGGTACGAAAATACCTGAAATTTGATCTGCTACCCTTTGAATAGGAGCTTTTGAACCTTGAGCCTCTTCTACTACTTTAATAATTTGAGCTAATGCAGTATCTCTTCCTACCTTAGTTGCTTTAACTTTTAAAAACCCATTTTTATTTATTGTAGAACCGATTACTCCATCCCCAATTGTTTTATCAACCGGAATACTTTCACCTGTCAACATCGATTCATCTATTGCTGACTTTCCTTCTACAATTTCCCCATCTACCGGGATTTTTTCCCCTGGTTTCACATAAACGATATCACCAGCTACCACTTCTTCGATTAAAATTTTTATTTCTGTTCCCTCTCGTACAACAGTAGCTGTTTTCGCCTGTAACCCCATTAATTTTTTAATCGCTTCTGACGAGCGTCCCTTTGCTTTCGCCTCAAATAATTTACCTAAAATAATTAATGTAATAAGTACCGCACTCGTTTCAAAATACAAGTCTGTCATATGTTCCGAAGAACCAATCGACCTAATGCTTAAATACACACTGTAGAAATACGCTGCAGACGTTCCAAGTGCCACGAGAACGTCCATATTGGCACTTTTATTTCGTAACGCTTTATAAGCTCCAACATAAAACTGCCCACCAATGATAAACTGAACTGGAGTTGCAAGAGCTAGCTGTACCCAAGGGTTCATAAGCATATCAGGTAAATAAATAAACGATGTGAATGAGAAATGACTTACCATTGCCCAAAGTAACGGGAATGATAAAATAAACGAAATGATAAATTTCTTCTTTTGTCGCTCAATTTCTTGTAAGCGATGATCAGTTAATCCATCTTGCTTATCTGATTTCACTTCCAATTTATATCCTAATTTCGTAATTGCACTCTTCATTTCATTTACATTAATTTCATTTGGGTTAAAATCTACTGTAGCTGATTCCAAAGCGAAATTTACTGTCGCTCCGTTCACACCTTCTAACTTATTTAAACGCTTTTCTACTCTATTGGCACATGCTGCGCATGTCATCCCAGAAACAGTAAACTCAGCTTTATCACTTACAATTCCATATCCTAACGATTCAACTTTTTCCTTAAACTGTTGCGGGTTTGTTTTTTGGGGATCATACATTATTTTTGTTTTTTCAAGTGCAAAATTTACATTTGCATCATGAACACCTTCTACTTTTTTCAAGCCTTTTTCAATTCTATTTGCACATGCCGCACATGTCATTCCTGATATTTGAAGATTAGCCTCTTTCTGTTCATTCATGTCTCTCACCTCTATATACCCTCATAAGGTATAATTATTAACAAAATAAATCGTACTTCCTATAAAGTACGATTTATTTCCATATCTAAAAATAATTATTGAACATCGTACCCTTGATCTTCAATTACAGCAACGATATCTTTTAACGTTACAACTGATGAGTCGATAGTAACTTCAACAGTTCCTTCTGCTAATTGAACTTTCACTTGTTCAACACCGTTTATTTCTTTCACGCTGCTTTCAATTGAATTTACACAATGTCCACAAGACATACCTTCAACTTGTAATGTTAACTGTTCCATTTAAAATCCTCCTCTTGTTTCTTCATTGTTTGTTAATCACAATTACATTTTACCATACCCCCCTAAGGTAATCAATGGTTTTGTATCATGATTTTTCAATTATTTTCTAAAAGTTTATTTTACACACACTTTTTCACATCAATACCTCGCAATCCTATATAGAGGTAAACAAAAAACAAGCCAGTTACATACTAGCTTGTTTTTACGCTTTTGAAAAACGTTCAAATACTGTCATTAATTCTTCAATTGCTTCATCACCATTACCATTTTTAATAGCACCTGAAACACAATGACTTGTATGGTTTTTTAATACACCCATTCCTACTTTTTTCATCGCTGCATTAATCGCTGAAATTTGCACTAAAATATCCACGCAATAACGATCATTTTCAATCATATTTTGAATACCGCGGACTTGTCCTTCAATTCTCTTTAATCTATTTATAATTTGTTCTTTTTCTTTTTCTGATCTATGTGTCACTGCTTCATGCTCTTTATGATCCATAATTATCACCTTCTTAAAGTTTCTCTTCATCCAATAAAACAATTGCTTTTACGAGTATACCAATTATAGCATTAAATATCTACGTATGATACCCCATATGAGTATATTTCCGCTCTATGCTTATTCTTAACAACTTATTAGCTTCTCAGACTCAATTATTATGATACCCTTGCCTTTTTTTCAAAAAACAATAATAAGCAGGGATTATCCATCCCCGCTTATTATTCATCCACCAATATAAAAGTCTCAATTTTCACACGTGTAAATTGAGACTTTTTTCTTCCTATATATAATTATTGCTGATCACATACTTTTGTATCATTCACTACTGAAGTTCCTTCAACGGTTACCGTATGAAAACAGTCATTTACACGAACTGTCACGACATTATCTTGCCGATCAATCACGTGATATTCATTAAAATTTTTATTCAGAGCACTGCGAATTTGTTCTCCTTCATAAATTGGAATGCCATGTGATAAAACCCAAATAAGCCCAGCGATAGCAAGAATAGTTTTCATACGATCTACCTCCTTGAGAATATAGTGAACTTTTAATCCATGCTTTTTCAGCTCTACTAATCATGAATGGAATGAATCAAGCCTTTTTGGAAATAAGTTCATTTCGTCTATTTTATGTTTATGCTAATTGTGACCGAATTGTGACAACTTTTTGTCTCTTTAGACGAAAAGTTGAAACAAAACGTTCAAAAAGGACAATTCTACTTGCACAAACAAAAGGCTATGGAGAATTTGAAGTGAACCCGAATAGTG
>NZ_QOZX01000075.1:0-55748 GCF_008368895.1 Bacillus sp. BB081
TTATAAAAAGTATTAATAAAATACTATATTAATATATTCTTCATTATACATGACATTTCCTTTCAAAAAATGACAAAAAATTAAATTCTTTCACAATTCCAACTTTCAAATTATAATTATTCTAACTATTGGAATGTTTTTCCTCAGGAAGGTTGTGTACTTATTGCAAAATCGTTCATTAACTTACTATTTAGGATCGAAAATATGCATTACTCTCGCTGATATCGTATACATCATGATTATTACAACCCATATGTATATCACAACGAAATCAGCTACATTAACTGCTCTGTTTCCATTACTCCAAGTCATAACTAATCTTATAGCAAATACATCTGCACCACTTATCATGAATCGTTTTTCATCTTATTCCTTACTTTTTACACTACAATGGACAAAAACTGCTCTATTATTTTTATTAGTGATCTTATTCCCATCCCTGTCCACAAACATTGTAGCATTATTCATTTTCATTTTTTTCATTTCATTATGTAGCGGTTGGAGCGCGCCATTATTATACGGTATCCTTCCTCGCCTTACACGAAAAGAACAATTAGTGAAAGTAAATAGTATTTTTTCCTTTTCCACACAAATTGCGCAAGCCACTGCTTATTCATTTACAAGTGTTATAGTTCTTCTTATCGGTGCTACTTCTACACTCATGATGAATAACATTTTGATGATTTTTGGATGTTTTGCACTACACCTTTCATTACGTTCCATACATACTGAACGAGTAATAGAGCCTTCTTCTTCAAAAGGCGCTGCTTTATTGGAAGGTTGGAAACTCTTATTTCAAAACCCTTCTCTCCGTATCGTTACATGTATGGACTTAATTGAAACTTTCGCAGGGACGATATGGATCGGTGCTATTACGATGGCTTATGTAACGACTGTTCTTCATAAAGGAGAAGAATGGTGGGGATATATTAATACAAGTTATTATGTTGGGACGTTAATTGGCGGGATATTAGCATGGAAAATGAGTACATACATTCAAAACAATTTAATACGCTCCATGGCAATAGGCTCTCTTATGTTTAGTATTCTTACATTTTTATATGGTATGACAAGTCGCGGGTTTATTGCGCTTTTTCTATGTGTTCTAATGGGTCCATGTTATCAAATTAGAGATATTTCTCAAACGACGGTTTTACAATCCAGCATCGCTCCTTCTTTACTATCAAAAATGTATACAGCTCATGGCGCTCTCATCTCGACAGCTTCTGGTCTTTCTATGCTTAGCGTTGGAATTATTACCGATTTGTTCGGTGTTCGTACGATTTATATTCTCGCTTCAATCCTTATATTATGCTCTGCTTGTTTATCCTTTAACTTATTAAAATATGATAAGACAGAGCAGAAAAATATTTCACTCTAATTAACAAAATAAATAGGACAGGAATCCCTGTCCTATTTATTTTATTCATGATAAGTTAGGGATTTTCCGATGCTTTGTCGCTTGTTCAAAAGCGTATGCTAGTTTAATCAAAGTTCCCTCACGAAATTCAGTGCTTGCAAGAGTAATTCCAAACGGTCTGCCGTTATCCATGTATCCCGCAGGTATCGCTATAGACGGATAACCTGCTTTCGCACTTATAGTAGAACCTATATAAGAAGGGAACAGTATCGCATCAAGATTATATTTTTCCAACGCAAAATCAATACCTTGTTCTTGAGAAAAATATATATCTTCTAATCTTGCGTTTAAGTATTCAGGATTTCTTAACGTATTAGGAAAATCTTTTCTTATTTCTAATTTAGTTTGTCCATATTTCAAAGCTCTTTCTGCTATATTTTCATTAAACTCCATTAATTCCGAAATAGAATGTACCGGAATAGTTGAAGGTAATTTAGAAAGATAGTTATCTAGACTATGCTTTAGTTCATATAGCGATACTCCCCAGCTCCATTCCCTATGAAAAGATGGAATATCAATATTTTCTACTACTGTCGCTCCCTCACTACGCAATACTTCAATCGTTTCCTTAAACAATTTTTCATCATACTCACCAGTTTCATAATAATCTTTTGGTGCATTGCTATATACACCAATCTTTGCTCCATTTAAACCATTGTCATCAAGATACTTTGTATAATCATGTTCTGCTTTACCTTCACTTTTATGAGTAGCTACATCCTTCTCGTCTAACCCAGTTAAACTCCCTAGCAAAATAGCCGCATCTGTTACCGTTCTAGCAAATGGTCCCGCTGTATCCTGTGAATAAGTAAGCGGAATAATTCCCCTACGACTAATTAGACCAACAGTCGGTTTAATACCTACTACAGAGTTTTGAACAGCTGGACTCAATATAGAACCATCTGTTTCCGTTCCAACAGATACTACTGTAAAATTAGCGGCAACTGCAATCGCAGACCCTGTACTTGAGCCTCCAACAAACATATCATCCTCACCTGTACCGTATGGATTTATTGTTTGCCCACCTCTTGCACTATATCCAGCCCACATGTCAAAAGACATTCCATTTGCTAATTCTGTCATATTTGTTTTTCCTATTATCACTGCTCCTGCTTCTCGCAGTTTCGTAACGAGAAATGCATCTTCACTACTAATATTTTGTTCCAGGGCAATCGTACCTGCACTTGTATGCATAGAGTCATTCGTTTCAATATTGTCCTTAAGTAAAATAGGTATACCATGTAATGGTCCCCGTCCACCTTTTGTCTTTCTTTCATAATCTAACGCTTCTGCGATAAAAATAGCGTCTGGATTGATTTCTAAAATAGAATTGATTTTTGGTCCTTCTTGATCGTATTTCGCGATTCTATGAAGATAATACATAACTAATTCTTTTGAAGTTAATTGCCCAGCTTCCATCGCTACTTGTATATCATGAATTGTTAATTCTTTTTGTAATCGTGCATTGAACTGAATCTCCATCTTCATTCTCCTCCTGTAAAAGTTTTTATTGATAACGTGTATCTATTACTTTTTCATTTTCTCCGCTCCTCGCATATACAACTACAATCCCTTTCAAAGAATTCAACTTACCAATGTAAAAACCTTTTATTTCCTGAAAAATAAAAAAAGTCTGAAACGAATTAACTTCCGCTTCAGACTCTTTTATTATTTTACATATACCTCATCTAACAAATGTAAAAACTCACCTTGTTTCCCGGCTAATTCAGGGCATTTTGCAATATCAATCCATTCGTAGCAAAATACTAAACCTTCATCTTCCTCACCAGCACTTACAATATGTTCCCAATCATCTTTTACATCTGTTAGTAAAGTTACGTGGAAAAAATGGCGCTTTTGATATTCCTTTTGCTCTTTCACAAGTATGATGTAATCGGCTAGGAATCTTTCTATGCATAAATGACGTAATCCAGACTCTTCTTGTACTTCACGTAAAATTGCTGCTTCTAACGTTTCCCCTTCGTCAACTGTTCCCCCTGGTACTTGTATACCAGCTTCAGGTTTATCACGATGTTTAAAAACAAGCAGTTGCATAACTCCTTCTTTTTCTCTTGTCACATATGCGTGTACTTTTTTCTTATATAACACCGTCATAATCCTTCTCTCCCCTCAATTGTTCACTGCGTTACTTCTTCAAGCGTCAGTTGATTTTCATATAAATATGTAGCTTGTGGGTTCCCCACATACCTTACGTGCCATGGTTCATATCGATAGCCCGTAAGCGATTCTTTCTCTTTTGTATATCGAATGACAAACCCAAATTTATGAGCATTTTCAGAAAGCCAATGCCCTTCTTTCGTTTCACCAAAAACTGTCTCTAACTGAAACTTAGCAGCTTGAGATGTAATATCCATAGCAAGCCCTGTTTGATGTTCACTCGTACCAGGAACCGCACTCGACATCGCTGTTTTTACTTCTCCATCTTGCTTTTTATACATCGTATTTAATGCTTTTTGTCGATCAAAAGATCTAAATCCCGATACTGCAAATAAGAAAATATGCTCCTTATCAGCTTGCTGAAACATTTCCTCTAGCGCCCCTGCTGCTTCTTTCCTCATTTTTTTCTTTTCTTGATCACTTTCACTTGAGTAGCGCACTTTCGGAATAACTAAATCTGGCGGTCTATACCCATCTGGTAAACGCCTACTTTTATTCACAAGCACAAGCATTGAATTCGGATTACTAATTACCGCAATATCACCATCCATATTCGCAATCGTTTCTTTCGCTTTCGGAAATATGCTATTTACATTTACCTCGCGTGCCTGCTTATCCTTATACATTTTATAATTGATTCCCGCTACTCCAACAATGAGTATCGACGCTACGATACCAAGTAGTATCCATCTTTTTTTCATATAACGACCTCTTAGTTTAATAATTTGGCCATTTCATACTCATCGATGTTCTCACCATCGATAATAAGAGCAGCTCTTTTGACACCTTCTTTCTCAAATCCAGCTTTTTTATATAGTGCCTGAGCTCTTGTATTGTGGGCCATTACCGTTAATTCTAAACGCCATACATCATGTAATCTTGCCCACTTCTCAACCTCTTTAAACAATCTCGTCCCAATACCTCGCCCGCTATACTCTTGCAAAATACCAATTACAATACCTGCTACATGTCTCTTTCTTTGAATATTATTTCCATTCACTAAAATAAACCCTACTATACTTTCTTCTTCAACTGCTACAAATATTGCTGCATATTCATTTTCTATAAAGCGATGAATCATTTGTTCTTGTTGCTCGGCTGTAAATTTTCTTTCTCCTGGTTCATATAACATAAATTTCGTTTCTTCATCTAGTTGCTTACTTAATTGCAAAAATGGTGCTGCATCTTCTATTTTGATCTCCCTAATCACTTCAATCACCCTACCAGTTTCATAATAAAAAGTTTTCCTTGTAAAAAGATTTTCTCTACTTTCCCGAAAATCCCTTTGTAAATCTCCCAGTATAATTTGACAAATTTCGATATTACTATAGCAACGAAAAATTATGTCTATTCTGTGACGTCTCATCATGACAAAAAAACGTAAGCATTACACTCACGTTTTTTCAGACTCTCCCATTCATTTATGTTTCACTTTATCCATTCACTTTTTCTGCCTGCCAGAAATATTCACCAAACGCTTTAGCAAGTACACCAATTGATCGATTTAGTTCTTCCTCTGTATTATCTACGCCACCAACTTCAATTAATATCGCTTGCCCTGATAAGTCTTGATTGTAGACACCATTTCCTGTTTGGAATCCTTTTTGAATGACACCACGACTCACTCCTGGATATTTCTTATTAATTTCCTCATGAAGAGCTGTTGCTAATTGTAAGTTCTTTTCATAATTTTTATTGCCTTTCCCTATTACGAAAGCAAGCTTTGCATATGATTTATCTCCAATTGCTTTTGTCGTGACATTTTTCCGAGCACTATCCCGATGCAAGTCAAAGAAGTACTGCAGTTCTTTATTGCCTGTCATTGCTTCTTGTACAATTTCCCGTGAAACTTTGTAAGAACTATTACTATTTAACCCTTTACTAATCAACTTTTGGCCGACATCAGTCTTGTCGTTAGTAGCTCCTATCCCTTCACTTTCTAATTGTTCACGAAATCGATCGCCCACTATTGAAATATTAGTGACGGAACTTGTTGCTTTATTCGGATTTGAATCGTTTGCTAAATTTAGTAACGGCAAATAAGATTCCCAACTATGCGAATGATAAATAAGCGCAACTTGTCTTTTTCCTGTTGTTTGAGCCGGTTGCTTTTTCTCTTTGTTCGTATCCGGCTTTTGAGCCTGTCCACCTTCACCAGTCCGTTCTTTTACTACTTCTTCAAGCGGAACGCTCGACTCTATCGGTAAGTTAGAATAATTCGTCCCTTCACCCGCAATAACAATTTCTGTATCGTACTTTCCAAAACCAGGTAGCTCTTTTCCGACAAAACTGCGTACATCATTAAAACGAATATTCGTAGCCATAGAAAAGAGAAACGAAGAAATTGAAAAATCTTGATTTAAATTTCGATACTCCTGTGTAAAATAATGATTCTCTTTCCCAAGAACGTACATGTAACCATTCATCGATAGCTCATTTAACCAATTATATAAATACGTTGACTTTGTCTCTTTCATAGAGGTTACCATCATACTAATAAGAAAAAAAGTCGCTAGTACTGTAGTAATAATAAATAAAACTAACTTACGTACACTTGTGAACTTCACATAAAAAAAGCCTCGATTCATACTATCACCCTCTCTATTTCAAGTTATGTACAAGCTCTAGAGAATAGACCGTCTAAATTCCGGCTATATTGTTAATGAGGTGAAATGAATTGAAGCTACTAATAGGAACATTACCCATTGTACTATCATTTATTTTTTATTGGCTTACTAAGCATCCTACAATCCGTGTCGCGTTACATATTTCAGCTTACTTCGCACTTTATGTACTCGGAACAATTATTTCTATTCATATATATGACGTTTTAATACAAGATTTAGTTTTTATGACAAGCATTCATGGAATTTTACTAAATCCATTTTTTCTTATATCAGGAGCGTATATAGGGATATACACCTTGCACTTAATCTTGTCTTACATTATTACGAAAATAAAAAATGGAGCGTAATAAAATGCAACCACCATTCATCTGTCATACATGCAAAAAAAGAATTGTGCGAAAGAAAGATCTTATTACTGCCACATCGTATTTCCGCTTTTATTTATTTCACAGTGATTGCTTTAAACGACAGCAAGTGTTCATCTCACGATTTATCCCCGTAAATACGGTTTTTAATTTTTTTCTTATTATATATGGACTTATTTTCGGCAGCATCCTTATGTTCACGGAACCATCTATCATTTGGCTTATTTTTTTGTTTCCTATTCTATATCGGTTTCTCTCCTATTATTATGTTGAACGTTTTTTCTCTACATAACGTGCAGACTGCCCTCTAGGAATACTTAAACATTCCCACTCATTTTCTTTTAACATTTTACCGATGTAAATCATTTGTCCAATATGCAAAGCATAATGAGAAATTTGTCTTTCAATTGCTTGCATGGCAGTATGTGCTTCACCACGAATGTATACCGTCTTTAATAGATGTTCCGGCGTTATTACATGCATCGTTTTAAAAACATATTCCCATCCTTCATTCCATGCTGCCAGAACCTCTTCCTTAGAATGATAACCATCTTCAAATTCAGCATCTCGGTTACGATCCATTTTTTCACCGTCAGATGTTAAAAAATCTGTCCATCTAGAACGCATATTACCATGCAGATGTTTTATAATAACCGCTATGCTATTTGTTGCTTCATGAGAAGACCATTCAATTTGTTCATATGATAATTGAGAAAGTACCCTTTCTCCTTGCTTCTTTGTTGCTTTAAAATTCGAAATCGCACATTGTAAATATTCTCGTCCGATATCCATATTAGCCCCTACCTTCACGTTAACTAATTTTTGTTCCATTTGGCAATTCCATATTAGGCTGAAGTAACACAACATCACCCGCTTCAGGTACTCCTCCTAAAACAAGCACTTCTGATTTGAATCCAGCTACACGTTTTGGCGGGAAATTTACAACAGCAACGATTTGCTGACCGATTAACCCTTCTGGACTGTATCTTCTCGTAATTTGAGCACTTGACTGCTTAATTCCAAGCTCTCCAAAATCAATTTCTAGTTTAATCGCTGGAACCCTCGCTTCTTTAAATTCCTCTGCATGTGTTACAGTTCCAATTCGTAAATCCAAAGCTAAAAAATCTTCAAAATTAGCCATTTTATCATTCCTCCCATTTATTACTTAGACAAAACAATAAAATCCCCTTTAAAAAAAGAAAGGCGCCTAAGCACCTTTCTTTTGTAGTTCACTTGATTCATTTGATTTATAGAAGAAGAAACCAAGAATCCCGCCAATACATGATGGGATTAACCATCCTATTCCTTCATTATATAATGGTAACATTTGTAGTACGTTAGAAATCGCGTCAATTTTAATGTTCGCACTTTCTAAACCGTTAAAGAAACTAATTAACAATGCGCCTAAAATAGCTCCAATATAAATGGTATTACGCTTCCCAATCCATTTATGGAAGTAAGAAAGTACGATTAATACGATTGCAACTGGATAAATGATCATTAACACTGGTAAAGTAACTGTGATTAATTGTGTTAAACCTAGGTTAGATACAAGTAAACTAAACACACATACCATCGTTACAATCGCTTTATGCGAAAGTTTAGGGAATAAGTTTGTAAAGAAGCCAGCACAAGCTGATGTTAATCCAACAGAAGTTGTTAAACAAGCGAGTATAATAACGAGCCCTAATAAAATTTTACCACTTGTTCCATATAACTCATTTACAACATTCGTTAAAATAAGTCCACCATTCTCTGATACACCAAGTGATGTACTTGTTGAACCAAGATAAGCAAGTGATAAATAAATTAACGTTAAACCAAGTACTGCAATAATACCTGATACTACTGTTATTTTTGCAACTTGACTACTTTCTTTTATTCCTTTAGAACGGATAACTTGTACAACGACAATTCCAAATACAAGCGCACTAATTGCATCCATCGTTAAATATCCTTGTATAAATCCACCAAAGAAAGCATTTTCTTTGTATGCTGCTAGCGGCGCAGCTGGTTCTCCAATTGGATCAACAATTGCCTTTCCAACAATAACAGCAACAATCAATACTAACAATGGTGTAAGAAATTTTCCGAACCAATCCACTAATTTAGATGGATTTAATGATAAATACCAAGTTATTCCGAAGAAAACTATCGTGAAAAGAAATAGCATGTACCATTCGGAAACCAATGCCTCTGATAAAAATGGCTTCATACCCATTTCAAATGAAACGGCTCCAGTACGCGGAATCGCGAAAAATGGTCCAATTGCTAAATAACTAATCAATGGGAAAATAAACGCGAATATTGGGTGAACTCTAGAAGATAGCGCTTTCAAGTCCCCCTCTACAAACGCGACAGCTGTTACAGCTAATAGGGGTAATCCGACTCCCGTCACAAGGAATCCAATTGTAGCAATCCAAACATTCTCTCCAGCTTGTTGCCCTAAAACTGGTGGGAAAATTAAATTTCCTGCTCCTAAAAATAGTGCAAATAACATTAAACCGATTGCTACCGTATCACCTGGCCTTAAACGTCCCTTCATACTTTTCATTTACATAGCACTTTTTCATTGTTTATCTCTATTTTCACAATATGCTATGCATCCTCCTCTCTGCTCAAGCTGATAAAATATGCCCCTTACAAAGCAGTGTCTTTCTCCATAATTTCTCCATTCCCCTTATTTTTACTCTAATTATTAATTTTTGATTTTTTTGAATTTTTAACTCATTAGAGTGGTATTGCGTGGAGTATAGTTGTCAGACCTCTTTGTTTTTATCACACATATAGTAACATATTTAGTTGCAAAATAAAAACATATTTTCAAATTGATTTTTTTGAAAATCAAAATTATCTACATTTTTTATTCTTTTACACAAATATTGTTACAATCTCGACTTTTATCCTATCATTATTTTTAAATAACTTTATTCAAGTAACATAACAAAAACCATCCAACATAATTAGATGGCTTTTGCATGTTACTCTATCGTTTCAACTTCGCGTGGATTTTTCATCTCTTCCACATACACAACTCTAAATCCGTGATCTTCTAAATCTTTCAGTAACGTCTCTAATTCACCGTCGTTAAACTCTTCTCCTAATGTAAACATAATTCTCCGAACTAATAAGGCGTCATTATCAAAAGTCATTAAACTTTGGATACCTGTATATTTCTTTAATACTGTCGATAATTTTTGAATGGCCCCATTATAATCTTGTGTCCCAATCATGACAGAATATTTACTAGAATGAACGCCCCAAGCATCTTCTAATAACTCGAAAACCTTTTTATGCGTTAAAATTCCAAGAAAGACTCCATTTTCATCAACTACTGATAAATAAGGTAATTTTTTTATTGTAAAAAACACTTTAAAGAACGAAGAATCTTCTCTAACATAACCTTCTTTATCATTTAATAATTGTACTACACTCTCTTCCAGCGAACCTTTATATTCTAAAATATCTACTTTGTATACATTCCCTAAATATTTCTCTTTTTTTTCATCTAAAACTGGTACACAACGATATCCAGTTTTATTTAAATGCTCCAGTGCTTCCCCTATCGTAATTGAACTTGAGCAAAATAAAACTTCCCTTTTCGGCACATAATTCCCTTTAATCCTCATAAACAGCCTCCTTATGTTAAAATACTTTCTGTGCCATAACTATATTATATTTTCAGAAAAAAATAAATAATTTATTTTACTTTTCTGAAAATTATTCATTTTCTTGTCATAATTTATTCACGTTTCATTCACTTATATCCCCTACAATACTAAATTTCTTTAAGAAAAATATATTGTAACTTACGCCGAAAAAAGCTAAAATAAGAATAAGAATTTTCTGAATATTCTAAGAGCAGGTGATTACATGTCTTTATTGCGCTCACATATATGTAAATTTATTGTTGGTGTTCTCATTATATTTATCATTAGTCCTATTCCTGCATTATTCATTACACATAAATACTCATACATAACTGGCTTTATAAGCATTTTTCATAACTTCGCACAACTTTCTTCTATGACAATTCCAAAGATTGATTGGATGCACGAATCTATCTTTTTCTCAGCGAATCAAATGGTTCATACTTCTAATCATTCAACACCGTTATTCCCTTACATATGGGAAATATATTTTTTATCGATTGTTCGTTTTACCTTTACTCTTGCAATTGGATTCTTTATCAGCTTAGGGATCGGCCATTTATTTTTTAAAGCACCTCAATCGGTTAAGAAGTTCACTTCTTTATTAAAATGGATACCGTACTCTTTTTGTACTGTATTATTACAATGTTCAGTCTTATTACTACTCCTATACATCGCAAAATTGATAAAGCTTCCTTACTACTCATCTTTTATCATCGTTTGTAGTACTTCCATGATTATCGTTATGCAAGCAATAAAAAAGTGGGTTCCTTTCTTAAGTAACATCAATGAATATGAAATAAAACAATCTTCTTTCCTTGTAGATACATTGTTTTTAGCGCTTACTTCAAATCATAAATCTATTCTAGGTTCCATTATTCTTTCATTTGTTTTTATGGAATGCGTTTTTCATGCAAGCGGACTATTGCAATTTATCGTTCAATTCGGCGGAAATGCACCTGTTATTGTTACAATTAGCTTATTACTTTTGTATATCCCGTATTGCATACTCTCTTTCCTTCAAACGCTATGGACGACAAATCACGTTAAACAACAATCATACGCTTTAACGAGAAGTATTCCAAAACCTTAATTTGAAATAACCCTCTATAATCTGAAAGTAGGGGGTTATTCCTTTTGTATAGCGGACAAAATAACAGCAAATTCAAAAACTATTGCAGAAACATACCAATATTTACCCTTTTTCTTTGACTATTCTTTTCGTTTGGATTTATTATAAAAGTATAACATAATCGCAGGAGGTGACATCTTTATTCCAAACTACGGAATAGAGAACACACTTGGACATATTAAATATTTTTCTCATCTTTGTGCTCATCCTTATTTCCGGCTTTTTCGTTGCATCAGAATTCGCTGTTGTAAAAGTACGAAAAAGTCGCATTGACCAACTTGCAAATGAAGGCAATAAACAAGCTTTAGCTGCAAGAAGTGTCCTATCTAATTTAGATGTTTATTTATCAGCTTGTCAGCTCGGGATTACGATTACTTCTTTAGGGCTTGGTTGGCTTGGTGAACCGACTGTGGAACATTTACTACGACCGCTCTTTGAAAAGATTAATATTACTGGAACAATGGCAAATACTTTATCCTTTATTATTGCTTTTAGTGTTATTACATTTTTCCATGTTGTATTAGGTGAATTAGTTCCAAAGTCTTTCGCCATTCAAAAAGCAGAAGCAATCACACTTAAGTTTGCACGACCACTTATTTTATTTGATAAAATTATGTATCCATTCATTTGGCTACTTAATAGTACGGCAATCTTTTTCACAAAACTACTCGGTTTAGAGCCTGCGAAAGAAAATGAACTTGCCCATTCTGAAGAGGAACTACGACTCATTTTAGGTGAAAGTTTCAAAAGCGGCGAAATAAACCAAACCGAATATAAATATGTAAATAATATTTTTGAATTTGACGACCGGGTCGCGAAAGAAATTATGGTCCCTCGTACAGAAATGATTTGCTTATCTACTGAAAATACGTTAGAAGAGAATATGGATATCGTAGCAACTGAAAAGTATACACGCTATCCGATCATCGAAAAAGATAAAGATGATATTATCGGTATGATCAATACGAAAGAAGTATTTCACGATCAAACGAAAGGCATTCATAAACCACTTGAATCTTACATACATCCAGTACTAACTGTATTTGAAACTGTTCCAATTCGCAAAACATTAGTACATCTACAAAAGAATCGCGTTCAGATGGCAATCATTATGGATGAATATGGTGGTACTGCTGGACTTTTAACAATGGAAGATATTCTTGAAGAAATCATTGGAGAAATTCAAGATGAGTTTGATGCGGATGAATCACCTATGATTGAAAAACGTACGCCGAAGCTTACTGTTTTAGATGGGAAGGTGCTCATTTCTGAAGTAAATGATATGTTTGGCCTACATATTGATGATAGCGATTTAGATACAATTGGAGGCTGGCTCCTCTCTCAAGCAGTTGATTTAAATATTGAAGCTGGTTATTCCATTGAATTTGCCGGTTTTCAATTTAAAGCACTAGAACTTGATGGACATCAAGTGAAAAAAATTGCGGTACATAAATTAGACACGAAGAAGGAGTTATAAAGTGACAGTATTATTAACAATCTGTATCATTGCCTGTTTCATTGTTTCATTTCTCGCCTTTATTTATCCTATCATTCCAGGCATCCTTGCTGTTTGGGCTGGATATTTCATTTACCATTTTGGTATAAATGGCGGAGAACTAACAACTTCCTTTTGGATTATTCAAGTCATTTTCACACTATTTATTTTCGTGGCTGATTTTATTGCAAATGGATATTTCTTAAAGAAATACGGAAGTTCTAAATGGGGAGAACGTGTCGGTATGATTTCTATCATTGTCGGATCTTTCTTCTTCCCACCATTCGGTTTAATTATCATACCGTTCTTATCGGTATTTATTACAGAACTCATGCATAAAAAAGCGCCAAAAGACGCCTTTCTAGTAGGAGTTGCTACTGTAGTTGGTTTTTTAAGCAGCACAGTAGCGAAAGCTATTCTCCAAATCATTATGATTCTCATATTTGTATGTTATATCATCTTTTAACCATCCCAATTTCGGGATGGTTTTTTTAATATGAAATACCTACTCGACTATTCTCATATTTGTTTTCACTACACAGATTCCACGTAAATTGCGCTGTATCACCAACTGTTATTTTCGCTCCCCCTTCTGGTAATACATCTTTTTCAGTTCGATACACTCCTGTCACATCACCGTCTATTAAATGCGTCGGACAAACGACCGTCCAACATAAATTACTACTACTAAGTATCTTATATGCAGCTAAATGATCTTCTGCTGCTGTTGTCATTTTCCTTTTTGATTCAGCTGATTGAAAACGATATAAATTTAGATTTGTTCTTGCTTGTAAAATACCTGCTGTTCCTATTGTAATGATTTTATGTACCCCTTCTTCTTCCATTTGCTTTATAATTTGTGGCATACTCTTCGCTAACGTTCCATTTCGATCCGTACCAAGTGCACTTATTACTATATCGCTTCCTTCTATCGCTTTCTTTATATCATTTTCATTTAGTACATTACCTTCTATTACTCGTAACCTTTCATGTTGTATTTCTATTCTATTTAAATCACGTGCTAATGCAGTTACTTCAGCTGCATCCTTTAATGCTAATTTTATTATATTTGAACCTACTCGACCTGTTGCTCCTAATATACATACTTTCATTTGTTTTCCCCCTTTTTCATTCTTTCTCTATTTTTTAATAATTTTAATCAATTTTCAACAAAAAAGCTTCCTCATATATAAGAGGAAGCTCTATTATTATTTTACCCCGCTTTAACGGGCAGTAAGACCCCACCCCAAAATTTAGTAAAACCAAAGAAGTTAGATGGGGATCAACTGCCCGTAAAAGCCCGATTGGTTCAACTAATAATCAGTGGGGGATGCCCCACTGATTAAAGTTTCACTTTATTTCTTTTCTTTAGAATCTGTAGACTTCTCAGTTCCACTTGTTTCTTTATCCTTTTTGTCCTCTTGTTGTGTTGTTGTATCGTCTTCTTTCTTCTTGTCCTCACCTTTACTACAACCTACCATTAATAAAGAACTTGCAAGTGCCATAGCAGTTAATGATTTAACCCATTTGTTCATTTGCGTTTCCTCCTTTAGATAGAATATGTACAATCCCATATTACTCTCTATTTTTAAAGGAAAGATTGAAAAATAGTAAATAAACGGTAAATATTTGTAAATTTTTTAATAATAAATATGGACACCTAGTCTTTTTTTCTCCATGAAAAGTAAAAAACTAAGGCGCCTATCTTTCCACCTTAGTTTCTTATGCAAACTTCTCATTTTCATATACATGTTTAATCTTATACTCTTTCTTCACAACATATTGCCATACACTATAGGCATAACGATTCATTTTCAGGAAGCAATTTTCTAAAAACGAGCGGAATTCTGGATTCGCAACTTCAACTGCCACTTGAGCGAACTTTAGTGCTAACTGTTTTAAATGCGAAATATAACAAGTTGCAATACGGATATCCCCTGTATATTTACTATCAGTTTCCTTTTCCATTTCATGAAAATGAAATGAAATTGGTTCACAAGTTATATGCTGTACATTCTCTCCTTCTTGAAAATTCACTTGTTCATTATACGCTTGCAACATATATGGTAAATGATGCTGTAATAGCTCTTTTAATTCTTCGTCTCTTACCTCTCCTGTATACTCCCCAACCTTATAAATAAGCATATAACTATACCTCATTAATTCTTTCATACAATCCATGAAAATACCTCCCTTCTCCTTTGTCTATATGTTATAAATATGATGCTATAACATTTGCTATTCTTGCTAAAAACCAATCCCACTTACTAATTTTCTCAAAGTCTTCTTCTGAAAATCTTTTTGATTTATGAAAGTCTTCTTTTAATCGGTTCCATACGTCAGCAACAACTGTTGTATCATATATGATACAGTTAGATTCACAATTTAAATAAAAACTTCTATTATCAAAATTCGCTGTACCTATATCAACAATTTCTCCATCAATGATTGTTACTTTCCCGTGAAAAAAACCATTCCGATATTGATAAATCTCCGCTCCAGCATGGTTCATCTCTCTCAAATACGGATAGGCAGCTTGTTTTAACAATACTGCGTCGCTTTTAAATGGTACGAGAATTTTCACATTGACACCTCGGTTTAATGCACCTTTTAACTCTTTCATCATTTCTTTACTTGGTACAAAATATGGCGTAGCAATAATTAAAGACTTTTTAGCCTGCTTTAAAAGCGCTCCATATTTTTCCCATAACCCTTTTCCATCTGAAAATAAATATTGATATTTTACATGCCCAATTGCAGGTAGACTTTTATGTATAGGCATTTTTTCTCCCGTATCTTCTTTCCAGTCAGCAGCAAACTTTCTTTCCATATCCGTGGCGCCATTCCCCTTAACTCGTACATGATAATCACGCCACGGGCCAAATTTCGAATTTTGTCCAAGGTACTCCTTTCCAATGTTAAAGCCGCCGATATATGATACTTTTCCGTCAATCGTAACAATGCGTCTATGGTTTCGTTGATGCAACGAATAGAATAAATGTTTCAATTTAGGTTTTTTACTAAACGTAAACTGGACACCATTGCTTTTTAGTTGACGAATTATCCTTTTCTTCAGCTTATATCCACCTATTCGATCAACTGACAATTTTACTTCTACTCCACTCGATGCCTTTTTCTCAAGCAACTGCAAAAATTCTTTGCTTATTTCATCTTTACCTACAATATAAAAATGGATATATATGTACTTTTCTGCATTGCGTATATCCTCAAACAATTTCGTATATAACTCTTCACCGTTCGTATATAGTTGAAATTCACCTAATTGAACTTGTCCTAATTCATATTCACTAGCCATTTTTTTCCCCATTTCCACATCGATGTTCATCCAAATGAATACACCTATTAAACAAAGGATTACAACGAAAAAGTGTTTCATGGATATTTTCCTTCCTCCACTTACTGTTATTTCTATATCTTCCCTTTTTTAATACAATATCATTCAAGAAAATATGTCATTACATGATATATGTCCATATCAAACGATAGCTCATTTGCATATTGTATGTTGTATCTTAAAATAAAAGGAGGAAATAACAATGGGCTTCGCACATGGTAATGGATTCGCGCTATTAGTCGTATTATTTATCCTCTTAATCATCGTCGGTGCTGCTTGCTTCTGCTAAGTAGTTATCGTCATATGATATGTGGATGAAAAAACTATAAAAGCGGACACCTATTTTTAGGTGTCCGCTTTTCATATGAAAAACATTTCCGTTTGTTATTGTACCTTTAACGACTACATATTCAACTCAAAAAGTTAATAATGTAGCTACTTTCTTACTCTCTGCCTTACGTATATGACGTTGTTCTGCACGTAACACTGCAATGCGATGTAATTCTTTCTCTTCTTCTGTTTCAGGGATAACTCGCGGCACAGGAACCGGATTATTTTCCTTACTAAGCGCAACAAAAGTAACAAATGACGTTGCTGCTATACGTTTCTCACCCGAAATTAAATCTTCTGCTACTACCTTCACAAATACTTCCATAGAAGTTCTACCCGTCCAAATTACAAAAGATTCATAACTAACACAATCTGAAGAGCGAACAGGATGTAAGAAGTCTACCCAATCCATAGATGCTGTGACACATTCTTTTCTTGCATGCCTCGTTGCTGAAATAGAAGCAACCATATCCATCTCGGCTAATATCTTCCCACCAAATAGCGTATTATGATCGTTTAAATCTGTTGGAAATACTCGGCTCGTTTTAAACACTCTAGACTCATTAGCTGTTTTCCCTTTTACTTCAGTCATTGTTATCACCTCTTTGATTATTTAACCCGCTATTTGCAGACAGTAAGACTCCCACCACAAAATTCGGCTGGAGCAAAGAAGTTCGGTAAGAGTTACATTTCCCATTAACACTAGAACGGTATGAGCTTACTATCACTACACGTTTAATATTAACAACATTCAGAACTCTTAGTCCACAAAAAAGAACCGAAGTTATCAATCGGCTCCTCTAAATACATATTGTTCTTTTGGCGGTTCAACCTTATTCCATTTCGTTACTTCTAATACAGGGATATTCGCATGGAATGGCTGATAAAATTCCGTTGATATTTCTCCTTCAACTTGAATCCAATCATCATTTTTCCATTCTACCCCTTCTGGTTTTTTCACTAACATACCATATACACCAGAATCCGCTACACAATGTATAATCCCGAAACGGAATAAGAAATATTGTTCTTTTTGAGAAGAGTCATCTTTGAAAACAAACCCTTTAAAAGATAATTTTTTCCCAGTAAACTCGCCAGGATAATTATAAATTGTTTCCATTCCTTTAAGAAAATTTTCATCGTTTAAAGTAATATTATCTTTCGTAACAAACTCTTTCTTCCCTTTTTCCATTACACCACGGTATCCTTCTTTTCCGTAATAAATACTTGTGTCTGGTCTTAGGAATTGCCTTGTCATAAACGGATCTTTACTTTCTGCTTGCGCAACTGGAAAGTGAAATCCTTTCGCTTTAACGATATCTGAATCTAACGTTGCAATTGGGAAAAATAATCCTGAGACTATCGGAAAACAAAACAATAAGTACGAAAATGCTTTTTTCCACCATGTATTCTCATCTTTTGAATGATCATGCCCGCAATGGCTATGATCACAACTACAATCTTGTTTTTCTTGTTTTTCTTGTTCTTTCTGATGTTCTTTTTGGAATACGATAATAATTTGAACGACCGTTAAAAACCCTAAAATAATAGCTGCTGTTGTTGATAAATAAGCATACTTCATATTGATATACTTCGTAATATTACCGGAAATATGAAGCTGCGCGATTAAGATTGTAAAACCTAATAATATATATGCTCGAAACATAACCTACCACCCCATCGCATAAATGAGTAGTGAGCTTGCATAAACAACAAGTGTAACTGTAACAGTAACGACAATTACAAATTTTGTTTTAAATGTCGCAAGCATCATAAACATATTTTTAATATCCACCATCGGTCCATATACGAGGAACGCGACAAGTGATGCTGTTGAAAATGTACTTTGGAATGACGAAGCAATAAATGCATCCGCTTCTGAACAAAGTGATAAAATGTAAGCAAGCCCCATCATAACAGCTGGTGAAGAAAACGGCCCTTGTCCTATAGCAAGAAGTGTTGAAGTTTGTACGAACGTTTGAACTGCTGCTGCAATTAACGCACCTAATACTAAATATTTTCCCATCGAGAAAAATTCCTCAACAGCATGCGTACATACATCCCACATTTTTTTACGTAATGGACGCTTATGATTCACTTCTGGGAAGTGATCATCTCGTAATTGATGCTCTTTAAACATAAATGATAATATAATTCCAACGATAATTGCTACGATAATCGCTACAATAGAACGATACCATACCATGTGCATACTACTTCCAAAAGCAACGTATGTTGCAAATAATACGACTGGATTAATAATTGGTCCAGTTAACATAAATGCAATCCCGGCATATGGCGGAACCCCTTTTCCGATTAACCGTCTTACAATCGGAACAATTCCACATTCACAACCTGGAAACATCATACCTAAAAAAGTAGCCATTAAAACAGACAGAAAACGGTTTTTCGGCATCCATTTTGCTACCATATCCTCTGTCACAAACATTTGAATGAATCCTGAAATAAATACACCAATGAGCACAAAAGGAAGTGCTTCGATCAATATGGAGATAAAGATTGTATTCATTTGCAGGAATGCTTTCGGTAATTGAAACAATTCCATGATGTATTTCCTCCAACTTTTCATTAACAATATGTAATTTTAACCCCATTTTATGAATTGGACAAGGCTTATACGGAATTCACTTCCTTCATATACATTACATTTTATAAGTTATATTCTATTCAAAACTTTCGATTTCATAGCAAAAAAGCTGCTCTAGCGCAGTTATATAACTATGCTAGAGCAGCTTTCTTCTCGTTAAAAGTAACGTTTCTTCCAAAAAACAAACGCTAACGTGAAAGATAGTGTTACACATATTATGAGTACAATTACAAAACCATGTGCTTCCCCTTCAAACGGAACCTTTACGTTCATTCCAAAGAAACTAGAAACCATCGTTGGTAACGATAAAATGATTGTAATAGACGTTAACAGTTTCATAACACTATTTAAATTGTTTGATATAACGGAGCTAAAAGTATTCATCATTCCACTTAAAATGTGACTATATATTTCCGCCATTTCAATAGCCTGTTTATTTTCAATTAATACATCTTCTAATAAATCTTGATCGTCTTCATACATTTTTAAAAATGTACTGTTACGCATTAATTTTTGAATTACAATTTTATTCGCCTTTAATGATGTTGTAAAGTAAACTAAACTTTTTTCAAGGCCTAGCAATGTGAAAATCTCTTTATTTTTCATCGACTTATTTAATTGATGCTCTAAATCGATTGTTTTTCTGTTAATTTGCTTTAAGTATCTTAAATAATAAGTAGAAATTGTATATAAGAGCTGAAGTGCAAAGCGTGTCTTTTTAAACGTATAAAATTCTTTAATACGTTGATTAATAAAGCGTTCGAAAATTGGGTTTTCTTCTAAACAAATTGTCACAAAGCAATCTGGCATTACAATCATACCTATTGGAATCGTGTCATAAATCGAATTTCCTTCTTCATCATGTCTAACTGTTGGAATATCCACGATTATTAAGGTATTATTGTCTTCCTTTTCAATACGAGAGCGTTCTTCATCATCTAAAGGGTCTTTAATGAAATCTAAGTCTACATTTAAAGTTTGTACTAGATATTGAATTTCTTCTTCCGTTGGATGAAGTACATTAATCCAGCAACCCTTTTGCATTTCCTCAACCTCTTGTAGTTTTCCGTTTCGGTCTGTTAAATAAATATTTAACATACTATCACCCCGATTCTTTTTACATGTAGGAATCTACCTCTCTTACATAACAGTTTTTGAACCGCCATTCTCAGCATATGAAACATACGTTTAAATTTCAATAGAAAAATTATTTTGAAAACGTTTTTATAAGAAAAATATTCTAAACAAAGAAAAAGACAGAGTGCTCTCTGCCTTAAAAAGCTTATGTTGCCTTTATAACATATTTAGAAAGCATCCACAAGTTAAAGCCAACTGAAATCGTATAACCAGCGTATGTTGAAATAATAAAACTTACATAATCGAAATACGGAAGCAATACGATATTTAAAACTATCTTTACAATAATGCCAATTACTAATCCTAGCACTGTTTTCTGTTGCTGATTAATTCCTTGTAACATCGCAGCTGTTACTGTAAAAAGCGAAAATAGTATACAGGCAGGAGCATAATACTGTAAAATAACTCTCCCCATCTCCGGATCATTTCCGGCACCAAATAAAAGAGTATATACTGGTTTTGCTAACAACATCATTCCAATCGCTGCTGGTACCGTAATACCTACTACTAATACATTCGTTCTCGTAAAATGTTTGTACAGTAACTTCACATTCCCTGCTGTATAGGCTTTTGTCATCTCAGGTACGAGAGACATACTAAAAGCAGTCGCAACGGAAACTGGGATGAGTACAACCATCTGAACAAGACCAATTATTGCATTTATCTTCTCCGCTTCTCCTTGCATATACCCTATTTGTATAAGTAGTTTATTAATTGTAAATGTATCAATCGTCTGATACAACGGAATTGCTAAACCAACCACAACAAACGGTATTGAATATGTAAAGAGCTCCTTATACAGTGAGAAGAAAGATTTCGTTGTTTGCGGTATACTTGCCATCTCTTTTTTCTTTAAGTGCTTTCTCCTTCTTATGTAATACGCGCTTAAAACTGTTAATCCACCTATCGCTCCCATAAAAGCACCGAACGTTGAAATACCAACAGCTAGCGAGATAGAAGCTTTTAAAATATATAAAACGACAAAGCTTCCTATTAAAATGGTTAAGACCCGAAAAAATTGCTCAACAACTACACTTAAAGCAGAAGGCCCCATCGATTGAAACCCTTGAAAGAATCCCCTTAATAAACTCATTACCGGTACAAGTATTAACGCAAAACTTACAATTTGGATATTAGTAGTGACCGCTGCTACACTATTCCCTGTTTGATCATTTCCATCGATTACAAGTTTAGCTAAATGTGGAGCTAATATATATAGCGTAAAACATGAGATTACTCCCATTATTAACATAAAAAAGATACCGCTCTTTAGCACTCTCTTAACCGTATGATAATCATTCAGTTGATCATATTTTGATACCATTTTTGAAACGGCAAGTGGTAGTCCCATCGTCGCAATGCTGAGCATAATCGTATATGGGCGATAAGCATACGTGTATAAAACGTACCCACTCGTACCGACCATTGCTGTAAACGGTATAACATATATAAATCCTAACATTTTAGATATCATCGTTGCCATCGTTAAAAATATCGTTCCACGTATAAACGGTGACCCTTTCATCACATTCCTCCGCTACGCTTTATTATTACACATTATGGACAACTCCTTTTTTTTAGAACCGAAACAAATAAAAAAGCCAATGAAAAATCATTGACTTTAACGCGCTGCTTTTTTCTTTTTTAAATACTTTAAACCGAAGTATAGAGCAACAAAGAGAACAGCTCCTATAATTATGTAATGTGTGTAATCAGATGCATACTCTTTAATGTGTCGCCAATTTCCACCAAGCTTTTCACCTAAGTATATAAATAGTATTGACCATGGAATAATCGCAACTACTGTATACAGTGTAAATAGTTTTAACGGCATTTTAGCTAATCCTGCTGGAATAGAGATTGCATGACGTACGACTGGGATAAAGCGTGCAGAAAAGATCACTCCTGCCCCGTAACGCTTAAACCAACCTTCTGCTATGTCTAAATGGTGTTTATTAATAAGTAGGTATTTCCCATATTTCTCTACAACCGGACGCCCTCCGTAATATCCAAGCCAGTATAAAAAGATTTGGGCTAAAGTACCACCAATAGTTCCGGCGATAACTGCACCAACAAAACTAATTTTACCATCCGCTACTAAAAATCCAGCATACGAAAGTACAATTTCACTCGGGATAATTTCAATCATTAAAGCTAGCGCTACTCCAAAGTAACCTAAGCTTGCAAAAAATTGCAATAACTGATCTATTATGCTTGCTAACATTTTATTTTCTATCTCCTTTTTTCTTAACATACCATCCCATTATTACATAAAGGTCGCATTATGCCAATATCTTCATTTCAACAATATTATCGGCATAAGCATAATTAATCTATTAATGTTTCTTTTTGAGGTTCTTTCATGTAGGCAAACATTTCTTTAATTTGCTCTTCTGTATTTCTAGCAATCGATAAATTAGGCAATTCATTCTCACCAAAAAACTCCACATCTTCTGTTTCAATACTAGTTTTCTTTTCGCCACCAATAATCTTACAGCTAATAAAAATTTTATATACGTGTGTTGCTGAAGGAGATGGTTGATGTTTTTCTTTATCAAATATAGCGAGTAGCTTAAAATCATCTACTTCATAACCCGTCTCCTCTAAAACTTCTTTTGCTGCTACTTCTGTTGGCGTATAACCGATATCGGCCCATCCACCTGGCAATGCCCATTTCCCATCACTTTTTTCTTTCACAAATAATAGTTTTTCATTTTGAAAAATGACTGCTCTTATATCAACTTTGGGTGTTTGATAGCCTGTCTCACTTGCAAATAACTTCTCTACTATTTCCCAATCTGTCTTTGTGTAATGTGACATCATTGAAATGGAAATATCCCGTAATTGTTGGAAACGCTCTATATCATACACATCTTTAGAATACGTTAAACCCGCTTGAGCTATAGCTTGTATTTGTTTTACCCAATCAATCCATTTTACCGTCATGTTTCCACATCCCCCATACTCTTTTAAGTGAATAGTAAGTCAGTTTTGTTGATACATCTTTATTATACAAAAAAAGAGATTGATAATGTTCCAATCTCTTTCAAAATTAATCCAATTCATGTAAGTGGTCTTGTATATACTTTCTTCTTTTATTTATATATTCATCGATTATATCAGCTTCTTGATCAAATGTTTCTAATTTTTCTTTCATATATGGATCTTGTATTAAATATGGACGAATCGATTCACACAAACTTTCAACTTTCGGCATCATAAACGAAACGGTAAATTGTTCTTCTAATATTTCTTCCAAAATACTTCGGTATTGCTTTCTAAATACAGGTATATCTAACAATCTTGCACTTAACGTGTTATAGCCTTGAATGCGAATATACTCATGATTAAGTGGTCTCCCTTGTACATCTCGCCCCCAAGTTGCATCATAATCCCACGGTATCACTTCAAATAAATTTGTTTCATCGTTATGATATAGTGCATAGTTATGAACGAAACCATCAAAGTTTTGTGTAAAAATAACGCCAGCTAACCATCGTAAATATTTATCAACATGCAAAAACTTTCCAATTTCTTTTTCATAAGCTTCCCTCGACAAAGCATTCGCTTGAAATACAAATTCACTCAGCTGTTCTTCACTATTTTTATTCGAATATTTAAATTCATAACCCGCAAAGAGCTCAGTCTTAACATCTTTATCTCTCTCACTCATTAAAGAAAAATTCGCATCATCATCTATCGCATAATAAATAGAACCACTTGGTAATCCTCTATTTTTCAAAAAGTTTTCATCAACTGATTCTAACTGTAAATATACACCTTGAATTTGACCATTAATTTTTATAAATACATGTTGTGATTTTGGTGAAAGTACACCAATATCATGAAAAAAATCTAAAGATAATTTATTTCGTATGAGAGACGGATCCATAAACTCAGAATTTAAATGAATCTCTTTCGCACCTTGAAATTTTTTCGGTTTATAAAACATAACATGATAAGACTTTTTCTCAAATTCACGAATATGAGCACCCCGGTATACGATATCAATATCATACTTCTTTTTTCCATAAGTTAATTTTGCCGGCACTGGACTATCTGACCAAATGTCTTTTTTTAATTCCACTAAGTACATTGGATGAATAAAAAAATCATATGAAGGTAGCATATTTTCTCATCCCTTCTCAGTTCTCTTCATTCAATGTATGCACCTTGTCTTGTCCATACATCCGCTATCATCCATTTATATAAAATTACACTCTTGTCCTGTTCAGAAAGACGTCATATCTCATATCATGTTAAGGAAAAAGAATACCTTTTCAACTTAATACATGATAAGGAGGATTTCTATGAAACGTGATATTAGAAAAGCGGTTGAAGAAATCAAAAGTGCTGGGATGGAGGATTTCTTACATCAAGATCCAAGTACTTTTGAATGCGATGATGATAAATTCTCTCATCATAAATGTACAACTGGATGTAAATGTACAACTGGGGGTAAATGTCCAAGAACAAGATGTACTCGCGTAAAACATTGTACGTTCGTTACAAAATGTACGCATGTAAAAAAATGGACATTTGTTACGAAATGTACTCGTGTACGCGTTCAAAAATGGACGTTCGTTACGAAAGTAACACGTAGAAAAGAATGCGTTTTAGTTACAAAACGTACTCGCAGAAAGCATTGTACTTTCGTTACAAAATGCATACGCTTTGAAAAGAAATTTTTCTGGACAAAACGCAGTTTCTGTAAAAAATGTGAATTCTTCCCTCACGGACACGGTAGATCTTGCGATGATGATTGTGATCATGGTAAAGACTGTCACGATGACGGGCACAAATGGAATGATTGCAAAGGCGGACATAAATTCCCATCTTGCAAAAACAAGAAATTCGATCACTTCTGGTATAAAAAACGTAATTGCTAGTTTTTATGCCTACAAAAAAGGCCGTTTTGCGGCCTTTTTTACGTTCATTGAAAATGACTTATATCTGCAAATTGCTTCACTTCACCTTTATCTCCTTCAAATTCTATTATACTTAGACTAGCACTATGCATAAATGGATCATTCCACACATTTTCTATTTCAATACCCGCAAAATATCCTACAAGTAGTTTTGCCGCTGCCGCATGGGAAACAATTAATATACTTTCTCCTTTATGCTTTTCTAAAAGAAGTTGTATCCCATCAATTACCCTTTTATGAACAACCTCAAAATTTTCTCCCGATGTTGACTGGAAAAGATGTGGCTCATACCAAAACAATTGTATTTCGTCTGGGTATTGCCTTTCTATATCATCGATTGTCTGTCCTTCCCATTCACCCATGTTAATTTCATAAAAATGCTCATCCGCTATTATCGGTATATCACGTTCGCCCTTTATTAACTCTGCAGTATGTAGGGTTCTTTCACTTGGACTACTATAGATCGCATGGATAGATAAATCTTTCATTCGCTCTCCTAATTGCTTAGCTTGTAACATACCATTTTCAGTTAAAGCAGAATTTTTCCGGCCTTGCATTCGTTTCGATACATTCCATTCCGTCTCACCGTGCCTTGTTACATATACAGTTGTTTTCATTTCACATTCCCCCTTACCATTTTGGCCGCAATTCCCACGGTTCTACTCGTCCTACAACCCATTCAACGTATTTACTATCAATCCCCTTTATTACCCCATCTGATATCTCTTCATGAGTAAGCCATCTTGCATATGTATCTTCTAATATAAAACCTAATATAATTCTATGATAACTACATCGTGTACCACCTATTTTTTGTGCGGGTATACGCGACGCTTTACTACCTAAAATATGAAAAACGTTGTATGTTTCAGACGACAAATCCACTTCTCTACAAATGAATGACAACGTATCCTTCGCACTTGCGTGTACCCATGCGACAACTAATGTTATTGGGCCATTCTGCACAATTGTGCTTTTAATAGCTAGCTTTACATCGTCGTCATTATGATAATCTAACGGAAGACATGTGATACTTTCTGGCGCAGCACTCTCTCGCTTAACATTTTCTAATTTCACTTCATCTCGTCCAATAATAGAAACATGAAATCCTTGCTCACAAAGCCACATAGAAACTCTCTTTAGCATTCCTGTTCCACCAATTACTAGCGCATGCAACTTCTTCTCCCCTTAGTAAAATGTCATATGAGGTTTATCTTCCCTATAATAATTAAGTCGGTCTTGCAGTGTCCCTGAGTGAAACTCAAATTTATGACCGTCAGGATCAACAAAGTATATAGATTCGCAATCTCTTATATCACGTTCTCTTCCTTGTAAAATATGAACATCATTTTCTTCTAATCGCTGTATTAGACATTTAAAGTCTTCTTGTTCAACAGAAAATGCAATGTGCGTATACGATTGATGAATCTCATTTCTCGGAATATGTGTCTCTTCATTAAGCGCTATCCATACTCCACATATGTTAAAATACGCCAATTTCCTCCCTTTAACTAATAATTCTCCTTCTAATACTTTTTCATAAAACATAATAGAGTTTTCTAAATTAGATACCGAAAAACAAATATGATTGATTCCCCTTAACAACTATAATTCCTCCTTATACAATAAAAGATGAGCGAATATTCACCCATCTTTTATTGTACTATTTTTTTGTAATATATGCCCATTTATAACTGAAGTCCCCACCAAACGTATGATTAGCAATACCTTTTACAAATGGCTTCTCTAAATAAGCTGTACTTTGTTGGTACGTAGGAGAAATTGCTGCATCTTGACCAATTAAGATTTTTTCAGCTTCCGCAAGTGCATTCCAGCGTGCTTTATCATCTTTTAATAGCTCTCCTTTTGATTTCGCTACTAAATCATCATACTTCGGATTAGAATAATCCATTTCATTAAATGAGCTTCCAGTAACAAACATATCAATATAAGTCATTGGATCCGGATAATCAGGGCTCCATGCAGATAATGAGAATTCATATTGGAATTTCTTTTCTAAATCTAGCTTCTGCTTGTATGGTTGCTGTTTCAAATTCACTTTAATACCAGGCAAGTTTTTCTCTAGTTCTTCTTTAATAAAGTCGCCTACTTTTTTACGGCTACCGTTATCATCGTTTAGTAATTCAACCGTAATTGTATCTTGACCAAGCTCTTTCTTTGCTTCTTCCCATAATTTTTTTGCTTTCTCTGCATTATCTTTACTATCACGGAAGTTTTTATTTACAGAGCGGAAGTCTTTTCCATCTGGACCTGTCGTGAATTTTTCAGGTACTAAGAAATATGCTGGCAATGAACCGTCATTTAAAATAACATCAGCAATTCCTTTTTTATCGTATGCTAAATCAATCGCTTCACGTACTTTTTGGTTTTTAAATGTTGCATTTTTTTGGTTAAAACGCAAGAAATACATACGTGGATCTAACTTCGTTTTAAATTCATCTGGCTTATTCTTTTTATATTTATCAACAAATTCAGAAGTTAAAATAACTCGATCTGCTTGATCACTATCATATAAATTTACTCCCGTGCTTGTTTCCTTCACAATACTTACATTAATTTCGTCTAACTTTACAGTATCTTTATCCCAATAATTAGGGTTTTTCTTCAACTGATAATTTTGTTCATGTTTCCATTGACTCATTGTAAATGGTCCATTATATAATAATTTATCTGCTTCTAATCCGTATTTATCTCCTTGTCCTTTCACATATTTTTCATTTAATGGGAAAAATGTAGGAAAGGACGTAAGTTCAAGAAAATAAGGTGCTGGTTGCTCTAATTCTACTACTAACGTTTTATCATCCTTCGCTTTAACACCCAATTGATCTGATGGTAATTCTCCTTTATTTACTTTCTGTGCATTTTTCACATCAAATAAAATGAATGCATATTCTGCCGCTATTGCTTTATCTAATGTACGTTGCCATGCATATACAAAATCTTGTGCTCGAACTGGATCACCATTTGACCATTTCGCATCACGTAATTCAAATGTATATGTCTTTTTATCTTCACTAATCTTCACATCTTTTGCCATGCCTGGTGTTGGTTTATTATCTTTATCTAGACGATATAAACCTTCCATTGCATTTACAAATACACGGAAAGATACAGAATCCGTTGATTTAGATGTATCCATTGAAGGAATTTCAGCTGTTTCTAGCAAATTTAAAACTTGTTTATCTGCCATCCCCTTATTCGATTCTTTCTTCGTTGTCGAAGCCTTCTCACCATTCCCACATCCTGCAACCAGTACACTCGTCGTTAACGCAAGTGCAGCAATTGTTGTTGTCTTTCTCTTCATTCTTCCTTCCCCCAATCTATATGTATAAGTTAAATCCTATATAATATATTTCATTATACAAAAGATTCTGATTATTTTAAATATTTATTTTAACAAACATAGAAAAAAGCGATCGGAAATTTCTTTCCAGCCGCTTTCTTGAATAGCATTTACTTGTAATCCATCCTCTATATCAAATGGATTTTGAACCTTAAATATTTCGTCCATCATCTTCAAAAACTCTTCTTCAGTTTTAGATTCACCATTAACCATAAGTGAGTATGGTTCCACTTCACCCAATTTATAATCGACAACAAATTGAATCGTCACCTTTTGTCTTGGCGTTCCGGCGTTATATCCTTGGAATTCTACTAATTCTAACCCTTCCGTTCCACGATAATATATCCAACCTGAATTTTGAAAATAATTTTCGAAGGATTCACCTATTGAAAAGAAAGGATATTCATAAAGCGAGCTTGTACGAACTTTTTGAATAACGTCTCGATCAGTCGGAAAAAAGAAATGGCTAAAAAATATGCTAGCAACTGCTAAAATAGTAACAATTGTCGCTCCCATTTTGCTCGTTCCGCCACTATCATGGATGAGATAGTTTGCAACTGATTCATTTTTTATTTCTCTTGCTTTTATTCGATATATACGTCTTTCCGCAAATTGATAGTATAATCCATTTGCAAAAATCCCCATTCCAAACAAAATAAAAATAAGTAATAAAAACGTAAGAGGTACCATATTAATGATTGGCAACGCTACATTAAATCCCATATAATACGAAAATGCATCACACGCTACTAATAACAACATAAATAAAGCAGCTGGTACATAATACTTACGATATCCTAGCCAACCTATATTGAAAATAGCAGCCCAACCATTCCAGCTCCACCTAGCAATCCGCTTATTCTCAAGCTCCCATTTCCTTTTGTAATACGGATATTGTCTCCCTACATATACTTCTAATTCTTTATCTATTAACGAGCTACCTTCATCTTGTTCATTATCCAAGTTTCGCTGACAACTTGCACAATTTAACTGTTCCTCCTCGCAAGGTTTTCCACAATTTATACATTTCAAAACAATCCCTCTTCCCATCCATACGTCATTTCAAAATACCTTCGTGTTTTAATAACCACTCTTTTCTCCATAAACCACCAGCATATCCAACAAGCTTTCCACTCTTCCCTATTACACGGTGACATGGAACGATTATTGAAATTGGATTACGACTATTTGCTCCTCCTATTGCTCGTACAGCTTTCGTATTTCCGACCTTCTCTGCAATATCTAAATATGAAGCACTTACACCATAAGGAATAGTATAAAGCGCATCCCATACATTTTTTTGAAATACTGTTCCCTCAGCAGACAGCGGGACTGTGAACTCTTTTCTTTTCCACTTAAAATATTCATCTAGCTCATTTATACATTGATCTATTATTTCATTTTTATGTTCTTCTTGTCTCTCATCAACAAATATAACAGACGTAATTCCTTTATCGTTCGCTGTAATTTCCAGCAAGCCTAATTCACTTTCATAATAAGCCTGGTACATATGTCATCCTCCAATTCAATTCATATTAATTATTGTAACACGAATAGACAAAATTTTTCGTATAAGCGTTTTATTAGAGAAACAAAAAAGAGAATGATACAATGTAAGAAAATTCGATCAAGGAGGCTATTTGATGCATTCCGAACTTTTTTCACCTTATACAATTAAGGACGTTACATTAAAAAACCGTATCGTTATGTCACCTATGCGCATGTATTCAGCAGATAACGAGGATGGCCAAGTAACTAATTTCCATCTCATTCATTATGGAACAAGAGCTGCCGGTCAAGTTGGTTTAGTAATGATTGAAGCAACAGCCGTGTTACCTGAAGGGCGAATTTCTAATAAAGACTTAGGTATTTGGGATGACAGTTTAATTGAAGGCTTACATAAAACGACAACTTTTATACATGATAACGGCGCAAAAGCCGCCATTCAACTTGCTCACGCCGGAAGAAAAGCTGAATTAGAAACGGATGCTCTCGCTCCATCCGCAATTCCGTTTAATGAAACTATGAAAATCCCAGTAGAAATGAGTATACAGCAAATAAAAAAGACCATATTAGCTTTTCAAGAGGCTGCAATACGATCCAAACAAGCTGGATTTGACGTTATTGAAATACACGGCGCTCACGGTTATCTTATTAATGAATTTCTTTCTCCACTTTCTAATAAACGGACTGATGAATATGGAGGTTCACCTGAAAATCGCTATCGTTTCTTACGTGAAATCATTGACTCAATAAATGAAGTTTGGAACGGACCGTTATTTGTTCGTATTTCAGCAAACGATTATCATCCTGACGGTTTAACGGTTCAAGATTACGTTCCATATACAAACTGGATGAAAGAACAAGGAGTAGATTTAATTGATTGTAGTTCTGGAGCTGTTGTTCCGGCACACATCGATGTATATCCCGGGTATCAAGTGCAATATGCTAAACATATTAAAGAACATGCTAACATTGCAACTGGGGCTGTTGGTTTGATTACGACTGGAGTACAGGCAGAACAAATTTTAAATAATAACGAAGCAGATTTAATTTTTATCGGACGTGAGTTACTTCGCAATCCTTACTTCCCAAGAATAGCCGCCAATGAACTTAGCTTTGAGTTAGAAGAACCGTATCAATACAAACGAGCACCGGGGAAAATCCATACGAATAAATAAAACCGAGAATAATATGTACTACTGAATCTAGAGGAATAAAAAATATACTATAAGATAACGTATGTTATTTCATAATATCGTTTTAAGGGAGATCAATACACCTATTTTTTTATGTATTGATCTCCCTTTCTGAATATGTGACAGGGTTAAAAATCGAATTCCACAATCGTGATTACGAAAAAAAAAACAATTTCTCAGATTAAGTGAGAAATTGTTTTTTGATATAGTAGTATTCTACATATTAATTCGTTTGTTTAGTTTGAAACTCCAACAATTTTAAGTATCATTTACAAATAAGAACGATGCGCTGGCCATGAACCTTGAAGCTTGCGAAGTTGTACAATTTGTCCTGTATGATAAGCATCGTGCAAAAGGATGTTCATATATTGTTGCCAAATTGGTAGAGAAGGAGTTAATTGATTAAGTTCTGCTTCTTGAAGGGATATTAATGCAGATTGTAAGGCATCATGCACTTTAATTGTTCGCAACACTGTTTGTTGCCAAGCCCCCTCATCATTACGTCCACCTTGGACAAACGTTTCATCATTATTTTGTGGCGCCACAAATGTTTCATCTTGATGCAAGCGGGCAAGTAAGCGTTCTTTAAAGATAAGTAAATGGTTTACATTTTCCCAAATCGTATTACTAGCCTCTCCTTCTGGTTGCCAACATGCTTGCGCAGCAGTAAGGTCCTTTAACGCGTCTGATAAAGGTGGATACCATTCTTCTTCGTAAAACACTTGCTTAATTCCATTTTGCAACATTGCTTTTTTACTCATTCTTATATCCTCCTTTTGCAAATCTCCCCAAAATACGGAGTAGTACATATAGGACTTTTATATCTTCGGAACCCAATTCCCTTCAGATTTTACTCAAACAGATATAAAAACAAATTATTTCCAAATAGAAAGTATATTCTATTTGATTTATTGGCATTACAAACAATGGATATATGATAGTAGTATATTTTCAAACGAGGTGAAACATTCTTATAACACGAAATCATCCGTTAGTATAATACGGCTCTAAAAATAGCATTGCAATAAACGAGGTCACTTGTCGTACAAGATCAAGAGTGTTGGAGACGTATAAAGTGAAACTTTAATCCGCGGGGGTTTTGCTGTCCACAAATAGCGGGATAAAAATGCGATTTGCATAATAAATTATCGTAAAAAAGGAGTGGGCTCCCCACTCCTTTTTTACTTTCTTATAATTGCTAAACTACATGTATTTACTATTCATTCAAGATTCAAACTTGATTTTTAATACATGCCATTTTTCTCGTTTTTTATTCTATCGTTGTAATTTCATTTGAGTTATAAATATAAATACCCGTTTCTTCTCTCAATGCAGTGATATACATCCCTTTCGCCACATCTTTCGCTGAAATTGGTTTATACTTTTTGAAAGCCCCTTTAAATATAAAAGGAATGATACGAGATAACTTTTCAGCCATTCGTTCACCGAAACGAAATTCTTGTCGATTTCCTACTAATAGAGATGGCCTAAAAATATGAATACCACCAATGACTAACTTTTGTAATTCCTCTTCCATTCTCCCTTTAACTTGCGAATAAAAGAAAAACGATTTAGGTTTTGCTCCCATTGAAGACACAACAAGGAAATTTTGTACCCCTTGTTTTTCAGCTAAACAAGCAGCTCGTAACGTATATTCATAATCTACCTTTTTGAAATTTGCCTTTGTTTTTGCTTTTTTGATTGTTGTTCCTAGACAACTAAATACGTCATCTACAGCAAAAAACTCTTTATATTCCTCTAACACCGAAAAATCTATTTGTTTTTGCTGTAACTTTTCATGTTGCCATTGCATTGGTTCCCTTACAAAAATAGTAACCGAATCGTAGTAATCTGATTCAAGTAATAGACGCGTTATCTCTTGTCCAACTAAACCACTTGCACCAAGTACTAACGCTGTTCGCTTATTCATATATGCATATACCTCTTATTTTACTTTTCTCTCCTTCAGTAAAATACAACTTTTAGGAGTTTCCTTCTCTCATTTTACCACAAGTAAAGCACTATGCGTACGCATAGTGCTTTACTCACTCTTTTTTCTCATCTTTCTCTCGCAATTTTGTTACTGTTGATGCATCTCCTAAATTACTTATTAATCTTCTTAAAAAAATTAAGACTAATGCTAATGGTAATACTACCGCTAATATCAATAAAATAGCTTCCATTAAGTAACCCAAACACTCATCCCCCTCTGCACCCTCCTTTCAAATATATGAACGTAGCGTTGTCACATATGCATGCATTCCTAAAAATAATACATCCAAATTTGACAACTTTATAACAAAAACAAATCGGAATGATTATTATTTATTGCAACTTTATAAAAGATGTATTATACTAAGTTCGCAAACTAAAACGTAATTATTCCGTTTTGTATTAAAATGATATTTTTCTTCTATAATTGGGGAAAATATATCCGTAAAAAAAGAAAAGAGGAGAACTTCATGCCTAAAAGATTGACTATATTTTCATTCTTACTTATTTTCACTTTAATTTTTACTGGCTGCTCAAATAAAAAAGAAGGTAATGCCAAGAAAGACGGAAAGCTAACTGTTTATACTACTATTTTTCCTCTTGCAGATTTTGCAAAAAAAATTGGTGGCGACTATGTAACTGTTGAAGCGATTTACCCACCTGGTGCAGATTCACATACATTTGAACCAAGTCAAAAACAAACAGTACAAGTTGCAAAAGCGGATTTATTCGTTTATAACGGTGCTGAATTAGAACCATTTGCTGAAAAAATGGAAAAAGCATTACAAAAAGAAAATGTTAAAATTGTAAATGCATCAAAAGGTATTGAACTGCGTACTTCTACTGAAGAAGAGCATCATGAACACGGAGACGGCCATAAAGAGGATGAACATCATCACGATAAAGACCCACACATTTGGTTAGACCCTACTCTAGCAATGAAACAGGCAGAAAAAATTAAAAATGCACTTGTAGAATTACAGCCTGATCATAAACAAGAGTTCGAAAAAAACTTCGCAGCACTTCAAACAAAATTTACTGATTTAGATGATCAATTTAAAGCAGCTGTTGCGAATGCAAAAACGAAAGACATTTTAGTTTCTCATGCGGCTTATGGATACTGGGAACAACGCTATGGCCTGAAACAAATTGCTATCGCTGGTATTTCAGCTTCTGATGAACCATCTCAAAAACAGCTTGCTGACATTACAAAAACAGTAAAAGAACATAATCTACAATATATTTTATTTGAAACATTCTCTACACCAAAGGTAGCGTCCGTAATTCAAAAAGAGACGGGTACAAAAATTTTACGCTTAAATCATCTTGCTACTATTTCTGAAGATGATGCGAAGAGCAATAAAGATTATTTCACTTTAATGGAAGAAAACGTAAATACATTAAAAGAAGCTACTAACTAATCAAATTTTTAAAAGAAGCTGAATATGTCATTCAGCTTCTTTTTTATTTGTACTTACTTGACTTGACCAAAATAACAAGTAAAATTATCCATATTAGCTTTTAAGCTATATTAATTTAGAAGGTGAGTTGGAATTATGACTCTTCACATTTGTGAAGTAACAGCAAAAAATTGGCGTTCGGTAGCTGCTTTAAACGTCACAAAAGACCAGCAGCAATTTATTGAAAGCAATGCGTTTTCTCTAGCAGAATCATTATATGAGGGAAACGGAACGTCAGTAGGTTTATATGATGGAGAAACACTTGTAGGGTACGCAATGTATGGATGGTATTGGGAAAAACGTAAAAGTGTGTGGTTAGATCGCTTTATGATTGACGAGCAATATCAAGGAAAAGGATATGCAAAACGTTTCCTTCGCATACTCATTCAATTCTTACAAGATAAATTTAAATGTAAAATAATTTATTTAAGTTTACATCCAGACAACAAACTCGCAATGGGATTATACGAGTCATTTGGTTTCCGTTTAAATGGTGATATTGATGACGAAGGTCCAGTTGTAGGTGTTGTAATGGAGTTACTATTAGATGAACATACAAGCCTGTGAAAACAGGCTTTTTATTATCCTTCGTTTTTTGCAATCTAGCATTTTTCTACAAAATACTTAGTTAAAAAAAAATAAGCCTGCACTATATGCAGACTTATTTCACACACTCCCCGAAATGTTCTTGGAACCATTCTTTATTAATATCTTTTCCGATAAACACAACTTCACTTACTCGTTCTTCGCCCTCTTGCCACTCTCTATCATATGATGCAGCAAACAGTGTATGCACACCTTGGAAAACGATACGTTTATCTACTCCATCAATCGATAAAATTCCTTTGTAGCGATATAAATACTCCCCTAGCTCTTGAACGACAGCTGACATCCACTCATTTAGTTTTTGTAAATCTAACGGTCGCTCTTCGCGTAGTACAAACGACTTTACGCCTTCTAGATGATTATGCTCTTTATGAGGATAAATTTGTAACGTATCTTTCGTTTTAAACGTTTGAATTTGTAGTAACGATGGAATATCTACATCACAGTTAGTCGCCTCGATTAACTTTGCAGTAGGGTTAATACCTTGCAGTTCCTGCAATAGATTTTCCTTTTCACTTTCATCCACTAAATCTAATTTATTTACTAAAACGACATCAGCAAATGCAATTTGTTCCTTTGCTTCTAGTCCTTTTTCAAAATGTTTATGTATATGATAACTATCTACTACTGTTACAACGCCGTTAATTTGGTATGCAGATTGAATCACAGGATCTAAAAAGAATGTTTGAATAATTGGACCTGGATTTGCAAGACCAGTCGTTTCAATTACTAATCCATCAAATTCCATTTTACCTTCTGCTTTTACGTCCAGTAATTGTTTTAAAGCGACTAGTAAATCTTCACGTACAGTACAACATAAACATCCATTCGTCATCTCCATAATCTCTTCTTCGACATTCATAATCAGCTGATTATCAATACCAATTTGCCCTATTTCATTTACAATCACTGCTAATTTATGACCGTGATTTTCTGATAAAATGCGATTTAATAATGTCGTTTTCCCTGATCCAAGAAAACCAGTTAATATTGTTACTGGAATCATTTCGTACATCTCCTTATAGCTATATGTTTTTACATTATAGCATATAGAGAAAATCGTTTTTGTAGCAAAACATATTTATTGTATGTACGACACTGTAACTATATAATAATATGTAGCAAGAAAGCCTTTTCAAAAAATGATTCATTCATCAAGGAGGTACTTATAATGGAACGAGTTCAAATGGCCGAAACACTAGAATTTTCTCGTATTATTCAAGGTTTTTGGCGTTTAGCAGAATGGAATATGCCAAAGCAAGAGTTACTTTCTTTTATGGAAGCTTGTATGGATATGGGAATTACTACTTTCGATCATGCTGATATTTATGGCGGATATACGTGTGAAGGATTATTTGGAGAAGCATTACAACTCAAGCCTTCCTTACGCGAAGACATGCAAATTATCACAAAATGTGGAATCGCTCCCCCATCACCAAAATTTCCAGAGCGATATGTTGCGCACTACAATACGAGTGCTGAACATATAATAAAAAGCGCGGAAGACTCATTACAAAACTTACATACAGATTATATTGATGTACTGCTCATTCATCGCCCTGATCCATTTATGGATCCAAATGAAGTAGCAGAAGCGTTCTCACGCTTAAAGCAAGAAGGAAAAGTCCGTCACTTCGGTGTATCTAACTTTTTACCTTCACAGTTTAATATGTTAAGTTCTTATTTAGATTTTCCGCTCATTACAAATCAAATTGAAGTATCTGCGATGCAGCTTGAACATTTCGAAAAAGGGACAATTGATTTATGCCAAGAAAAGCGAATCAATCCTATGATTTGGTCGCCTCTTGCTGGCGGAGAAATCTTTACTGGTCAATCAGAACGTGCCGTACGTGTACGTGAAACGTTACAAAAGGTTGCCACTGAACTAGATGTTACTAGCATCGATACAGTTATGTATGCATGGCTGCTTGCTCATCCAGCTAACATGATGCCAATCGTTGGATCTGGTAAACTAGATCGTGTTAAAACAGCCGCTCTTGCTACAAAAGTTAATTTAGATCGTCAACAATGGTTTACAATTTTCGAAAGCTCTAATGGACATCCTGTACCATAATACACAAAAAGAAGAGCTGTTTCTTTACAGCTCTTCTTTTTCATATGTATTTCTAGTCATGGCAAATACACACATATCCCTTAATCCATTTCCATCTACCGCTACACTCGCACTTTCCAATGTACCTTCTAACTTAAATCCTAATTTCTCAGGTATCGCTCTACTCTTCTTATTTAAAGAATCACATCGAATTTCTACGCGGTTTGCTTTCAGCTCAGAAAAAGCATAATCCGTTATACCCTTTGCAGCCTCTACCATATAACCCTTTCCACTAAACCTTGAATCAATCCAATACCCAATTTCAAATTGAGGTATATCCCAATTAATACGATGCAATCCAGCTGATGCAATAAATTCACCTGTTTCTTTCGAAAAAACTAGTAATCTTAAATCCTCACGCTGCAAAAATTGAATATGCGATTTTCTAATGCTCACTTCTACTTCTTCCTCTGTTTGCTCTTTTTGTGCAAAAACCATCCAAGGTTTTAATTCTTTCATAGAAGCTTGAATTGCATCGTATACAGCTTTACCGTCACCCGGTTTCGGCATTCGAATAAATAGCCTATCAGTATAAAATTCAGAAGGAAAATCGAATAATAACGGATTCACTTTCAACACTCCTTTTAATTCTTTTATATATAATAATATCCATCTCAAACCATACAGTAAAGAAATTTCTGAATTTTACACATTTTAATCATTTACCTCTACCGCTACACGAACTCCAGATTCAATTGCACCTTGTATCCATCCGTGATATAACGTTGTATGATCACCTGCAAAATATAATCTCCCCTCTGGTTTTATAATCGCTGGTTGTAGCTCGGATTCTTGCCCTGCCTGAAATAGCGCAAACCCTCCAAGTGCATATGGATCCAATGTCCAACTTTTTGATATGCCAGACATGAACTCATCATATACTTGACCGCCTAATATTGTCGCTAAATTTTGTAGTGTGTAATAAATACGATCACCTTTTGATAACCCACCCCATAACAACGCATCATAAGACCATGTATAGCTGCCTAACATCATAGCAGGTCCTTTTTCTCCAATTCCGTGACTTGGATAATAGGCGTAACGAATTGGTAAATCCGTTATAATCCTGCCACCTAACTGTCCTTGTTCTTCCCAAAATCGACTTTTAAATTGAATTCCTATTTTTGTCGCTGGCATATAATGCAATTCACGAATTGCTTTCCATTTTTCATGAGATATAGAATCAAATGGATCTACTTCCACAAAGCGCATTGTCGAAAATGGAATTGTAATAATAACTAAATCCCCTGTAATACTACTATATTCAAAAGTTTCCTCGTTTCGATAAAAAGCTGTCACACCATTATCATGCTGATGTAGCTTCATTAATTTTTGATTATATATAATATTTCCTTCTAATTGTGGTAAAAAGGACTTTGGTAATCTATCATTTCCTCCTACAATTTCACAAAATCCACTCTCCTCTTGCATAATATATAAAAAGCGTAACGTCTCAACAAATGACCTTTCTAAAAAACCTTCTAAATCTAATAGAACACCGATCATCTCAATCGTTACTGGTGAAAAGTAAGTATTATATTGATAAGGATGATACTTTAAAAATTGTCCTGTAGAGTACCTCCCAAAATCCTTTACTACAACATCCCAATTTTTCTCTGGGTTCTTTTTTATAAAATTTATAATGGGCTGTACCGCTAGCAATAATAGCTCCTCAGACGTTTTCCCGACCTCATTCATTTCTACAGGATACTTTAATATACTTGGATCTTTTTCGTATTGTTTTAATGTCGTTTTCCGGCCATTTACGAAAATGATATCAGTCTCATTCCTATTAATAAATGGGCTCACCTGTAGCCCAAATTTTCTTATATATGCCATCGTTAATGTGTGCGAATACGGAATTCTCATTGCTCCTACATCTAAATATAATCCGGTATCTTCCATTCTAACTGTTTCTATGCGGCCACCTATCCGGTTGTTTGCTTCAAAAATCTTCACTTCATGTCCTGCATCTTTTAATAAAGATGCCGAAACCAACCCAGCCATGCCTGCGCCTACTACAATAATTTGCTTCGGGTTCGTCGTCTTCTTTAATCCTTTATTTATAACTTTCAACACTTCATCCATCTCAGTGTTATACATTATATTTTTCTGCACAATTCCACCCCTTACTTCATAAAGTGAAACTATAATCAGTGGGGGTACTTCCCCCACTGATTATTAGTTGAACCAATCGGGCTTTTATGGACAGTTAATCTCCCACCTAACTTCTTTGCTCCAGCCGAATTTTGAGGTGGGAGTTTTACTGCCCGTTAATGCGGGATAAAATGGGCATTAGTGGTTTAGTGCATTTTATTCATAAATTCCTATAAACATAACAACATAGCAAGTGGAATATTCACTAAAAGTACATAAGAGTTAGCTTTCACACCTCATCACGCTACGTATAATATAGCAACGGTAAAGAAGGAGTGGTTGAAAATGAAACAAACTTACGACTACAACGCTACAAAGAAGTATTTAGAAGGAAAGAAACAACAACTATGCAACAAACTTAGTAGTAAACAACTATCTAAAAAAGAGCGTGAACAACTAAAACTTGAGATTGATAACTACGAATATATATTAAATTTAGCCGAAATGAATCATTATGAACGAGGCTTTCCTCGTTAAAAGTGGATAGGTGGTTTATCCACTTTTTATTTTGAGCATTTTATTACGCATTTTTCGTAAGTAAATATATAATAGGATGTACATTAAGATTGCGAGGTATATTCTATGATTAAATTAAGTGTGTTAGACCAATCCCCTATTTCAGATGGTAGTACAGCAGCCCAAGCTTTTTCACATACAGTTACACTTGCACAAGAAGTTGAAAAATTAGGATTCACACGTTTTTGGGTATCTGAGCATCATAATTCCATCAGCCTTGCTGGTTCAAGCCCTGAAATACTTATTTCTCATATTGCAGCAAAAACGGATCGTATGAGAGTTGGTTCAGGTGGCGTTATGTTACCGCACTATAGCCCTTATAAAGTTGCTGAGAATTTCCGCGTTTTAGAAGCGCTTTATCCAAATCGTATTGATCTTGGTGTCGGCAGAGCACCTGGTGGTATGCCAATTGCAACTCGCGCACTTCAAGAAGGCAAAATGGTCTCACTTGATCAATACCCAGAACAAATTGCAGATGTTGCAATGTACTTACATGATCAAGTACCAGAAAACCATCATTATGCAAATTTAAAGGCTACTCCTGTCATTCCAACATCTCCCGAGATGTGGATGCTTGGTTCTAGCGGAGAGAGTGCAATGATTGCCGCAAAACAAGGTGCTTCTTTTGCATTCGCACAGTTCATTAACGGATACGGTGGCCCTGAAGTAATGAATGCTTATCAAGAACAGTTCCAACCTTCTTATTTAGGAGATAAACCAAAATCAATCGTCTCTATTTTTGTTATTTGCGGAGAAACGAATGAAGAGGCGGAAAAAATTGCTTCTAGTTTAGATTTATCAATCTTATTACTAGAACAAGGAAAGCGTACAACTGGTACTCCTTCTATCGAAACTGCACAAAATTATTCATACAGCGCTTATGATTTATTCCGTATAAAAGAAAATCGTCAACGTATGATCGTCGGTGATCCATCTTCTGTGAAAGAACAAATCGTAAACTTAAGCAAAGCGTACAATACTGATGAATTTATGATTGTCACAATTACTCATCGATTTGAAGATAAATTGAATTCTTATCGCTTACTAGCAAATGCTTTTCATTTATAATGACAAAAGGGAGATACATCAATTATGATGCATCTCCCTTTTTACTACTTATTATTTTTGTCGTCTATATATTCAATAGCTTCTTTTAATAGTTCATCAAAATCCTTAGGATAATCATGATTTAAATGGGGTACAACTTTAAACTCATGTTCTATATTCTTATCTCTTAATAATTGTACAAATTGCTGCGTACATTCGAAACAATCTTCATCTTGATCCCCGCACACTACATATCCCTTTATATTTTGATCCTGTAGCACTCCCAACAACTTATTCCATTCTTCAATCTCTGGAAGCCACGGCGCCACAAAAATAAAACCATCTACATCTATATCTTTTTGTAAAATTGTATACAAAGCTACTCTTGCGCCAGCAGAAAAACCACCAATTATTACACTTTCTACTGTATGATTTTCTATAAACGTAACGTAATGCTCTTTTAACTCCTCTTTCCCTCTATGTATATCGTCCCAAACAAATCCATCTGAAAACTGAATTTGCGAAGATTGTGGTAAAGCTAACGTATAACCTTGTGTCAAAACAGATTTCCAATATGGTTCTATTATTTCTATATTTTCTTGATCCCCGTGCATTGCAATAAATAGTTTTCCTTCTTTATTGCTGTCTAAATATTTCACGTCTGCTCGTTCTGTTTTCTTTGCTAATTCTTCTCTTTCTTTACATAATTGAACCATTTTATGAAACTCTTCAAATTTATGTAGTGGTGTTAAATCATCGTCCGAAATTAAATACTCATTTCCGTACCAAAATCCATTGTCTATAATAGCTTCCTTCATTAACTGTAACGCTTCTTCTTCAAGCCCTGCTGCACTCGCTAACGCATATTTAAAATTATATATTTGCGCTTTATTCCCCACTACACCTTTAGCATGCTCCATTATATAAGTGTACGCTTCCAAACTCCCTTTATTTGCGTAACAATGTAACGTTTCATTTAATAATTGAATGTAAGTCATACTATTTTTCATACACCTATTCCCCCATAATCTTTTATAATATTTATTTCTCAAACCTTTGTATCATTCTGTAATCACTGTATATAACTCACGCTAACAATGCTTAATCATTACTTCTCTTCGTCCAATAAGTTTATTATAAAGTTTAATAAACAGAAAAATCAATATTTTCGAAAACAAAAAAAGACAACAATATATTTATTGTTGTTCTCAATACATCTACCCACTCTTTTGTTTTTTTCTGTCCGGTTTACTTGAAACTAAATAATGTTTTTCTGAAATATATAAGTCTCTTTTTAATATACGCTTCAAATATGGTCCTAATTTTATCCCGCATATAAGACGCTCTTCACTACCTTCAACAAGTGGAAACATTTCTTTTTCTGTTACGTACTGATCTACTGCTTTTTGTACGATATCAATTTCTTTAACTAGGTTTAGATTTTCTTCTGTATGTTCAAATACCTCAAGCGTTTCCTTCGTAATAAGAAAACTATTTGTTGGAAATGCAAGTAAATACGGCTTTAACAAATCATAATTTACTGTATAATCATCATTTACTAATACTGTATAAACAATATTAGCATTCGTTTCTAGAAACTTAGCCATCGCTTGTTCTAATTCATCTTTCGTAATTTCACGCTCTTCTTTTCCAGTTCTGAAAAAGCGAAACATTGCATCGCCTCCTTTTTACTATATTATAGCATAAAAGAAAACTGAAAAATGACAAAAAAAGCCATTGAACGAATTTTTCAATGACTTTTTTCTTAATATACTTATATTTATTTTAAGAACGCACTTAGCATCCATACATGTTGTTCTAATGTTGTATGAATCGCTAACAACATGTCTGCTGATGTTTCATCACCAGCTTCGCCAGCAACTTCCATACCTTCTTTTAATTCTTGAATAAGTGCAGAGTAATCATTCACTAATGTTTGCACCATTTCTTCTGCAGATTCCTTGCTTGTCCCTTCACTCACACTAGATGTTGCAAGATATTCTTTCATTGTCGCTAGCGGTTTACCTTCCAGCGCTAAAATACGTTCTGCTAATTCATCAATATTTGTTCCAGCTTCATTGTAAAACTCTTCAAATTTCTCATGTAACGTAAAGAAGTGTGGTCCTGTCACATACCAGTGATAATTATGTAGTTTCACATATAACACATTCCAGTTTGCTACCTGCTTGTTTAATACTTCAACAACATTTGTTTTCGTACTCATACAATCCACTCCTCTTATCATTTCATAATGTTTATCTTTTAATAACATAGTTACATGTTACCATACATTTCCTATCCTTTCGAACGATTGGCTCATATGTAACAAAGTTTTAACACCTTTAATACTTCCCTAATATCTTTTAATTCATGTATGTTTTCAAACACTTCATACGTCTAATTGTCCAAGCTCATACATATGCATAATAGTAAATCAAGCTCATCGTAGTAGAAAGAGGGATAACATGGACAATCAACAATGGCAAGTAGCAAAGAAGGTCGCTGCTACTTATATTGGAACAGTCGTTGGAGCTGGATTTGCTACTGGACGAGAAATTGTTGAATTTTTTACAGTGAACGGATTATATGGAACAATTGGCATATGTGTAAGTGGATTTTTTTTTATTTGGCTTGGCACAAAGATGATGTTACTTTCATCACAAATCGGTGCATTTTCAGCGCAAGAATTTAACAAATATTTATTTGGGGATGTATTTGGCAATGTTGTAAACACACTATTATTACTCGTATTATTTGGTGTAACGAGCGTTATGTTATCAGGAGCTGGGGCGGTATTTGAAGAGCAACTTCGTTTACCAAGACAACTTGGTATTTTCATTATATTGATCGCCTGTCTCATTATAGGTAGTCGCGGATTACAAGGGGTTTTTGAAGTTAATACACTTGTCGTACCTATTATGATGATTTTTATTATCGGACTTGCTATTACAACTTTTTTTCACGGTACAACTCCTATTAGTGACACTATTCCTGCAGAAAGCTGGAATATGAAGTGGATTACTAGTCCTATTACATATGTCGCCTTAAATCTTTCTCTCGCCCAAAGCGTTCTCGTCCCGTTAGCCAGTGAAGTAAAAGATCGAAAGGCCATTTTATGGGGCGGTATTTTAGGCGGTGCAGGACTTTCTTTAATTTTATTATGTAGCCATTTAGCTATTTTATCAGTCGATCAATTTTATCAATATAATATCCCAATGGCTGAAGTCATAAGAAAATTCAATGCAACTTTTCACTTTTTCTTTGTTCTTATCATTTTCGGTGAAGTGTTCACAACTTTAGTTGGTAATGTGTTCGGAATGACAAAACAAATGCAATCCATCACCGGATGGAAAAGTAACAATATTATTTTCTTCATTTTACTAATTAGTTATTGCTTTAGTTACATTGGTTACAGTGAATTACTCCACATTCTATATCCTATAATTGGATGGGTCAGCATCATTTTACTGCCAATTATTGCTTTTAAACAACTTCAAAAAACATAAAAGAAGCATCCATGTTATTGGATGCTTCTTTTATGTTCATTCACAATCATCGCATACTTCCCAGTACGGCCCCATTTCGAGTGCTAAATATGGCTTTAATTGCAACCGAATCATCCGACTAGGCATACGTTCTAAAACGAATTGAATTCCTTCTTCCTCTTCGTCTAATTCAACTTTTGAAATCGCAATTCTTTGCATAGTAGAAATAGGCATTCCATCTTTATATAAAGTGATTTTCACCTCATCATATTCATTAAAATACAATTCAACACTCATTTGATTTTTCAACAGTTCATCAACAATTTCATATTTATCATTTCGTTCCTGGATTATATATTTCCAGCCGCCTCTACCTTCTTCTTTCGGAGCTGCTTGAAATAATGTCATCAAATCCTCGTATAGCATAAGATAACCCCTCTCTTACTAAAAAACGATGAGTATTTTATATACCCTTTATCTCTATCACTATCCATATGTATTGTACCATATATCGTCGTTTTTACCGTATTCATTTGCTTCATAATTGCATGTAAAACACCTGATTCTCTTCATTATTATATGAATTGTCTCTCATTATATTTCTTAATATGCTTCTAACGCTTTCCAATCATATCAAACATAAGTAAATGCACTCTTTGTCCATCCTCCGCTTAGTATTTCCTTACAATAACAAAAAAGAAGAGTGACTTTTATCACTCCCCTTAAAAGAATTTCCCCGTAGCTACTAACGCTAATACTAGTATTAAAATTGTAAATAATAATGATACAATGAAACTAAAAATAGGTAATGCTTTCTTTTCATTCTTCTTAAAGAGTAACTTTAAACTAAGAAAGATGTTTACTGGTACAAGTATAAAATAAAAATATTTAACAATTTGCACCGAACTATTCGAAAGTGTTTTTAAAATAAACACTTCAATTAGAAAGACAATAAAAAATGAAATACTTAACCAAAATGAGACATAACTAAGCCAAGAATGTCTTTTGGTACCCCAATAAACTCCCATAGTAATCTCCTTTATTTGCATTTTATACGATTATAATTATACACAAAGCAAACAAATACCTCTATTTTTCGACAAATATCATACAAAATATACCTATAAATATTATAAAGATACTCTCAATCTCATTTCATTTTACATAATAAAAACAGACTACTCCAATAGCATACTGCTATTTTGGAGATAGTCTGTCCTCTGTTAAACTTTAAATCTTTCAATTAACCCTTGTAACTCTTCAGCCATTTGAGATAATGTACCAGCCGCCGAACTAATCTCCTCAATGGACGCTAGTTGTTCTTCTGCTGATGCTGCAACGTTTTGAGTACTCGTCGCATTGTTCTGTGCTGTCATTGCAATTTGACCTACTGAAATAGACACTTCATTTGCACCTTTTGACATCCCATTAGCCGTTTCAACCATCGTTTTAATTTGATCTGCAATTTCATTTGTAGATAGTAAAATCTCAGTAAAGTTTTGCTTCGTTTCATTCGCAATAACAAGTCCAGATTGAACTTCTTCATTTACATGCCCCATAGATTTTACCGTCTTACTCATGTCATCTTGTATTTCACATATTAATTTACTAATTTCACTAGAAGATACACTAGACTTCTCCGCCAATTTACGTACTTCATCTGCAACAATTGCAAATCCTCTTCCGTGCTCTCCTGCTCTTGCAGCTTCAATTGCCGCATTCAAAGCTAGAAGATTCGTTTGATCTGCAATATTTTGAATTACTTCTAGTATGTCACCAATTTGTTTTGATTTATTATTTAGTAACTGAATAACTTCATCTGATTGTGAAACAGATTCCGCAATAGACTGCATTTGATTTACTGTTTTTCCTACTAGTTTCCCGCCATCTTCTGCTTTTTCACGAGTATGAGCAGAAGCCGTATTAATTGATGATGAACTTTTTGCTACATGCTGAATTCCTTCTGTTACATCAAATAATAACATTGCACCATTTTCTACGCTCGTTGTTTGCGTTGTTGCCCCGCTTGATATTTCATCCATTGCCATTGTAATTTGCTCAGTCGCTTCACTCGCTTGTCTTACACTTGCCGTTAGTTCTTCTGATGCTGCTGCAACATGTCCAGCCGAAGTATTAATTCTTCCAATTAACGTTCGCAATGCATCTGTCATCTCATTGAATCCTTTTGCAAGTTGGCCAATTTCATCATTAGAATGAATCTCGATTGTTTGCGTTAAATCTCCCTCACTTATTTCTTTAGAAGTGGCAACTAATCTTTTTAATGGCCTCGTTATAGAAAGTGTCACAAAATAAATAAGTGCTCCGCCTATAACTAATGAAATAAACATAACAATTAACATATTATAAAATACAGGCTGCGCAGCTTCAATTATTTCATTTGAGTACATCGTTCCACCGATTTTCCAACCTGTTTTTACATTTGTAGCAAATACCATTTGTTTTTCGCTGCCATCATACATATATGAAAAAGCACCATGGTTATCCTCATAAATTTTCTTCGCCCAAGAATCAGCTGCTTTTTCCCCAGATTTTTCTTGAGGATGTGCAATTATTTTTTGTTTTCCATCTAAAATGAAAGCATATCCCTTTTTACCGATATTGATTAACTTTGTTGTTTTTAATAAATTATCTAAACTTAAATCTATTGCTACAACACCGTTTTTATCTTCTGCTTGTTTTGCAATCGTTACGACAATATGTCCATTTCCTTGCGCCTTATATGGCTCAGTAACGACAATACCACCTTGTTTTGCCACTGCATCTTTATACCAAGAACGTTCTGTTGGATCATAGTCTGCTGCCATTTGTATATTTGGTTCTTGCACAAATTTCTTATCATTCCCAGCAACGTATACTTGTTCAACATCTTTATTCAAATTAATATATTGAGATAGCATTTTTCTTAATTCATCTTGATTATCCCCTTGATACATATTACCTTGAATCACCCGTGCAAAATTATTTACATCATTAAATTTCGCCTCAATCATTTGATTGATTAAATTATCTAATATTTTTATATTGTCGTGAGCACTGCTCGTAATTTGTGATTCAAAATTCTTTTTAGCTGTTTGATAAGACATGCCTCCAATAATAGAGACAGCCGCAATTAAAATGACAAAAAACGAAATTAGTAGTTTTTTTGCTACTTTCATATCACGAAACCAATTTAATAGTCTACCCATTACAAACCTCCTGCTTTTCAATTTCAATAGTTAAATCTAGCGAGTTGTAAACATTTCCCATCCCTAAATTATTATTTTCATAAGCTATTACAATGAATACTTTGTAAAGTTTAAACAATTAAATTCCCTTTGTCTATATATTTGAATAATATTATTATAAAATTTACAATTGCAAAAAAAGCCAAAGGGAACCACCCTTTGGCTTTTCATATTTTTTTATGCTGTTTAGAAATCTTTTTCCACTTATCACGCTCTGCTCTCGCAAGAATAGCATCTTGTTTTCTCATAAAATACGCCAGTTCTCTTTGTAATTTTTTATAGCTTTGCAAACGATTTATCGTAATAATTCCGTTATCAATTGCATTATGCACTGCGCACCCTGGCTCATTTTCATGTTTACAATCCCTAAAACGGCACGTTTTTGCTAATTCTTCAATATCAGAAAATGTTGTTTGAATTGCATCGCTTCCCTCCCAAAGCTGTAGCTCCCTCATACCCGGAGTATCAATAACTAAACCACCACTCGGTAATCGGAACAATTCACGATGAGTTGTCGTATGCCTTCCTTTACTATCTTCCTCACGAATATCTCCCGTTTTTGCTACTTCAAGTCCTATGAGTGCATTTAACAAAGTGGATTTTCCAACCCCCGATGACCCGACTAAAGCAATTGTTTTTCCTGAAGAAACAAATTGCTGCAACGATTCAATACCAGTATGCTCTAAACTATCAACGACGAAGATCGGAACACCAATTGCCACAGCTTCCGTTTCAACAATTTTCTGTTCCACGTCTTCACATAAGCTACTCTTTGTTAAAACAATAACAGGCATTGCACCACTTTCATACGCTAATAGTAAATAACGTTCTATTCTTCTTACGTTAAAATCATGGTTAAGTGCATTTACTAAAAATAGATAATCTACATTTGCTGCTATTACTTGTTCTTCAGTTCGATTACCAGCCTCTTGTCTAGAAAAAGAGCTTCTTCTTTGAAAAATACGATGAATAATTGCTTTCTTTTCATTCTCTATTTTCTTTATATACACCCAATCACCAACCGCTGGATAATCTCCCTTCGTTACTGCTTCATGCCGAAACTTTCCAGACAGCTCTGCCATATATTCACCATCATTACAAATAATTCGATATATATGTTTATGCTCTAGTAAAATACGCCCTACTTCAAAGTTCTCTACAGCTTGTTCTTTAAAAAAAGAATCCCAGCCGAATGATTCTAAAATATTTTGATTCAAATTGATATCCTCCCTAGTTTAAGCTAAGCGGAAGGATCGTGCGCTCACTTATACAGTCTCGCCCTTTCCATCCACCTTTGTATTTGGTTTATTATTCATATACGTTATTTTCGCCATAATACATCACTCCGTTCTCATTTTAATTACTCTCATTATATGGAATATTCATTTAAAAAGCTACCTTATTTAACGCAATTTTCAAATATTTTATTTTTCATCATTCTAATTTGTCCACGGTGACTAACCTCATCTTCTAGCACATGAAACCACAGATAGTGTTGGTTATACACTACACCGTTAGGCCACTTTCTTGCTGACATAAGCCATTGATCATTTTGTTCACTCAAATACTTCAGAGATTCTTCTCGAACACTTTGTAGAAGTTGTACATAATACTGTATTTCATTACCACGGATTGTTCTCCCCGCTTCCCCTAAATACAGTGCGTCTTCCTATATTTCTAATTCTTCTTTTGTAAAGTCGCGCTCTTGAAATGAAATAAGTTGATGGGCTTTTTCTATAGCTGCTATATGCTTTAGTAACGCTCCGATGGAATTCCCTCCACTCGTCATAATGAAATCTAATTGCTCAACAGATAGATCGTTTATTTCCTGTAATGTTACAGCCCTCGTATGCTTCAGCATGCTTACTAATTCCCCTATATTTTTTGTATAACCATCTACACTTCTTATTCGATAATCTATATTCATATTAAGGAATAACCGCTTCATATAATAGACTAAAATATATCGGATTTTTCTGTTATATTTAAATTGAATACGTAATAAACCCAAACAAACTTTCTCAATATGCTTCTATGAAATATTAAAAGGAATCAATATAAAAGAATCGAATCTTATTCACTAAAAGGAGTGGATTCGATGGAAATGTATCAATGGCTAACTGCTGTTCTCGTTGGTGGCATTACTGGTTTCGTTTCCCATCTTATCAATAACCAAGGCAAGTTATTGCTTCCACGCCGTTTGAAAACTTTTTTTCACTTTGGGTTTTTGACTGATATTTTCACTGGTAGCTTAGCTGCACTTCTTGGACTCGTTCTATTCGATGTCACCTTAATAAAAGAAATTATAAAAGTATCCATTGTGACTGCTATTTCCGGTCAGACTTTCTTACTGCACCAAGCGCTTGGTGGTGAGCAGGCTAAAAATAAACAAATTGGGAAAGCTGATGAGAAGATTCAAGAAATTGACAAATTATTACGACGTTAGTCTATACTTTCTTTAAAAATTATTGCTATAATAAACAATAAATATTTTCTATTGCGTCGTTTGTCAGAAGAAAGGGTGTTTCGTATGACAAAAAAGAAAATAGAAGATTTCTTAACAAACACTGAAAAAGAGGAACTGCTAGAAAACTATAAATGTTTACGAGAAGCCCGCACAAAAAGCGAAGCTAATTATTTTGGTGAAGCAGTAGACCATCTATTAAATAAAGCAAAACAACGAATTATTAAAGATGCAGGCATACATGATGAAAATGCAGCAACAGTTCAATCAAAAAGAAAAGCACTGTTTTAGTTACATTAGCTAAAACAGTGCTTTTTATTTAGAATTTTTTCTTCTTGCCATGCTATATTCTCTCTGCCTTTATTCTTCCCATTTTTACAGTTTCAAAAGTCATATAGGCCTAGAGATCAACTTAATAATATTAGCCCGTGCAAACCATTTTAACAATTGGTTTATTAAATCGCTTCTTTTAAATCTGAATGCGGATTTGGTCCGTATTGATTGTCATTTTCTTCACTTTCAATGATAAAAAATACAAGTAAAACAACGCTACCAAACGGTACGAAATTTAATAGTTGCCACCATCCTGTTTTCCCAATATCATGCAATCGTCGTGCACCAACCGAAAAACTTGGTATAATCATTACTAACATAAATAGCAACGCAATAATAGCAACTAACACCTCTGAAAATGATGATAAAAATAACAGCAACCAAAAAATTACGATATTCGATAAACTAAAAGTCCAGTACTCTTTTCGCGTAGCTCTACCACTAAAATTCCCATAATTCTTTAGAGCTTTCAAATACCATTGCATTTAAATCTCTCCCTTTTATCCCCAATAAAATTAAAACATGTAATTATTAACAGATAAGTAGAAATATAACACAGCATTTATGTAAAATCCATATCCTAATCTAAATTATCCTCTATTTAAATAGTTTTTTCTTTCAGCATTTTTCACATTACTTTCACATCTATTTCACAAATATAAGTAGTTCTATATGTTAAACTACATATATCCTTTTCCAAGGAACTATATGCCGATATATAAATCCCTATCTTTGTAGGGATTTTTTATTTTTGAATTCCTTATAACTTTGTTACAATACATTTCTTCTACTATTTCTATACTTTTAGTAACCACTGTAATTAAAAGCACATTCATGTATTCACACTCTTATTAATTCTGATTTGCGAAATATTTATACAGGCTTTATGATGCAATTCCTGTTTCACTATCTTCATTAAGCTTTTCACTTTTTCTAAACAAAAATAAAGCTCCTATATATAGTAACGCAGTAAAACTACCTATAAGTATAAAATTGTGAGATGCTGCAAATAGCAGTCCTGCTATTGCCGCTCCAATCATTTGACCAATATACATAGAAGCATTAGCAAGCGCGGCTCCTGTTCCTCTTGCTACACTAGACATGTTTTGTAAGTGCCTCATCATTAATACAAACAAAATTCCTGTCACAAAAAACAAAACAAAGAACAATAACTCCACCAATATAATGTTCTTTACATGAGGAAGTAATACATATAGCACTGCTGTAAATATAATTCCACCATAGAAAGAAAGGTTATAACCAATTTTATTTACGATTCTAGGGCCAAAAATATTACCAGTTAAATTCCCTAATCCTAATATAAGCATAGCTGTACCTACTTCATGAACTTGTAAGCCAAATTGAATGGAAAGCCATACACCAAAAAATGAAAATGCAGCAAAATTACCAGTTTGAAAAACAAAATATGCAAAATAAGAAATTGAAACCTTTGAATCTGTAAGTAATTGTTTATAGCGCTTTAAGATGTTTGTTTTACTTCCACCTATATGAACCGGTTGTATTTCTGGTAATACTACATAGATAACAATTACAAGTAGTGTTGATAATATACCAATGACGAAGAATGGTGTTGTATAGTGTATCATCGCCAAATACGATCCAACTGGCAACCCTAAAATTTGAGAGATTGCTAACCCTGCTGTTGCAATTCCAATTGCCTTTACAATTTGCTCCTTCTCTATAAGGAGCGGAATAGATGCCCACACTTGTGGAGATACAAAGGCTGCACTTACACCTGCTAAAAATCTAAATGCTAGCATCCATAGAAAACTCGGTGCCATTCCACATAAAAACGTACTTAACGCAAAAAAACTCATTCCTATTACCATCACTTTTTTTCTGTTTAAGCCATCTGATATAGGACCAGCAATAAGTGCAAATCCAGCGTATCCTAAAGCATATGAACTCACCATCCACCCTGACAGCTCAGTTGAAACATGATACACCTGTTGTAATATCGGTAAAAGTGGTGAAATTAAGAAAGTATCTGTACCTATCATAAACATTATCGTAAAGAATACAGCTAGTACTCTTTTCATTTAAACCTTCTCCTTTTATATAAAAAGAGGGAAGTACCCCTCTTTTCAACTAATCTTCTAAAATAGATTCAATCTCTTTCATCACCTTCTGATTCAATGAAACTTCCACCGCTCTTACACTTTCTCTTATTTGTTCCGCTCGTTTCCCACCAGGAATAACAGTATCAATTCCTTTTTTATTTAATAGCCATGCTAAAGCTAAATGTGATACTTCAAGATTCATTTCTTTAGCTAAACCTTTTAACTTCTCAACTTTTTTAAAGTTACTCTTATATGTATTTTCTTCAAATAGATTTACACTTTGACGCCAATCACCTTCGTTTAATTTAAAATCTTCTGTATATTTTCCGCCTAGTATCCCAAAGGCAAGAGGTCCGTACGGAATAAATGAAATACCTGATTCTATACAATACGGAAAAAGTTCTTCCCCTGCAGCACGATCTAACATATTATAAGGTGATTGTACAACATCTATTTGTCCGTGCTGATTCGCTTCTTTTAATTGCTCTACGTTTACGTTAGATATTCCAATTGAACGAATTTTCCCTTCTTCTTTTAGGCGAGTAAGCTCACCAATTGAATCTATGTAACTTGTTTCTGGATTTGTAAAATGTAAATAATATAAATCAATATAATCAGTTTGTAATCTTCTTAAGCTATTTTCCACAGCATTTCTTAAATAGCTTCGTTCATTATTAATATAAACCTCTCCATTTAATAACGGCTGTATTCCACCTTTTGTAGCAAGTACAACTTCGTGGCGTTTTCCTTTCAATACTTCTCCTACTAATTCCTCTGATCTACCGAAACCGTATGAATCTGCTGTATCAAAAAATGTAATCCCTTGCTGGATAGCTTCTTCTATTAATCGTTTTCCTTCCTCCTCATTCACATCAGCATATAAATTATGTCCCCCTACAGCATTTGTCCCTAGCCCTAACTTTGAAATATTTAGTCCTGCCTTTTGCAATTTGGTATATTTCATTTTTTCTCCCCCTATATTTCCATTGTTCGATTATATTCGAACAATGGAAATATACCACTTTATATGTTATAGTGCAAACTATATTAACTTATACAAGCAGGTGAAAAAATGCGTACTCTCTATCATCCAAATCGAGAAGAAATTCAATTCTCTTCTGTTTTATACGCACTTAGCGATCAAATTCGTTTACAAATTGTAACGATGCTACTAGAGAAACATGAACAATCTTGTGGTGCGTTAAACATTCCAATTGCGAAATCAACTTTATCTCACCATTTCAAGGTTTTACGGGAATCCGGTGTTATGTATACACGCATTGAAGGAACACAGCGTTTCATTTCAATGAGATGTTTTTTAGTATGGTTTTATTCTTTTAATAAAATGCAACTTTAATCAGAAGGAAATTTGTTCATCACGCACTAGAAATATATACGCTTCATTCTTTTTCACTTTATTTTTGTACTGGATCCTTTGGACACTTTAATTATTTGATTACATTTTATACACATCATTAATATAGGGCCGCCTATCTGTTTCAATTCCTGTAGTTGCTTATGCTCACACTCCTCCATATTATTACCTCCCTTATCATATAATTAGGTCATTTTATAATTACTATAACTACTAAGTCCATTCCTAATTTAAGGTCTGAATAAAACGTTTAAATGCCGATATCCCTTCGTCATCTCGTTTAAAAACACCAGCATCTTCAAGCGCCTGTATAAATTTCTGTCCTAATTCTGCTCTTACTATCTCCTGTACATTTTGTTCATGTATCCGATTGTAATATTTGATTTTTAATTGTTCTGCCCATCGTATATGAAGCGTTGGAATATCACTTGGAATGTTAAGTAAGAATTTTTCCACTTCCTGAAGTTCTGTTTTTAAACGCGCCGGAAGTACTGCTAACCCCATTACTTCAATCAGTCCGATATTTTCCTTTTTAATATGTTGTATTTCCGCATGAGGGTGGAAAATACCTAGCGAATGTTCTTCACTTGTACGATTGTTTCGCAAAACAAGGTCCAATTCGTACATACCATTCCGGTAACGGGCAATCGGCGTAATCGTATTATGTGGAACATCATTCGTAAATGCAAATGTATGAACAGAAGGATCACTGTATCCCTTCCACCTCTCTAATATGTACTCCCCTGCATTTACTATTTGTTCAATGTCTTTACTTCTTAAGCGAATAACTGACATTGGCCATTTAATAATAGAACATTGCATTTCTGGAAAGTTAGTTAGTTCAAAAATTAGGTCGTTTGATGCATTTGCCATAGCAAATTCATAATTTCCACCTTGATAATGGTCATGCGTTAGAATAGATCCTCCTACAATAGGCAAATCAGCATTAGAACCAAGGAAATAATGCGGGAATTTTTCTACAAATTTTAACAAACGTAAAAATGTTTGACGGTCAATTTTCATATCACGGTGTTCTGAAGACAATACAATACAGTGTTCATTAAAATATATATACGGAGAATACTGTAGAAACCAGCTTTCATCTGTAAGATTCATACGAATCATACGATGATTCGAGCGTGCTGGATGTCCAATTCTGCCTCTATATCCTTCATTCTCAATACAGAGTAAACATTTTGGATAATTTGTACTTTCCAATACTCTCTCTCTAGCAATTTGTTTCGGGTCTTTTTCCGGTTTTGATAAGTTAATCGTTATATCAATGGGTCCATATTCCGTATTTACTTTATAATTTATATTTTTGGCAATTTGCTTCATTTGGATATAGTTGCTGTTTTTACTTAACTCATAAAAGTAATTTGTCGCAGCCTTCGGATTTTGTTCGTATTTTTCATAAAATAGAGAATTGATAACGGACGGTTTGGACATAAAAACATCCATAATTGCACTTGCTAAAATCTCCTTCTCGTCCATTACTGCCTCAATGACTTTATGCATACAAGCATATTCAATTAACTCTTCCAATAACTCCGAAATTGCTTTCTTTGCGGGTGCGGGTGCGGGTG
>NZ_QOZX01000076.1:0-14893 GCF_008368895.1 Bacillus sp. BB081
TTAGGTCGAAACGTTAGAAACCCCCACTTCAAGCTTTGCTAAGTGGGGGAGTGTTCATATAATAAAAAGAAAGGGAGTGCAAACATATATATGAACAAATGGATATTACTTATCATCTTATTATTACCACCACTATACATTCTTTATATGACGTTTCGAATGAAGAAAGTTGCTCGTGAAAAATTGAGTAATCACTCTCCATACGTTCTTATATTAGGTGCAAAGTTATTTGGAGATAGACCGTCGTTATCTCTTCAAAACCGTTTGGATGTAGCGTTGGAATATTTATTTTCTCATCCTGAAGCGAAAGTAATTGTTTCAGGTGGTCAAGGAGAAGATGAAGATATACCGGAAGCTCAAAGTATGAGAAACTATTTAATGGTACATGGTATAGATGAGAATCGTATTTTAATGGAAGATCAATCTACAAATACGTATGAGAATTTAAAGTTTAGTATGGATTTATATGATGTGAAACATGCGGTAGTTGTAAGTAATACGTATCATTTATATAGAACGAAAATAATCGCAAAGCGTTTAGGCATGAAGATGGAGGCACTAGCTGCTGAAACACCAATGCGCTCTAAGAAAAAAATGTATGTACGTGAATATGCTGCAATAATGAAAACAATATTGTTCGACCGTTAGAGCTCAAATTTGAGCTCTTTTTTAATTATAAAGCGTATCATTTGAAATGAATGCCGTATTCCATCAAAATAAAGGAAACAACATTAAAGGAGCTGTATTTGTGATTCAATTTAATCATGTGTCAAAAGCGTATGAAGATGGCACGAAAGCAGTGGATTCATTGCATTTAGAAATTAAAAAGGGAGAATTTTTTGTTCTCATTGGTCCGAGTGGTTGCGGGAAAACAACGACAATGAAAATGATTAACCGTTTAATTGAAACGACTGAAGGATCTATTTTAATCGATGGAAAAGATATTCAACAATATAATATTAATGAATTGCGTTGGAATATAGGATACGTATTGCAGCAAATCGCTTTGTTTCCGCATATGACAATTGCAGAAAATATTGCAGTAGTTCCTGAAATGAGAAAATGGAGCAAAGAAAAAATAAAAGCTCGTGTCGATGAGTTGCTACAGATGGTCGGGCTAGATCCAGAGGTATATCGCGATCGTATGCCTGATGAATTGTCAGGAGGGCAAAAGCAGCGCGTTGGTGTCGTAAGGGCATTAGCCGCAAACCCGAAAATCGTTCTTATGGATGAACCGTTTAGTGCGTTAGATCCATTAAGTAGGGAACAGCTTCAGAAGGATATCGTACAATTGCAAAAAAAGATTCAAAAAACAATTGTGTTCGTAACGCATGATATGCAAGAAGCGTTATCGCTTGGAGATCGTATTTGTATTATGAAAGAAGGAAAAGTTGTTCAATTAGATACACCAGAAGGTATTATACATAATCCGAAAAATGAGTTTGTAGAGGAGTTCATTGGAAATCGTGGGAGACATTGGTATGAGGGGAAAAGTATAGAAGATGTATTACCACTTGATGAAAGTATGCGGATAGAAGGGGATGCACTATCATTGCATTCTTCTTTACAAGAAGCATTAGTTCGTGTGCGAGCTGACGAAGTCGTTCCAGTTGAAGAAAATGGTCAATATGTTGGAGCTTTAACAAGTCGTCATATTGTTAATTACATTGTTGAACAAATGAAGGAAAGAGGCTAAACAGTGACTGATTTTATACAAACGTTTCAAGAGCGAAAAATAGAATTACTAACTGCATTAAGTGAGCATTTACAAATATCGCTTATTTCACTATTTTTTGCAGTAATTATTGCGGTGCCACTTGGCATTTTATTAACGAGAAAACAACGAATGGCTGAATTTATAATAGGAACTTCTGCGGTTATGCAGACAGTGCCATCACTGGCATTACTCGGACTTTTAATTCCGTTAGTAGGAATTGGAAAACTTCCGGCCATTATTGCATTAGTTGTGTATGCACTATTACCTATTTTACGAAATACATATACAGGAATAAGGGAGTTAGATGAATCTTTAATCGAAGCAGCGAGAGCTATGGGGATGAATAGCTGGAGAAGACTGTGGAAGGTAGAGCTTCCTCTTGCATTACCAATTATTATGGCCGGTATTCGTACGGCGATGGTATTAATTGTTGGAACAGCTACATTAGCAGCTCTTATAGGTGCTGGTGGGCTCGGAAAACTCATATTACTTGGTATCGATCGAAATGATCATGCGCTTATCATTTTAGGGGCCGTACCAGCCGCTTTACTCGCTTTATTCTTTGATGTAGTACTTCGAGTACTTGAGAGTCCAAAACGCTCTTCTAAGCGTATTATATTGACGATATGTATTACTTGTATAATGATTGCTTCTCCCTTTCTTTGGAACACACAAAAGAAAGATATTGTTATTGCCGGAAAACTTGGATCAGAACCTGAAATTTTAATTCAAATGTATAAGCAGCTTATTGAACAGGATACTGATTTACATGTAGAATTAAAACCAGGTCTTGGAAAAACAGCATTTGTATTTGAAGCATTGAAATCAGGAGAAGTAGATATATACCCTGAGTTTTCGGGAACAGCTTTATCTACTTTCGTGAAAGAAGAGCCAAAAAGCACAAATCGGGATGAAGTATATGAGCAGGCTCGCATTGGAATGGAAAAGAAATATAATATGGTTATGTTAAAGCCGATGGAGTATAACAATACATATGCACTAGCTATGCCGAAAAAAATAGCAGATCAAAATAATATAAATACAATTTCTGATTTAGGAAAAATGGCACAGGATGCTAAAGTAGGATTCACATTAGAATTTGCTGATCGTGAAGACGGTTATAAAGGAATGCAAAAATTATATAACTATAAGTTTTTAAATGTGAAAACGATGGAACCGAAACTACGTTATAGTGCAATTCAATCAGGGGATGTTAACGTAATCGATGCATATTCAACTGATAGTGAACTGGAGCAGTATGGACTGACAGTGCTAAAAGATGATAAAGGGTTATTCCCACCGTACCAAGGTGCACCATTATTAAGAAAAGAGACGTTACAGAAATATCCTGAACTTGAAAAAGTATTAAATACATTATCTGGGAAGATTACAGATGAAGAAATGCGAAAAATGAATTATGAAGTAAATGTGAATGGAAAAAGTAGTGAAGAAGTTGCGAAACAATTTTTACAAAAAGAGAATTTACTTCGTTAATTTTACAAGAAATATACAAATTTATATGTATGAAATGACCGTTCATTACAAAATGAACGGTTTTTTTGTGCATACTTATACATTTTTTCAAAAAAGTATTCCATTTTTCTTCATTTTCTTTTAGAATAAGTAATGTTTTCCTGAAAAAATATAAGAGAAACGTCTATTAGAGAAAAAGGTGACTTTAATAGTTGAACGAACATAACACCTAGAATGACAGATGGGGTGGTACAAATAGAAAAGAAGTTAGGATTTTTTCCATTAATTGCATTAGTAGTCGGAACAATGGTTGGTGGCGGTGTTTTTAGTTTACCGCATGATTTAGCAGTAGGAGCAAATAGCGGCTCTATAATAATTGGCTGGTGTATTACAGCGATGGGAATGATTCCACTCGCGCTCGTATATCAAACGTTAGCAAGACAAAAACCAGAGCTTGAGGGCGGGATTTATAGTTATGCACGTGCTGGTTTCGGAGAATATATCGGATTTAACAGTGCTTGGGGATATTGGCTAGCAGGAATTTTAGGAAACGTTGCAACAATCATGTTACTGTTTAGTACATTAGGTTATTTCTTCCCCATTTTTAAAGGTGGAAATAATGTTGCGTCTATCGTTGGTGCATCACTTTTATTATGGACACTTCATTTTCTAATTTTATTTGGAATTCGTGAAGCATCTATTATGAATGTTATTGCAACGATAGGGAAATTAGTTCCAATCGTATTATTTATTGTTGTAATGGTAACAGCGTTTCGCTGGGATACATTTACACATGATTTTTGGGGAGAAGGAACGATCTCAGTTTCCTCTATACTTGGTCAAGTGAAAAATACAATGCTTGTAACTCTTTGGGTTTTCATTGGGGTTGAAGGAGCGGTTGTATTATCTGGTAGAGCGAAAAATAGCCGAGATGTTGGTAAAGCGACAGTACTTGGACTTATTTTAGTAATGTCTATTTATATTTTAATTTCTGTTTTGTCTATGGGAGCGATGACAAGAGGAGAGCTTTCCGTGTTAGAAACCCCGTCAATGGGACATGTATTAGAACATGTTGTTGGGACTTGGGGCGCGGTTGCGATTAACATTGGGTTAGTTGCTTCACTTGTAGGTACATTAATAGGCTGGTTTTTACTTGTTTCTGAAATTTCCCACGTAGCAGGAAAAGATGGCGTGTTTCCGAAAGTCTTTACGAAAACAAATAAAAAACAAACGCCACATATGGCATTATGGATCTCAAATGGCGTTGCCCAAATTATATTTATAATCGTTCTGTTTTCAGAATCAACATATCAAATTATGTATTTCATTGCTTCAACATCAATTTTAGTACCATATTTATTATCAGCGTTATTCCAATTTAAATTAGTTATTACAAACGAACTAAAAGATGCAAAAGTAAAAAACGGCTCGTTAGCTTTAATTGCTTCTACTTATTCTGTATGGCTTCTATATGCAGCTGGTTTGAAAAATTTATTACTTGTTTCAATCGTGTATGGAATTGGGATTATTGTTTACATGTATGCAAGAAAAGAAAAAGGAAATCGTTGTTTTAAAGGTATTGAGAGATATGTAATGTGGGCAATTGTTATTGCAGCTATCACATCACTTTATATGTTATTAACTGGAAATATAAAAATGTAAAAGTCCTTTTAAATAAAGGGCTTTTTTCTTTGTCTAGAGAATATTTAATACATAAGATATTCAGGAGGGATGAAAATGGAAGAAAAAGAACAGTTAACCAGAATTGTTGATTTAGCGAGTGAAGTAAGGAAAGTATTAGTGCAAGAATCCTTTTTTAATCATCATCCTGAACTACGAGGAGTGATTGAAAATTTAGCGAGTGCTGTAGAGAATTTGGCGGAATTACAGCAAAATACAGATGAAAACGCTGAAGATCGATTGCGATATGTACTTGCTAAAATGAAAATTGCTCATAATGCCATTTTACAAGAGAAAAAAGCATTTCCATCTCATTAATATACGTTTTAATTTTGAACCTGGCGGATAACGTCAGGTTTTTTGTTTCTAGTTTTTCGTTTCTTTCATACACTAAGAATAGTATGAAAAAAAGAAGGTGACGAAGGTGAGATTACATAAAGCTCTTCAGCCAAGTTTTATAAAAAGAATGTACTATATGAGGTTTATCGGAAAGTTTACAAAAGCAGAGAGAGAGAAGAATGGAGAGAACTTCTTTGTACAATGCCTATCGCCAATACCATTCACGTTACAAGAGCAATTAAAAAATGAACCATACGTATTTGAAGGTTTATGTAGCAATAAAAAGAATGAAAAAGTCTTTTCGGAATTAAAGAAAAGAAAATTAGAAAAGCAATTGGTTATGTTTCGTCTCTATTATGAAAGAGGACATATATACGTGGAGTTAATTTGTGCAGAAGAACCACGAGAAATGGCCAATGGCTATAAAATGATTCCAGTACCTAAAGTTTCCGAATACAAAAAAGAAGAGTCTTTAGAAAGAAAACTTGGAAATGGCTATTTGTCATTTCTAATGCCAAAATATCCGAAAGACTTTGAGCCCCCCGAATTATTGTGGCATGATGGAAGGTTATATGGAAATATATCTTTAAAGTCATCATCAATTAGTTCAATCGCATATTTTGAACAGCAGAGGGAATGTAAGTATATAGACTTAAATGACTGGATGAAGTATGTGGAAATAGCGGTAGAAGATCAATTGTATTTTGTAAGCAATCACATGTATGAGCAATTAAAAAAACGAATGACTGAAGAAGGTAAGCATGTAGAAGTAGAGGAAATAAAAGTGCACAAGGATGAATGGGAATGGGATGAGCGTGAATCCGTCTTTTTACAGTATGTAAAAAGTTTTGTACGTAATAAAGGGCTATATTTGGATGAAACGGACATTTATAATTTCCATATAAGTGCGAAAACAAATATGTTGACGATTCTAGGTGGTATACCAGGCGCTGGGAAATCCCGATTTGTGCAAGCTTATGCAGAAGCACTTGGATTACAGTATGGGGAAGAATTGGTTTGGATTCCGATTTCACCATCGTATCAAGAACCACATGATTTACTTGGTTACCTTCACCCAAATGGTACTTTTATTGAAAGTGAAACAAAATTAGTTAGGGCGTTAATGAAGGCAAAAGAAAATCAAAATCAACTATATATAATCGTTTTTGATGAAATGAATATGTCACATATTGAGCATTGGTTTACTCCATTTCTATCTGTTCTTCAACTTGAAAAGCAAAACCGTATTCTAAATTTGTATGAAGGTGTACAAGGAAAAGAAAATCCAATTCCATCAACAATTGAAATTGGTGAAAATATTATATTTGTAGGTACAGTAAATTTTGATGAAACAACGAAAGAACTCTCAGATCGATTATTAGATCGGACGAATTTAATAACGTTACAAAAGATTCCGTTTTGTGAGATGTGTATGGAACAAGAGAAAATTGTATTACAACCACCTCTGAAAGTAACTGCAGGAGAATTTCGTATAAGCTGGGTCAGGAATAAAGCGATGATTGAGGTGTTTTCTGAAGAAGAGTTAGAACTATTAGATAAGTTACATGTTGTATTGTCATCACATGATATGTCAAAGGGAATTTCATTTCGATGTGCAAACGCAATCGCTACTTACTTGCAAAATATACCGTTCCAAAATAATCATTCCTATATGATCAGTAGAGAAGAGGGATTTGATTTACAAATCAAGCAACGTGTATTGACGAAAATAAGAGGTACTGAAATGATGGTTGGGTCTTTACTTTCTGAAGACGTAAAAAGGGGGGCGACATTACTACCTCTTTTGCAATCGCCACTTGCAAACAGAGTATCTACATTTGAACACTCTTTAGCATATATAAGAGAAAAGCGTAGAGAACTGGAGCTGTATGGCTATGCAAAATGAAGGGCGATATGAAACAGAAATCGTTGATACGAAAGAAACACTCCCTTTTGTATTAAAGTTAATCATTGGAACTGAGGCAAAGGGGGAATATATTTTATTAAATCGTCTTTGTACATCTACTACAGCATTAGTTCAATGTATTTATAAAGTACAAGAATTAAAACCAATTAGATTACATTACCATTATGAAAGTCCAATGAATATTACTTTTATATGGAATAAAGTATATGAGGGACAGAAAAATATAAAAGAGTCAAAATATGAAATAAATGAAAAAAAACAAAAGGTATTAATATATGAACATGGAAAAACGGAATTCTTTTATCCATGGCGTTGTGGAATATATCATTTTGAAGTGAATATAGAAGATAGAACGTATTATGGCGCATTTCAAATCGTTCCCAAAAATTTTTTTGATGATCAATTTGAAATGATTCAAAACTATGTAAAGTCAATTTTGAATGAGTTGATTTTAGATAGAGGTTATTATAAAAAGACTTTCTCTGCACTTAGTGATATTGAAGATTCTTCTTATTTAGTGTTACTTAGAAAGTTGCCGCAAAAAATGAAAAAGATAAAGCAAATTTTTAAGAAAATAGAATCGAGTTCAAAATTTATACATGAATATAAATGGGAAGAAAAAGAGCGGAAAGCAACGAGAAAAGGAGCCATAGTGGCGGAAAGAAAACCGTATGCAAAATATTATAATCGTAAGTTTATAGAACAAAAAAATAGTAAGGAAAATGCATTTCTTAAATTTAAAGCGATGCAATTTTATTTCTATTTACTTGAAGCTGAAAGTTTTTTGAGCCAAACAATTGAAATATTAGAAAGAGCAAAAAGAAAGAAATCAGAAGAATTTCAAGCTGTAAAAACGATTATACAAACAATTGAGCGTAATGGATCAGTGACCGATAGAGAGAAACAAAAGTATAAAAATATTCATTTACTAAAAGAGGCGGATTTGCGAAAAAGCTCTATGAAGATACAAGAATATAAAATATTAGCGCACTTTGTACATGAAAGTGTACAATACTTTCAAACTTTAATGCATTCTCCATTTTGGAGAGAAGTTTCCGAAACAGGTAACATGTACTCACATAATTTACCGATACCACATCAACAACTACTACAGCATTTAGATGTACTTCCACAATATAAAGAACAATCTCCATCTTTATTATTTGTTTATAAACCAACATTTTTAGTGTATGAATATTACGCTTTTTTTATCGTTATTTCCATGTTAGAGCAAATTGGTTTTGAGGCTAGAAATTCCATTCGTGAACAAATTCAAGAACATTTTTATGTAGATGGATTACAGGATGGAACGACAGTAGTTTTACACCGAGATGATATTAGAGTACATGTCGCATTTAATGATTTAATTGAAACTCATCCCCTTATTGCATTAAGTAAAGGGAGTAATTTTTATAATGGAGAAGATACGAAGAAGCCAGACATTCGCTTAGACTGTTATGTAAAGGAAGAAGGGAAATACGTATATCAATCTTCTATTATTATTGAAGTGAAGTATAGCCCAATGTACAACATTTTTCAGCACGTTGGAAATACGAAGGCAACTGAGCAAATGTATAAGTACTGGTCTATAAAATATGTAGAAGAACAGGATGGAAAGAGAGTCTATTATCGAAGGGCCATTTATGAAGTTATTTGTGTATATCCAGGAAGTCATATGCATAGTAAAAAAATTGAGTCTGGATGTGGTGTGTTTTTGCAATTATATCCATATAAAACGAAACAAGGGGAAGAGAAATTAGCCGGAAAACATGGAATGGTACAAATTTTTGAGAAGTGGCTAAAAAGCATGAAGAAGTAAAAAAATCCTTTTTTATAAAGGATTTTTTTAGATTAAGAAGAAATATATGCTGTATGGAAGACAACTTTATACGATTTGAATTTGAAAGTAATATAAGTATGTTGTTAGAAGAACGGTACATGAGGGATAAAAGACGATTAAGATGGAATTTAATTCGTTTTACAGAATATAATAAGTCATAAATATTTTTAGTTGCATACGAAGATTTGTTCTTATATGATAGATAGTGAAAGCGTTATCAAAAACAGGGCGGCGATGGGAAAGGCGGGTAAATATGTTCCAGCGTGTTCAAACAAAAGAAGAACATTTTTGGTTCGAGCAACTATGGGGAGATTTTTGTGAAGAAAGAAACTTAATGTTCGTAGAACGTAATTTAAATCCATCACGATTTTTATTAATAGAAGATGAACATCATATTGGTACAGTAGAATGTATTAAGTATACGGAACCAGAGCAATCGAATTCTGAGTTTTTCTATCCGTTTTCTAAAAATGATTTAGTGAAAGATTTGAAAAATGTGTATGAAATAGGCAAGTTGAGTATTGCGAAAACGTCTCGTGGGAGAGGACACTTCAAAAGACTAACAGCTATTTTATTTATGCATGCATTAGAAACGAAAGCAGAATGGTATATTGCAGCAGTGACAAAAAGAATGTATATGTATTTATTAACACTCGGTTTCCCAATTGAACCGGTAGATAAGCCATTTCAGTTTCATGATACTTTACAAGGTGTACCAGTGCGAATTCATGCCCGAAAAGGGGCTACGCATTTGTATTCTTTAAAAGAATTTCGAGATGTGATTCAAGGGAATGCTCATGCACAGGCATTAATCGCAGAATACAGTAAAAATATTATGTTAACAAAATAAAGCGAAATGAATATATATAATAAAGAGAATGCTATTTTAATATGAAGTCATTCTTCATGAAAAAAGACCCTTATTATTTTAATAAGGGTCTAAAAATTATAATCCAAATATACTAAAAATCATTTTGCGGCGCTTCGGCTTCTTTTCTCGTTCATATGTTGGTTTTGAATCGGGAGTAATATATATTGGTTCTTCTTTCTTCAGGGAAGCTTCTAGCTTTTGAATTCGCTCTAACATTTCCTCCATTTCACGGCGATGTTGTAAAAGTTGGTACGTAACAACATCATTTGCCTTATCTTGCATTTGTTCTTCCATTCGATCTAGCCTTCTCGTAATAGTGTTTAATTGAGCTGCTAATTGCTCAAATTCATGTGATGATTTGTCTTGAACAATTGTATTTACTTGAGTTTTTAATTCTTCAACATCATTTGATGATGTTTTTTGAGTAGGGTGAGAGTTTTGAGACTGCTCTATTTGTGAAAGATGGAATTCTAACATTTGATCTAAATCTTCTTGTGTGAAAATAAAGTGACCATATTTATTTTTTTCTATCGTAAGATTTAATTGTTGTGCAATCCGGACAACAGCCTTTGGGCTAACACCTAATTTTTTTGCGATAAATGGTGTTTTATATTCCAAAATAATCCCTCCTATATATATCCTGTTGAATGATTTCGATCTATGAAGGAAGTTCCCTTCTAGTGTGACAAAAGAAGTGTGGAATCGGCAAAGAAAGTGTTTTTTCACGAAATGAAGCTGTGAAGAATATATCGTTTATATAAAATATTTTATCTTAAGATTTAGAACTATTTGACTAAGGGAAATGAATTAGATTATCATAATGATAAATATCTTTTTTATGTATGCATATAATATATAAAAAGGTGGTTGCTAATGTAGAATTTTTTTAGAGTATTAGAATGCTTACTTCACTTGAATAAAATTAAGTAGGAGGTGGCTTCCTTGCTTACAATGTAAGTAAGGAGAAGTATTTGGACATATATAGTATAAGTATAGTGATTGTTTTAATTGCCTTAACGGCATTTTTCGTCGCAGCAGAATTTGCAATTGTTAAAGTGCGAAGTTCACGAATTGACTATTTAATTGCAGAAGGAAATAATCGCGCAACATCTGTCAAAACAGTCATTACAAACTTAGACGAATATTTATCTGCTTGTCAGCTAGGAATAACAGTTACAGCTCTGGGGATTGGGTGGTTTGGTAAACCGGCGTTAAAGCAAATGTTTGACACGCTTTTTGTAAATTTGAACATTTCTACTCAACTAGCAGACATTTTTGCTGTAATTTTAGTGTTTTTGTTTATTACATTTTTACATGTTGTAATAGGGGAATTGGCCCCAAAAACATTCGCGATTCAAAAAGCTGAACAAGTGAGTTTGTTTGTTGCTAAACCGTTAATTTTCTTTTATCGTATGGCGTTTCCATTTATTTGGATCCTAAATGGATCAGCCCGAATTATTACGAAGTTGTTAGGGCTGAAACCACCGAAAGGGCACGATGAGGTTCATTCAGAAGAAGAATTACGGTTGTTAGTTTCAGAAAGTTACAAAAATGGAGAGATTAATCAATCTGAATATAAATATGTAAATAAAATTTTTGAATTTGATGATCGTATAGCGAAAGAAATAATGGTACCCCGAACTGAGATGCATATTATAAGTAAAGAAATGCCTGCTGAAGAAGCTTTGCAAAAAATGTCTCGGGAAAAATATACGAGATATCCAGTTGTAGATGGGGACAAAGATCACGTAATAGGCTTTGTAAACTTTAAAGATATTTTCACAGATTTTGTGCAGCATAATGCAGTAAGTAATAAGAAAGTAGAGCAATATATTAGGCCAATCATTTTAGTTATCGACTCTATCCCAATACACGAATTATTTTTAAAAATGCAAAAAGAAAGAACGCATATTGCTATATTGATAGATGAATATGGTGGTACGTCTGGACTTGTTACAGTTGAAGACATTTTAGAAGAAATAGTGGGAGATATTCAAGATGAGTTTGATACGGATGAACAGCCAGAAATTCAACAAGTTAGTGAAACGAAAACAATACTAGAGGGAAAAGTGCTTGTTAGTGAAGTGAATACGTTATTAGGTTTAACAATTGATGATAATGGTGTTGATACAATCGGTGGTTGGATTTTAACGAAGAATATAGAAATTGCTGAAGAGGATTTCATTGAAATTGAAAATTATAAGTTTTGTGTAAAAGAATTAGATGGACACTATATAAAGAGATTAGAAGTTACAAAAACTGTAGAATCAATTGTTATTTTAGAAGATGAAAAACAAATTCCATTTCAAGAACAAATTAGTTCGTAGACTCTGCTATATGGCAGGGTTTTTTTGAGCATAATGTTTTTGGCAGAATAAGAGCTATGATACAATGGCATAAGTCAGACCTTTCACTAGGTGAAATATTGTTGTATACATATATTTGGAAGGGGAAGAGTTATGAAAAAGCATTTATATATAAATGGAGATTGGAAGTCTGTAAACACTTATAAACCATTATACGCACCATATTCTGAAGAAACGTTAGCGGAAATTGCACAAGGAACGGAAGAAGATGTACAAGAGGCTGTTACTGCTGCAAAAAATGCAATGAAAAAAATGAATACATTATCTGCATATGATCGTGCGACTATTTTAGAGAAGGTTGCACAAAAAATGGATGAAAGAAGAGAAGAATTTGCAGAGATTATTGCAAAAGAGGCTGCAAAACCAATTCGTGCTGCGAGGGGAGAAGTAGATCGTACCGTTCAGACATACAAATTTGCAGCGGAAGAAGCGAAGCGTATATACGGCGAGACACTGCCACTTGATGCAGCACCTGGTGCAGATGGGCGTATTGCATACACAATACGAAAACCGATAGGGGTTATAGGAGCTATTACACCATTTAATTTCCCATTAAATTTAGTGGCACATAAAGTCGGCCCTGCAATTGCTGCCGGAAATACAGTTGTGTTAAAACCAGCTGATCAAACGCCATTATCGTCTTACGCATTAGTTGAATTATTTGAAGAGGCAGGATTGCCAAAAGGAGCTTTAAATATTATTTCTGGTCCCGGTTCAACTGTAGGTGAGGCGATAGTTACAAATGATGATGTTGCTTCCATTACTTTTACGGGAAGTCCAAAAGTTGGAATTGGAATTAAGGCAAAGGCTGGGTTAAAGCGAGTTACGTTGGAACTGGGATCAAATGCTGCTGTTATTATTGATGAAGATGTAGAATTAACAGATGAAGTAATTGAACGTGTAAAATGGGGAGCATATGTAAACAATGGACAAGTTTGTATTTCGGTACAACGTGTTTTTGTACATGAAAAGAGAATGGATGAATTTCTTTCAAAGCTAAAGATAGCGATGGAAACAGTTGTTGTTGGTGATCCATTGCTGGAAGAAACGGACGTATCGGCTTTAATTTCGAAAAAAGATGTAGAGCGAATAGAAATGTGGGTGCAAGAAGCTATTAAGGAAGGTGCTACTGTTTTATACGGTGGTAAGAAACGTGATGCAAGGATTTTTGAACCAACTGTATTAACAAATGTTCCAGAGTATGTATCTGTTCAGTGCCAAGAAGTATTTGGTCCACTCATGACAGTAAATACATTTAAAGAATTTGATGAGGCGATTGAGCAAGTAAATCATTCACGTTACGGTCTACAAGCAGGTGTGTTTACAAATAATTTGTTTAAAGCAATGCGTGCAATTGATGAGCTAGAGGTTGGTGGTGTCATGATTAATGATATTCCAACGTTTAGGGTAGATCATATGCCTTACGGTGGTGTTAAGGAAAGTGGTACGGGGCGTGAAGGAATTAAATATGCAATAGAAGAAATGACAGAAATGAAATTAGTGTGTATTAAAAAATAAAGTAGATCGAGCTTAAACATCCTAATAAAAAACGAGCTGGAAATGTTTACGATTCCATACTCGTTTTTTTATTGTTTGTTTTACATTTCTCGGAACGATTTAATTTAACCAAGTGTACCTTTTACTTCATTTCTTGTTTGAAAATAGCATCTTCTACATAAATTTGTTCTTTGTCAACAGCAGTGCTATGAGATAATACTAAACCGATTGGTGTTTCTATGCCTTTATTTTGAACAATTGTAAAAGGAACATTTTTTTCATTTGCTAATTTAATGTATTTTGATAAATGTGGGTAAGCAATGCCACCATTTAGGAATATTTGTAATGATTGAGAAGAGCGCATGCTACTAGCTACTTCAGAATATACATTACTTTGCATTACTTGACCGATAGTTAAAGCGATTTCTACACGCTCACGTAACGTAGTTAAATACATATTACGTTCTTCTGGTTTGTTCTGCTTTTGGCCGTAAATGCCTTCTTGGAGATAATCTTCCACATTTTTATTTACCATATTTTTCACACCTTTCATTTTCTATTGTACGAAAGAATGAAGCAGGATGCAAAAAAAAGTCGCATCGAATGTAAAAAACTTTGAATGAAAGGAAGGAAAATGGAATGTATCAATCTAAACAATTAATAAAGACATTAAAAATTTTATCAACACATATTAACAAAATGTGACAATAATCTATTAACGAATCGCATTTTTTGTGTTAATATTCAAAATATAAAGGGTGTTCGTCGCATGGAAATGGAGGGAATGGGGGTTTTTCCAATCGATAAGGATATTAAAGAAGTATTTTGTTCGCACTTGAAAAACAACAGGCACCAATTCGTTGAGAACTGGAAAAACAAAATGATAATTTCCGATAAAGATCCATTTAAACTAGAAGCAGTTCAAAATGGAGAGGATTTATTAGAGTTAATTATCGAACTTACTATGGAAGAAAAAGATATAGATTATCTTCAGCCATTATGCGAGAAAATTGCTATTGAACGTGCAGGGGCAGATGCGAATATTGGAGACTTTGTTTATAATGCAAATGTGGGAAGAAATGAACTTTTCGAAGCGATGTGTGAATTAGATGTTAGCGCACGTGAATTGAAACCGATTATGGCCCAAATACATACTTGTTTTGATAAATTAATTTATTATACT
>NZ_QOZX01000077.1:0-50720 GCF_008368895.1 Bacillus sp. BB081
AGTACTTTTCCCCGTACTATTTTTACCAACTAAAATAGTTAATGGCTTAATTTCAACTTCTTTCGTATCAATTAAACTTCTTAAATTTTTAATTCTTATTTTTTTCAAATTCATACCCTCCCATTGTACATTCTCCCTGATATAATTATAGAATTTCAGTGTTTTTGTAAACTTTAAAAAAGCAGATATCAATTCTTTTCATTTTTTATTGCAATCTAGATATTAACCTCCGTTTAATTTTCCTATATTATAATAACACATTGCAGATTAACTGATTGTCATATTTTGTCGAAATAATACATATAAACATTCTTCGTCTACTACTTATCCTAACCTAAATGATAACTTGTACGCTCAATTAAATGTAATAAACTATAAAAAATCCATATACTTTTTTTCTCCCCATACCTGTATATATGTTTTTCCCCACTCATCAAATATTTCTTCAACCGTTATTAGCAAAACTTCGGAACTTACTTGTTTTACCGGAAAGTACTCCTCAATTCCATTTTCAAAAACTATATTTGGATCCTTATAACGATTTGTATTTCTCTGTAAATGTTCACAAATATGCAGTACGATTCCACCAATTGAGTTAATAGAGTCCCTTTGTTTCCACAAATCTTCTTCATTAATGAGTTTTATTGCCTGTACTAGCTTAATTAAATAATGATCTTGCATTCGATGATAAATAATTTTGTATACTAACTCCACCTTTTTCCTCCCATCATTTCAACTACTACACTGGATATTTAACAAATAAATCTTTCCGAAAATCTTTATCATTTATAAGCAGTCTAATTTTTTCGTTATTATCGTTAAGGAACTTTACTACTTTCTTTTTATCCCATATATCATTTTCTTTTGGAAAATCATCAAATTTTTCATACAAGATTGATAGTATCTCTTCTCTTTTTATCGTGAAATTTTTATTTTCTACTTGAAACTCGTAACTTTTCGCATTTGGTACTAAAATCGCTAGATAAATAACGTTAAAGAGAAAATTCTTCTCCTTTGTGTCCTTGCCATCAAACCAATACGTCTCAACCATGTCTTCTGTCAGAGTTCCATTTGCACTATATTTTACCTTTATACTTTCATTCTCTAAACTTATACTTTGAAATGTTTCACCACCGGGTAAATGATTAACAATTACAACCACATCTGAGTTATTACCAACGTATGTCCCAGCATACTTCTTAAAATGACCAGGTTCAACATCAGATATTTCTTTTATTCTTTCTCCGCTAGAACAAGCAGTAATAAATAAAAAAATTGTTAGCATAACAACCACAATACGATGCATATATTTCATTTAGCATTCCCCATTTTTATCGATATTTCGTTCATTACAATACTTCTTCTCAAAATCCTTTAAAATATACGCATTTTAATCAAAATTAAAAATTTTCAATTTTTATGTTTACAATTATCCATTAATTGTATATACTTACTAACGTAAGAAAAAATTCTAAAAGGAGGTCGAAGGAAATGATGAAATTACAATTACATGCTTTAACTTTAGCGTTAACTGCACCTTTGTTTTTCGGACAATTAAATATGAATTCGACCACCCTAATGGAGAATTGAAAATCGCACTTTATTTCTATTAATTCATAAATTTGCCACAGGAGGTCGTATACTTTCCTGTGGCTTTTTGACGCCCAGCCATAGGAGAACTATATCTTCCTGTGGCTTTTTTGTGCGATTTTTTAGCCTCTTATATTATTTTTTAAAGAAAGGAGCAACATTCGATGACTATTAGCGTATTGTTTTTAAGTATTACGATTCAAAGAAATACAATTTCCAAAGATGAAATTTTTCATAATGAGCAAATTGAAAAAGCTATGAATGATGTTAAGGAGCGCCAAGCGCTTTATTGTGATCACCTGTAATTCCTTTTCGAAAGGAGGAATTCATTTATGACTTTTCATATTTTCTTTTTTACAACTGTACTTCAGAAAAACACTTTATCTGAAGATGAAATCATTCGTAAACAACAATTAAAACAACTGACTGATAAAATGACTGACATTAAAAGTTCATACTATACGCAAATGTATTAAAAATATATTTTAAAGGAGCATTACCTTCATGAAATTTAAAGCATTCTTTTTAATAATCACCATTCAAAAACGTAAGCTTTCTCAAAGTGAGATTATGCATGAGCAACACATTCAAACTATTATGGACGAAGTAAAAGAGCACCAAGCTTCTTATTACAGCCGTCTTTTCTAAATAACTTTTAAAGGAGCATTATCCTAATGAAATTTAAAGCATTCTTTTTAACGATTACCATTCAAAAGCGTAGGCTTTCACAGAATGAGATTTTGCGTGAGCAACATATTCAAACTATTATGGGCGAAGTGAAAGAGCGTCAAGCCTCTTATTATAGCCGTCTTTTCTAAATAACTTTTAAAGGGGAAAAAACAAATGAAATTTAAAGTATTCTTTTTAACGATCACCATTCAAAAAACTAAGTTCTCAGACAGTGAGATATTGCATGACCATCAAATTAATAAAGCTATGGAGGATGTAAAAGAACGTCAAAGTCACTACTGTAGCCATCTATAATTCCTTTCGAAAGGAGGAATGTATCATGAAGTTTCACCTATTCTTTTTAACAATTACAATTCAGAAAAAGAACCTTTCTGAAGCTGAATTAAAACAAGAAGAACAATATAAAGAGATTATGGACGAAATTCGAGATCGTAGAAGCAAGTACTACTCTCATCTATAATCCTTTAAAAATATAAAATTTGAAAGGGGTCGATTATGATGTTGCTAGCACGCTGTGAGGAAATGATTTGGATAGTTCAGAGGGATTCCACATAGTTTTATAGAGGCTATATCATACAAGTTTACCGTTATATTTGATATGTAATAAATATATAATAAAAGTTTATGCATACACTTTTTTACATTGATTAACAAACAAAGATACACCACTTAAAAAGTGGTGTACCTTTCTCAACTTATACTATTTTCGATTACTTCGTTTCGTCTTAAACAATCTCACTAAGTTCGATACAACTGTTTTTGTTACTGCATAAACTGGTACTGCCAAAATCATTCCGATAATTCCCGCAAAGTTACCTACCCCTAAAATTAAAATAATAATTGTTAACGGATGGATATTTAATTTTGAACTCATAATACGCGGTGAAATGATGTTACTTTCAAACTGTTGTACAATTGTTACGATAATAATTACGTACAACGCTTGCATCGGAGATACGAACAGACCTACAATAACAGCTGGTGCTGCACCGATAAATGGACCTAAGTTAGGAATGATATTTGTAAATGCTGCTATAATTCCTAAAACGAAAGCGTACGGTAAATCGATAATTAAATAACCGATAAAAGTAAAAGCACCTACAAATATACAAACGAGCGCTTGCCCTTGAATATATGCAGATAATGTTTCGTTCGTTTCCTTAATGATACGAAGTCCTTCTTCACGGTAAGACTCAGGTAATAGACTAACTGCTTTCCCTGGAAACGCATGTCCATCTTTAAACATATAAAATAAAATAAACGGTACTGTGAAGATAACTAATGCAACGTTTGTGATAATACCAAATAAAGCCGTTGCACTCGACGTAATCGTGTTTGGTATATCCTTTAAGTATTCAATCGCATTTTTCTCAATTGTTTCAATGGAAACGTAGTTTTGTGTAGATAACCATTCAAATAATCTGTGATGGGATAAATCTTGTATGTATAGTTTTCCCTCTTTAATATAACCGGGCATATTTTTTACTAAATCCATTAACTGTTGTGAGATCGTTGGAACAACTACCCCAACTCCAACTGCAGTTAATGTTATAATAAAAAGATATAACAGTAAAATCGCTAAATTTCTAGGTACTTTTTTATTCTCCAAAAAGACTAACAATGGGTTAAATATGAAGTATAAAAATAACGCGATTAAGATTGGGAAAAACAACGTTGATATGAAGATACCAATCGGTTGAAATAGAAACGATATTTTTGTGCAAATAAATATGATCGCTACAACCATTAGCACTTCTAATGTCCAAAAGTGCACTTTCGATTTCAAAAAAACGTCCTCCTTTAAACTAGCACTTCTCTTTATTGTACCAAAATAAGCAAGAATTTCACATAATATTTTCCTTTACAATATTCCAAAATACCAATAAATACACTACAATGAGATTACATACAAATTTGCAGGTAAAGGTGATAAAAATGACACAATGCATCATATGCAGAAAAGATACGAAAGAACTTAGTGAACAATATGTCATCCCCGAAATATTATGTGGATATTATTTCACAAACTCAATTTGTGATACTTGCCAAGAAGAAATGACAACAAATATTGATCGTCCCTTAATTCGGCATAAATTAAGTCAATTTAAGATTGAGCAAATGAAAAAACAAATTGATTCCCCGCTCTATACGAATGAACATGGTGAGGAACTTGCGGCTGCTGAGACAGATGTTGTTGCAGTAAGTGATGAAATACTTTATTCCAATGCATTAATTATGAAACTATGTAAAAAGCACGATATTTCACTACATAATGAAATTTGGAAAGAAGAACGTGTAACGAAGGTAGCTAGCTCTATTCAACGTGAATTACTTTTAGATAACCGTAAATACAAAATGAGCGTATTAAAAATGGCTTATACTTTCGCTGTACAAGCTGTTGATGGCTATTTTGAAGATCCAGATGCGATTGATATTTCTAACATTCTATCAAATGCCGATTTTATGGAATTAAAAGAAAAAAGTATAGTTCGCGATTTAAGTAAAAGTTCTTTATGGAATACATTAAATACAGATAGCGAGAACCATTACTTTATTTTATTAAGCGATAAAGATGGCCTGTTCTGTTTCATTCGTCTATTTGATATATTTGACGTTGTCGTTCATTTATCAGAAAAGAGATATGAACTTTCATCTCCAATTGTCGGCGTAAATGATGTAAATAGGCAGGAATTTTATGTCCAAACTTTAAAACAGTATATGGATGGGCTATTTAAAGAAAGAAAACCTTCTATTTAATCGAAATCAGAACATACGGTCTCCTTTCTTGATGAAAAGACACTGTGTTATAATAAGTATGAAAAGAACAATACAATCACATAAACCAATTATTAATTGTATATAAATAAAAAAAGACTAGTGTGCGGCTACACACTAGTCCACGTAACTTAGCAGATTGGATTGTTCATTTATCCTATTTGTTTCTTACAAACAAAACAACCCACATTCTATTGGCATAGGTGGGTTGTTATTTTTTGAGCTTGTCTATTAAAACGACGACGAACGTTAACAATGCAACGAGAAACAGTCCACCCTGCAGTAGCAACGCTATTTCACTCACGTATTATCACCCCCCTCCTACTTTGGAGAAGTGATAATTGAACAACCAACCGTACCTTAAGTTACTATTTAATTTTACCATATTTTCTAATAGTTTACGATGAAAACCCGCAAGTGAATTACTTGCGAGTTTTTTTATCCCGTATTAACAGGCAGTAAACAAAATGAAGCAAACATAGGTGAAACTGCCTGTTAATGCCCGATTGGATCAACTTTATTTCTCACTATTTTTTTAAAGCATATGCATCAGCTATCATTTCACCAATAATTTTATTTTCTTGTTTCTTCTCGTCTTTCAATAAAGGAAATAACAGTTCTGCCACTTCATATGCCTCTTCTAAATGGGGGTATCCCGATAATACAAACGTATCAATTCCTAACGCTTCATATTCTTTTATTCTTTCTGCTACTGTATGCGGATCTCCAACAAGCGCAGTACCCGCACCACCTCTTACAAGCCCAATTCCAGCCCATAAGTTAGGACTGATCTCTAACGACTCTCTCGTACCTTTATTTAAATGTGTCATTCGTTTTTGTCCGACTGAATCATATCTTGCAAATGTTTTTTGAGCGAGCTCAATTGTTTCATTATCTACATATTGGATTAACCTTTCAGCCTCTTCCCATGCTTCTTCTTCTGTCTCTCTTACAATTACGTGTAGTCTAATTCCAAATCGTACGTTACGCCCCTTCTCTTCCGCAAGTTTTTTTACTTCATCTATTTTCTCTTTCACTTGCTCTGGTGGCTCTCCCCACGTTAAATATACATCACTATGTTCAGCCGCAACTTCTTTACCTGCAGCGGACGATCCGCCAAAATAAATTGGTGGATACGGTGTTTGAACCGGAGGAAATACAACTTTACTCTCCGTAACTTTAATATGTTTTCCTTCTAAAGAGATTGTTTCACCTTGTAATACTGACTTCCAAACCTTTAAAAATTCATCTGCAACTTCATATCTTTCATCATGTTCAAGATACAATCCATCACCTTGCAATTCAACAGGATCTCCTCCAGCTACTACATTAATAAGTAATCTCCCATCTGAAATTCTATCAAATGTAGATGCCATCCTCGCTGCAACTGTCGGTGACATTAACCCTGGTCTAACCGCTACTAAAAATTTTAATTTCTCTGTCTCAGCCGCAAGAGCTGATGCTAACACCCATGGATCTTCACAACCTTGACCAGTTGGAAGTAATACACCAGTATATCCTAAATAATCAGCTGCCTGTGCAACTTGCTTATAATAACCATATTCAGCTGCTCTTCCTCTTTTTGTCGTTCCTAAATATCGACCATCTCCATAAGCTGGAATAAACCATAATAATTCCATACCTTTACACACCCCTTATTTATTTTGAAATGTATACTAACATACTCTATATAAATTACCCCTAATAATTTATATGTTAATTCCCTGTCTCTCCTTTAAAATTATCTCGCCATCTTAAAAACTTCACTTCTAGTAAACGTACGAGTGAATCAGAAAACTTCCCAACGAATGCAAAAATAATAATGCCGACAAATACGATATCTGTATTTGAAAATTGCCTTGCATCCATAATCATATAGCCGATACCTTCTGTAGACCCCATAAGTTCTGCTACTACTAAACTCACCCATGCAACTCCTAAAGATAACCTTGCTCCGAGTAATAAGTTCGGCAATGCCGCTGGTAAAATCAATTTTGTAATTAATTTTCTTTTACTAAACTCTAACACTCTCGCGACATCAAATAGCTTTGAATCTACACCTCGTATCCCTAAAAACGCGTTTACGTATAAAGGAAAAAATGCACCGTCCGCAATTAATAATACTTTCGATGTTTCTCCAAAACCGAACCATAATACGAAAAGCGGTGCAACTGCTAAATGGGGTACAGTTCTTAACATCTGTACTGACGGATCTAAATATTGCTCACTTCTCGTTGAAAATCCAACAATCGTTCCTAAAATAATTCCTAAACTCCCGCCAATAAAGAAACCAGCCGCTGCCCTGAATACACTAATACTTAAATGACCGAATAACTCTCCTGTTTTTATAAGTTCTTGAAAAGCTAGAAATATATCTAATGGCGTTGGTAAAACTGTTTTAGAAACTAAATCGAATACGCCGGATAGCTGCCAAATAATTAATACGATAATCGGTATAGTAATCGCTCTCACTAGCACTTTTCCATTCTTCTTTCGCACTTTCTTTACATTGTTTTTGCCAATCGTTATACTCGCCCTTTTCATAAAAGCTTTCGTATTCTCCAATTTACAAAACCTCTTTTCATTTCGCCTTTAACGCTTTTTCTACGAAAGAATTGTCTACTACTTTATCTGTCTTAATTTCTTTCTTTATAGAACCGAGCTTATATTGAAAATCCGCTGTCTTTTGCTGTTCCGCTATTATTTCTTTCGTTACTGGAACTAAAATTGGTTTGTCGTGATTAAACACTTCTTTTACAATTTCGGCATCTATTTTCTTTGCAGAAGTATATATTTTTATCGCTTCATCTAAGTTTGACTCTTGCCATACACGTGCTTTTTCATAAACTTTAAGGAATTTCTCAACTAATTCTGGATGCTCCTTCGCAAATTTTGTTCTCGCAATTAAAAACTCTGGTGAAGAAACATTTAATAGTTCACCATCTGCAATAACCTTTGCCCCTTTATTTAACGTATGTAGTGAAATGAATGGATCCCAAATGGCCCATGCATCTACTGATCCGGATTCAAATGCCGGCTGCGCTTCATCTGGTTGCAGTTGAATGACATTTACATCTTTCGCATTTATACCTTCTTTTTCTAATGCTCGATATAATAAATTAAATGCGCTACTTCCTTTTGCTACTGCAATTTTTTTACCTTTTAAATCTTTTACACTCGTAATCTTGCTATCTTTTTGTACAAGAATTCCTGTTCCTTTTCTCGCATAACTTGTATTAGCAATTTCAGTAAATTCAATACCTGCTGCTTGCGCTGAAATAACTGGGGAGTTCCCCACTTCACCAAAATCCAACCGATTTGATGCGATTGCCTCAAAATAAGGAGGTCCGCTTTGAAACTCTGTCCATTTCACCTTAACTCTTTCTTTTTTAAACTCCTCTTCAAACCACCCTTTTTTCTGTGCCAGTAAGAGCGGGCTTAATCCTTGCTGTATACCAATTTGTATTGTTACCTCTTCTTTCTTACTACTTGCAGTGCTTTTTTCACATCCTAATAAAAATAAAGATATAACTAATGCAAAAGAAAGGACCTTACATTTTTTATACATATATAATCCACCCTTTTCCTATATACTTGTTTGAATTAGTCCCCCGTGTTCAAACTGATGTAGCACTTTCGTTCGAAGTTGTTGGAACGATTGAGAAGTTTTATTCCGCGGATAAGGCAAACTATTTTCAATAACTTTATGTATTTTCCCAGGCTTTGCACTCATGATGATAATTCGGTTTGAAAGATATATCGCCTCGTCTATATCATGAGTAACAAATATCATTGTCGTTTTCTTTTGTTCCCAAATGTTCAGCAACACTTCTTGCAAATGACTTCGAGTAAAAGCATCCAATGCCCCAAATGGTTCATCAAGTAATAATACATTCGGATCTCTTAATAAAGCTCTCGCAATTGCAACACGTTGTGACATCCCGCCTGATATTTCTTTCGGATATGATTTTTCAAAACCGTCTAATCGAACAATTCCAACCCATTCCTTTACCTTATCCTTTACATACTTATCTTTTAGCGACAAATCTGCAGCAATATTTTCTTCTACTGTTAACCACGGAAACAAGCGGTGTTCTTGAAAAATAAACCCTTGTTTCTTACTCGGTTTTGTTATATGCTCCCCATCAATAATAATTTCACCTTCAAAATCGTTGTCTAAACCAGCAACAATTTTTAATAATGTACTTTTTCCACAACCACTCGGTCCAATTACAGTTACAAAATCCCCTTTCTCTAATTGAAAATTAATATCTTCTAATACTTGAACAGTACCGGTTTGTTTCGAAAAATATTTTGATACCCCATCAATTGAAACAGTCACTTTTTCCCCTCCTTGAAATGATTCATCTAAATGAATAAATTCAGTATTTGTGCAATAAAAAAACCAAAGGCACTTTATCAATAGATAAAATGCCTTTGGTTTCTCCAATCAGCAATATGTTATAGAATTAACTACATATTATACAAATTTTTCCGATGAGTCAACTAGGTTTTGTTAAAATTTAACTATTTCTTCCATAACCCATTTTTAAAGAATGTATTCGTCTCTAAAATAATTGCGGAAAGTAACTCTTGAATATTACCTGTTAATGCATAAAGAGCTTCCTTCACATATCCATCTTCAAAGTTTCCTAACGGCTCTGGTAATTCATCCTCATCCAATATAAAATATTCTCCATTTGGAAGTACCATAATATCGATGATTAAATCTTCAAAGGAAACTACTTCGCCTGTTATTTGCGTATTTTTTACAACATTAAAATAAGAGCCTAAATACATTCCATTCTTATCTCTCCATATGTATAAATTGTATGGACGATTTGCCCAGTAGTATGCAATTGTATAACTTCCTTTCGGGATCGTTAACTTCATATCGTTCGCTGCCATTGTAAAAGAGTACTGTACTTCATGATATAAAATAATTTTGTCCCGCTGCGCTTCTATTAGTAAACAAGCATGGTCTACGGTTGTACCATCATATCGGATTTTTCTTTCAATAATTTCAATGTCTGACGTACATAAGCAACTCATTTTTTTATTTCCCCTTTTATTTTAGTTCTTTCATTATATCCCTTTATATTTCCACTAAGAAAGCGTTCAGTCAATTTGTTTCTTGTTTTTAAAGATAAAATCCATATAATCTCATTTTCTACTCCACAAAAAAGCCCCTTCTAAATTAGAAGGAACTCCAATAGCATTATTCACGTTAGAACTTCTCCGTAACCGCATCATAAAATTTCCGTTCCTCATCAACATTTAAGTGAACACGACTTACTGTTTTAGAAAATCCATATAACAATTGTGCTTTCACTGGCTCTTTTAGTGTTATTTCAAATGTTGGTGGTTCCTTTATAAATTCCATCACAGTTGCGTCAAGAACTTCTTTCTCTTTCTTTAAACTTTCTCCTTTATAAAACGTAATTGTTTCAATTTGTGTAAATGGTATAACCATTTTCTTTCCTAATCCAATTTGAATGATTACCTTTTCTTCCGCAACAATAATTGGATTTTTACGTATTGCTTGTATTTCAGCTAAAAAATAAAACATTGCATATACATTTAAAATAAGTAACACCCATGCTATTACTGGATTCCATTGATGAAACAAATAATGAAAACCGATACTTTCTATTAAGGTCGCATGGATTATCATAACATATACACCTATTGCACCTGTCTTTTTGTGATATGAGTATACGGATTCACCTTCTGGCACTTTTACACGCCATGAAAAAAATGCATAATAGACTAACTTACACTCTGTTAAAATGACATCTACTAACGTATTTCTTTTCATATTTGAGTCAAACGCTGCATCAATTGCATAAGAAAATGAAGAATACTCACTTTTATATTCTTTATATCTTTTTATTATGGTAGGAAGCTTTCTAACAATTTTATATAGAAGGAATAACTCTAAACATACAAAAGCAATTTCTCCTGCAACTATAATATAAGAAACGTATGAAAAAGCTTGTAAATAGTCGCTTGGAATAATAGATTTTGCAAATATATATCCGGCTATTACAACAGGCAATATATACGTTAACGAGTATCTTTTTCGAATAATAAAGAAATACGTAATGATTGGAATTACAAACATACAATCTAATAAAGAACCAAGCACTACTTCTTTCGGAGCAGCTGGTACAATTGGAAGAGCATATAATAAATAGTTTGATAACAAGATTAAAGATACGATTCCAATCCAAATACCTTTCCGCCTTCGCGAAAGTGTGACACTCATACGTTCACTCCTTTATTTAAAAACTTCGTCTAAACGGTCTTTATAAAATGAAATGGCACGTTCAAATTCTTTAACTTCGTCTACTTTTATCACCGTTTCAAGTAATAATTTCATCGCAGATTCATGGTCATTTACATTATATTTTGCTAATGACAAAAATACTTTCATCACGTCATTATCCGGAAACTGCTGCAAACCTGTTTCTAAAACAGTAATTGCTTTGTCATACTCACCTATACAACGATATGTACTGCCAAGACCGATATATGCACCGCAAAGTGACTCCCCATCAAGACCATTTGCAATTGCCTGTTCATAATACGGCACAGCGTCTGTTTCAAGTCCCATTACATCATGTATCCAGGCACATTGAAAAAGCACTTCTGCATCCCGCGTAAAATTGGTTAACCCCATAAGAATCTCTCTAGATTGCGCATATTTCTTTTCATTTCTTAGTTTAATAGCTTGCTTTAATAAATGTTCCATAGAATCCACTCCTCACCAATTATTCTATGTATCCATCTTGAATGGTTAACGTTTGTGTAAAAGTAAAATTCCAATAAATTAAAGTTTCGCTTACCTATATATACTATGCGGATTCACTCTTATCCAAATACTTAAAATTATAAAGCAGTAATGCGATTACATAGTAACTCTAACCTTTTGACAATTTCTTTCGCTGTTTCATCTTTTCCATTACATAACTTCCCTTTACCGTCTTGTCCAATTACGTAGTGCACCGCTCCGCGTGAATATAAAGAATGTGGTGAATTTGCAATCATTACACTCGCCTTCGCTTCTTCCATTCTATTTTTCGCTCTTTCAAATAGTTCTTCTTCATTTACATCACTTTCAAGCTTAAAGCCTACGAGCACTGTTTCTGGATCCCACTCTTTTATTTGTTTTAATACTTTCGGTGCTTTTTGAAAATGAATAATTGGCGCTATATCACTTGAGATTTTTCCATTCATATCAAGAACGCTTCCGTCTTGATCACAAATCTTATCCACAATCCAATCTGATCCAGCAGCTGCCATAATGACCGCATCGACCTTTTCATGCGTAATAATACTTTTCATTTTATCTTGTAAATCAACAATTCCTTCGAATGGGTGTAATTCTAATTGATTATTTATATCGTTTGGTTTCTCGGCAAAATAACCGTGTAAATATATAACATGTGCTCCTTTACTTATAAGCTCTTCTGCAATTATTCTTCCAATTGTTCCTTTTGCCATATTCGTATGACCACGCACTTGGTCCCATTTTTCTAAACAACCACCACTTGTAATTAATACCTTTTTCCCCTTCATTATAACCATCCCTTACTGATTTTTCTTGCGAAACCATTCTGTTCCAAAATCAACGATATCACGTTGTTTCATAAGACGGCACTTTGCGTTTCCTATTTTCCCCATTGTTACAGTACCCTTTTGCTCAAACTCTACACCGATTTCTACAAACTTATCAGAATCGTAATCCATATCAACAAACTCTTTCCATACTCTTTCACCATTTTCTATAATAGGTGCTCCTACTTTTATTAACTCACATGCACCAGAACGTACTTCAGATAAATGTACAGACGTGTTGGAATCATAACCAACACCAATTAATAATATGTTCCCGTCTAAATCATATATTTTTCTTAATGGAGATTCCTCTCCTAAACTCATCGATAGTGACTGATTCATCGTTATTTCTTCTGCGTGTTTTCCCCATGCAGCAAAACTTCCTAATGGATGATTGCTGCGAACTACATTCGGATATGTACGAAAACATTCAACTATTTCCCCCATGCCTCTTGTTGGTGTTATGCGAGGATCATACGCTGGTACATTATCACGGATAATCTGCCACCAGTCTTCAGGGACAGGCGGTCTTGACCAATGTTTCGGATCAGATAAATCTGAAGATTGCGTTGGCATAATGATTGTTCCTTCTTTTGTAACAACTTTCATTAATGCTTCAATTACCGCAACTGCCCCACCAGATATCCAGCCGATAGAACTCAACGAAGAATGCACAATAACCGTCATTCCTTTTTCTAACCCTAATTTTCTTAAATCATTTGTAATTGTTTTGATTGTATTTGGCAATTGTGTACTTGCCACTATGTCATTCATTTTCACGATTGTTCCCCCATTTTTTTAAAACTAATACATACATATATTATCATATTTTTCTTAATTTTTAACTTAATCATTTTTCACATCTATAGAAAATTGTAATATAATCATACAGAAAATAGTTAAATTATGGTGTATTGATTCGGAATATCAAAAGAAGGTGAATAAATGAAGAAATTTATATACTCTTTTCTACTATGTGGACTTATTACTTTAAATGGATGCGTTTCTGCTCAAAATGACTATGAAAGTTATTGGGTTTTGGAAAAATCCAGTTATAATGAAGGTGGATCTGGACTAACCAATTTATATGAAAAAGCACAAGAAGATCCAACTATGGTTCATTACTCAAATGATAGTATTAGTGAAGGGAAAAGATTGGTATATTTAGCATTTGGAAAAAACTATAAAAACGATGAAATTACAGTACAAAAAGTAATAGGCAAAAAAGACACTTCCGTTATCGTATTACAAATTGAAAAAGGGCAAGGAAAAGATGAAAATCCTGTATTGTATATTGGTGTACCAAAACTTAGAGATTCAATAAAAATAGTAGATACAGATGGTAAGAAGATTTTTGAAATGAAGAAGGGTGAAGGTTTTACATCACAACAATAAAAAACTTTCATTCTCATTTACACCTTATACAGAAACGAAAGAGCTCATCATTTGTAATGAGCTCTCCGTTTACTTTATCCTTCAATTGTAACCCCAGTAAACATTGATAAGTTTCCCGTTATTTTCTCGCCTACACGTAAAAATAACCCTGCGGCTCTCCCGCTAATACAGTGTGAACCAATTAATAGTTTACCAGTATATGGACCATCCCATGTGTCAATTGTATAGTCAGGCATTTCTATGTATTGCTGATATATTTTCCGTTGTTCAAAGTAATACTTCGTTTTATCTTCAGCTAATAGTTCATCATTTTCGTATATAGATACTCCTCCGCCTTCACGGCCGTATAAAGGTTTAGAAACATATGATTCATTTCTTTCTATAAACGGTTTATTTGTAAAATATGTTGGTAAGAAGTAGTTCTGAATGATTTCTCGCTCTTCTTTCTCAAAGAAAACTCCCTCTTCGAACAGTTGCCAAATTAATGCGAGTACACTTTTATTTTGCATAAGAAAAGCAGCAGGTGGATTAATAATTTTCACTCTTCCTTGCGCTATATGATCTAAAAGCTGAAGTCCAATTCTTTTCTCATTTTTATCGGTATCTGAAACTAAATATTCAATTGGATATAGTCTATATAAATAATGGATTCGTTCGCCATTTGGCGTATATATACCATCATCTGCAACGACGATATCTTGTATTCCTATATAGTCCGTTGATTGATCTAAGCAATAGCTTCTTAAAAATTGAACTGTTTGATGATCTTCATCGTGCCAATCATAACTAGTAAAATATATCGTCTCTTCAGGACCTATATTATAGTCATGTTTAATTTGTTCCCACGCCTGCACAATATGCTCTTCTATATGATTTGGGTGATTCACATCGTGATAACGGCATAACACTTCATTTGCGACAGACGGCTCTAAATAACCTGTTGGTGTGTCACAATTTACTTCTATTAACTTTATATCTTCACCATTTACGATAAAGTCAAACCTTGTAAAATATGAAAACAAACCAGTATGTTTCATTCTCGCAATTTCCCACGTTTCAGCTGGAAATCGTAGTTTTTGAAAATCTTCTGTCGTATTGACAATATATTGATACGTTCTATATAACACGTACATAACTTCCTCTGTCGCTTTTGAAATAGCAGTATAAGTTTTTACTGGCATACGATACATACCTGTTGCCATATATTGATTCCATTCTTCATTTTCTAATAGACTCGGCCATGTAAAACCATTCCGACCAGCCTCTTCCGCAAGTGAAAACCATACTTTCATATACTCTTTCTGCTCTTGTTCTGTATACATGATCCTATTATCCTTTCGTGTTATGATCCGGCTGGCGCTTTTGCGTTTCCAATTCCACTTGAACCAGAATTCACTTTCGGCGTTTGAGTAGTAGATGATTTCGGCGTATTTGTATCTGGTGTCACTTTATTTGAGGAATTGGGCTGTTGTTTGTTTAAATCTACTTTATTGGAAGAATTATTGGTGTTACTGTTAGTTCCACCGTAGTATCCACCACCACCGCTGCCACCAGTTCTACTTTGGTCTTTTTCACGATATGGAATAATATTATTTGCATACGGTTTCTTCATTACATTGGGTTTTGCTATATAATTCATATTTGAAGTTCTGCTTGCTAATAAATATCCTGCTACGAATGGCAGTATCGGTAAATGTGAGTTTTCATTATACGATGAAAACGATGGATTAATTTCCTTGCATATCTCATCATTTTCTACATTTTCATTAGTAGGAGTTTTATCATCACAATGTAAAGCTTCTTGTTCATTGCCTTGCTTTGCACCATCTGTTTTAACAGCGGTACTTTCTTTCTGTACAGTTTCTTCTTCATAATCACCACACCCAGTTAATAAAAATGATGATACTCCTATTGAAGCAGCGACTTTTATAAATTTACTTTTATCCATTCTCATGTGTTATACACCTAATTTCTTTTATCTATATTTTTCCATATAACTTTATTATATAATATATATGTTAATTTTTTCAAACTAAACTCTATATGCACATTTGCATATTTTATACTTTTTATTCCATGAATAAAAACAAACTATCATTAGATTATAATTTTATTTATAGACAATAATAAATTGAAAGACGACCTAATACCCGGGTCGTCTTTCAATTGTGTTATTTTTATATATTAAACGTCTCAATAAAATCTCTAATGGTCCATTCAGATTGTTTTTCTCCATTATTGTAGCTAATATGACAGACAATATCCAAATACTTATAGCTATCAATGCAGCAAGAGCGTTACTTACAAGCCCTCCTAAATCAAATGCTACAGGTGATAAAAGTATAACAAGCAGTGCCTCATTCAAAACAAAAAATGTTAATGAGCGTTTTCCCAAAGCAATTAATGAACGGCTAAAGTGCCCTAGATTTTTTAATCTACTCCCTATTATACCGAAACCCGTTGCATATGCTAATCCTCCAACAATTCCAGTTAAAATATGGATTCCATTTACCATTCCAGCCGTAAATACACTTGGATACCATACAGTCCCTATAAAAGATAGAGGCAAAGCACCTATTAAGGAAATTGCTAATCCTATAATTGTTATAAAATATAATTTTTTCAAATGTTGCTCTGGTTTTATTAATAACTGATATCTAGCAATCCACAAACCAAGAATTACAGAAGGAAGAATCGGGAACATAAAATGGATGAGAACGGGTATAACAGGAAAGAAAAGTAATCGTAACATTGTAGTACTAATATACGTGTCTTTTGCTGAAACATCTGGTGAAAAACCGTAATCACCTATTGCTTGCATATTAAATCCCCATATTATTGGAATAAAAATAATATACAATATAGTGATAATCGTAAATGTTCGAATTAATGTTTTCATTTTACACTTTAATAGCGGACTTACAAGAAGCCCCGCTACGCCATAGGCCATAAGAATATCTTGCCCTCCAATTAAGACCGCTAACACAACCCCAAACAGTATTAAATACCAAGAGCGTCTTCTTACAATTTTCACAGCATGATTTTCATTTTTCTCTTTTGATATTTGCCCTTCAAGTGCTAGAACCAAGCCGTAGCCTAATAACACGGCAAACATCGCTCTTGCACGGTTATCAATTATGAATATACCAAAAAGGTTTACAATTTGATCAAAAAAACTACCGCTTTCCACCCTATGCATAATTCCAGGATCTGCAGCATATAAGTAAAGCGGTGCATGAGCAAGTACGATTAATAGTAACATAGTACCCCTTGCTAAATCTAATGAGACTGCACGTTTCTTCTCAATTGTTCCATTATTTATAGATTTACTCATATTTTGCTTCCTTCCTTTGCATCATCTAAACATTTCGACCTTTCTTACATTTTTGTCAAAAACTAATAACTAGCTACTATTAAAATTAGAACAGATAAAGTGAAACTTGAATCAGTGGAGGTTTTGTGCATCCTCCACTAATTAGAAGCCCGTACCAATCGGGCATTTATGGGCTGCAAGGCTTCCAACTAACTAACTTCCTTACTCCAGCCGAATTTTAATGTGGGAGCTTTACTACCCACCAATAGCGAGATAAATAAAAAACGAACTATTTCTTCAAATCGTCTTCCGAATATTATATTCTAAGATTATTTCATTATGTTTTATTTTTAAAATACAAATGAAATCTTTCAATCCCCGGATATCTTTCTCCTAAACTTTTAACCTGAAAACCAATTTTTTTATAAAATTCTACTGCCTCATTGTCTGTCTCTGCTTCTATATAAGTTAATTGAAGCATTTTTACTACTTCTTTTATCATTTGCAACGCAATTCCTTTATTACGATATTGTGGAGCGACTGCTATGTGACATATTCTCGCTTTATTTGCTCCGATTATTTCAATACCTATACAAGCCTCCTCTTCATATCTGTACAAAGTCCCTTTATTACTTTCATAATATAAAACTGCTTTCTTTAAGCTAGTTTCACTTGGCCCAACTGCATACTGTAACACATTTAAAATTGGATCTTTCTCAATTTGTTCCACGCGTTGCAAATTCATTTCTACATCCCTTTCCATGAAAAAAGACTAGCTCTTTCTATAAAGAGCTAGTCTCATTACGCCGTTATTTTTTCTTCTTTTTTCACAACGACTGCTACATAACTATGTAGTATCATTCCGACAATAACAAGACTCATTCCGATCCAAGATAAAGATGACGGAATTGGCGCAGATAGCAAGATAAGTTCTCCTACTAGCGCAAATAAAACTTCACCAGACTGAGTTGCTTCTACTGTTGCTAGTTTTTGTGGATCATCTTTTACAAGATCTGTCGCAAAGAAGAATAGTACGGTCGCGATTAAACCTGAACTAACAGCTACAATAAAACATTGGAAAACTTGGCTACTTGACGGTAATCCGCCTGTTGATACTTCATAACCAGATAGTAAAAACCAAAACGGTAAACTTGCTAATGTCATACCGAGAACTCGCTGGAATACATCTAATTCTCCTTTACAAACTTGCATCATTTTTCGATTTCCAAGAGGATACGCAAACGCTGCAATAAGTACAGGAACTACACATAAAAAGGTTTCTCGAATTCCTAATGAAGAAGCATGTTCTACTTGCATGAGTACAACACCGCTTAAAATAACCCCAGACATAACTAATTCCTTCATTGGAAGTTTTTTATGTAATGGATCTACTGCAAAAAACGGTGTTAACAAAATTCCTGCGACAATCGTAATTTGCCATGTTGATGCAACAAGCCAACCAGGTCCAAAAGCTCCGGCAAAACTAAGTGGTGCATAAAAAAGACCAAATCCAACGATACTCCACACTAACCATTCTTTCGGATTATTTTTCATATATTGAAGGAGTTGCTTTAAGTTCCCTCTATACATGACAATAAGTAAAAGCATTGGAACCATAAAGTAGTACCGTAATGAAGCACTCCAAATCCAGCTTCCACCTTCTAAGTCCATCGCCCGGTTTAAAACAAAGGTAAAGGCAAAGAAAAATGATGCCAATATCCCTACTGCAATAGCTTTCATTATAAAACTCCTTGTTTAGTTTCTTCTTATACTATACAACAAATTAAATATAATTAAAATTCGAAATCTTTATCTCGCATGTATTCTAGCTCTATATAATTTTCTTAACTGACTAATATGAGCTTGATGGTACCGATTATGATCGGCTATATGCCATATTCCCCACCTTATAGTCGCATTTTCTCCCTTTTCGTAAAAAACTTCTCGTGTTAAATCCTTTTCTGTTAGTTTCATACATCCCTCATATAACATATGTTGCACAGCTTCATAATCTTGCATTACTTGTTGCAACGTCTGTTTTCTTAAACTTGGCAGTTCTCCTACTTCATTTAACATAGGTCCATATATATTATTCAGTGTCTGTGGAACTTCCACTCCTTTTAAACGATACACCCAGTGTAAATCAACCACCGCTAAATGCTGAAGTAGCTGTCCTATACTATTTTCATTATTTTCTGACCCTTTAAAGGACAGTTCTTTCTCATCAGTACCTTCTACTAACTTTTGCAATCGTTTAAATGTATCAGTAACCGTCGCATATAGAATCGCTACTTGCGGGTTCATATTTTTTTCTAAATGGAGATCTTTCATACTAAACTCCCTCTATTAAAAGAACAAGACCATATGTTCATCATCACTATACACACCATTCATCTTTATAGCTCTCTTTTCAATCCCATACGTTTTAAAGCCCATTGATTCATACAATTTTTTTGCTGGTTCGTTTGTAGATACAACACCTAAGTTCAATTGTTCTAAGTTCATTTCTCTTGCTCTTTCAATTGCCTTACGTATTAACTCACGTGCAAGGCCACTTCTTCGATTACTTGCATCTACATACATCGCAACGATATGACCTTTATGTTTATACGCCTCTTTCTCTTCTGTTAGTAAAGTGACAACTCCAACTAATTGATGATCCTCATTAAAAGCACCGAATGTACAACTAGTAGTAGCTGTTAAATTACTTTCCACTCGCTTAATAGGATTTTCCTGGCGAATCGCCTCTTCATAAGTTGTTACAAATGCCTCTGGATTTACTTGTAATGCTTGTAAACGTAAATCCCAATATTTTTCTGCATCTTCTTTCGCAAGTAATCGAATCATATTTCTCCAGCCCCTTTAAGTTTACATAATATTTTTATAAACTACTATTTACAGATTCATATTCTTCTCTTAACATACTATAACGACAACGATGAATGAACTCCCCTAGACGTAATCGATCATTTCTCATTAATCCTTCATAAACAAAACCAGCCTTTTCATAACTCTTTCTAGCTTGTAAATTATCTTCATCTACACGTAGCCATACTTTTTCTAATTCAAATTCAAAGAATGCTATATGTAACATGCTATATAGGGCGGCTATTCCATACCCTTTTCCCCAATATTCTTTATTACCAATCGCGATTCCTAGTTCTGCATTTTTATTTGTTTTATCAAAGTTTTTAAGATCTACCCACCCAATATGTATGCCAGTCTCTGCAGTGATAGCTCTTTGTTCATAACCATTTTTTCGATTTATACATGCTTCAATCCATTTTCGCGTTTCTTCACGAGTGAACGGTGGATATTGATCTGGTACAACTAAATGTTTTGTTACTTTTGTATCTAATGACCATTGATATCGATCTTCTACATCATCTAGTGTCAGTTCTCTTAATTGAACATATGGTACATTCATTGCGTTATCCCCTTTTTATTTTCCTATAGAAAACCCTTCAAACATTCTTCCTCCGTACTGTTCTAGCGTTTTTTCTACAAAAGTAATTAATTTTCTTTTCTCTCCCGTTGTATAAAAATGATCGAACGCTGCTACAAATTGGTCTGCATATTGTTCATCATATCTTCTAAGTACCCTTATAAACCATTTTGAATTTCCAAGCCATTTACCATTTACTCTTAATACATATTCATGTAATAAATCAGCTAATAAATTCGCGATAAACAATTCTTCTTCTCTTTTTGATGCACCAATAAAATCGTCCAAAGTATCCGTAATAAAATACCGTTTCTGCTTCATCATTTCTTCAGTCCATTTAGCTGGCCCTTTATTTAGTAAATCATTTGCTTCTCTTTTTAATTTCTCAACAATTTCATTTTGCCCTTTTAATACAATGCCCTCTGAAACTAACTGTGGTAACGAAGGTCTCCCTCGGTCACAATCCATTTTAAAAAAGGTTTTACACGTTTCAAAATTATGTACAAACACTTCAACAGGCCATCCATTACTATAGAAAGATTCTCTATAACAAGACGTTAAACTTTGATCAACTATAACAATGTCCAAATCAGATGTTTTTGTCGCTTCACCTCTTGCAACGCTTCCTCCCAGTAAAGCTACATCACAATTCGGAAATTGTGATGTAATTATGCTTTGTGCTGCTTCCGTTGGTTTCATAACCGTTCCCCTTTTCTTATTTCACTTTCTTTTTTTCAGCTCTTTCTCTCGCCTTTTGTATATACGGTTCTGCGTCTGGTGTTTTGCATGACGTTGCCCCATGATCAACTTGTACTTTCCCAATTTCACGTGCAATTTCAATCGCTTTTCTCTCTAAGTCTTCATTACGAATTCCTATCGCGATTAAAGCACTATTCATCGCTTCTTTTTTTCTATTTTTTTCATTATGTATATTTGCTTTAATCTCTTCTAGATACGGAGTGAAGAATTCATCATGTAACGTTTTATTTTTAATCGCTATATTTGCTAATAGAGACCATCCTGCTCTTCCAATCCATTCATCATCAGACTTTGTCCATTCTTCCATTCTTTCTATCGCGATTGGCGACGTACAAATAGCCGTCATCAAAACGTCCATTAAACAATAATAATCAACTTCCTGTACCCATTTGTTTAGCTGTTCTGTCGTAACTTTCTTTGGTTCTAAAATCATTGTTGCTAAAGTCATTGCATCCATATTTTTAGTTTCCCATAAAGAAATTGCTAAATCGTGATCTTTTTTTATCTTCTTTTTTAACAATTTTAAATTGGCAAAACTAACTCCGAATAATGGCTCTTTCGCTCCGTGATTTTTATACGTTTTACGATTTTGTTCTGTTCCATATTCCTCTAGTTGCTGCATTACTTCCTCAAGTAACATATACCCACCTCTTTATCTTTTATGTTGACTTCATATATGTATGTACGATATATTCTACATTACTTTTTAGTTTTCCTATATGTATTTTTTAAATACGGTATGTGAAATTTTATAGTTGCTATATATAACTAAAACAACCACGAAAAACCTGTACATTTTACATATACAGGTTTTCATTTCATCAATTTTCCAAAGTATAAGAAATAGAATATGAAAGAACTTTTATTTATTCGATTTTCTCTATATTTGTTGTAAGCTCTTTACATCTGACCACTCTTCTATAGACACTGCGTCCGGAAAAACTGTAACTACATTAAAATTCGCACCTTTTTCTTTTTCAATTTGTTTAGTAGCTAATAAATTCGCTGCCGCAGACGTTCCTATTTTCATACCAGTTTCATTATAAAAACGTGCCATTTCATACAAAAAGAGCTTCTTTATTCAAATGCATTCATAAGCACAATTCTCCAACCATCTGGATCCTCTATTGTGGTCCCTTTCTCTATCCAATACGGATTTTCTGGTTCTACCTCATGATAGCCCATATTACTTAATCGATTCACTATTTTTTCAATTTCATCTTTATTAGGCATATAAAAAACTAGTAAATTATCTTTTGTCGGTGCCGGACATGGACTTCCATTAACATGCGTTGTAAACTCCAAATGATACTCGGCATCCGGTAATCCAAACATAACCCCATCATATCCTTCATGATTATGAAATTCTCCTATACGCTTTAACCCTAACCCCGTCTCATAAAAACTTATAACTTCTTCATATTTATCTGTTGGTCTTGCCATTCTAAATTGAACCCAACTCTTCATGCAAATCTCCTCCTTTTCATTTTCCAAAGCTTTATATTAATCATTATAGGTTACATATATTTCCTTTCACATCCCTCATTAGTGTGAGAACCGCCAAAGTTGAAAGACCTATTAGTTTATAAATAGTAGGACTTTAGTATTAAATTCATATAAAAGCAGTTATATAAATATTGAGATGTAATAAATATTTCTTCCGATAATATCAAATGTTCCCCAGACCAAAATTTAATTGTTTCTATACCAACATTTTAATAGAAAATAAAAATATTCGAATCAATAATTGGAACGAAAATGAAGTGATACAAAAGTATGATTAGTCCCCTTTCATTTTGATACCGATTCCCCTAAAAACCACCTACATCATTATTAGAAGAACCGAATTTGATTCTTGAAAATTTTCATAATAAACATTAAAATCACCCTATTTTTTCAAGACTGCAATTGATACAAAATCTTGCATATTTTTGAACAAACTTTTTTGCACTTGTAAAAAAGTTTTTTTGCATTTACCTACCTATAATTGCTAATATAGTAGAGTAGAACTTTTATAGAGAGAAGGAAAATTATGCACAATGGAATTCGAATGACAACTTTAGTAAAAAGGGCTATGTTGATTTGCGCTGGGGTATTATTTACTTATGAAGCAGCTTTTGGATCAGTACATACAGCTCTAGCAAGTTCAGAGGATGAAACAAAATCAGTCCAACTTGTAAGTGAGATTCAAACTTCTCTTGCACCGAAAGAAGCTCCTAAGCAATATAATGGGCAAGTTAGAAAAGTCGCTTACTTAACATTTGACGATGGTCCTGGAAAATATACAGCTGAGCTTTTAGATATGTTAAAAAGAGAAAATGCAAAAGCAACATTTTTCCTAATTGGTTCAAACGTAAAAGCATTCCCTGATCTTGTAAAACGTGAAGATACTGAAGGCCACTACGTTGGGATGCACAGTATGACTCATAACTACAAGAAACTTTACACTGAAGGTCATTACGTAGACGAAATGAAGGAAGATCAAGGCTTAATCGCTGGCGTTCTAGGTAAATCACCCGTATTAACTCGTCCTTCTTACGGCTCAATGCCAGGATTAAATGAAGCTCTTCGTAACAAAGTTGTTGAGAATGGCTTAAAAGTTTGGGATTGGACAATTGATTCATTAGACTGGAGATATAACAAAATGCCTGTTGACGCTGCGTCAGCTAAAATTGTAGAAAACGTTCTAAATGGTGCTAATAAACCAACAGAAGTTATTCTTATGCACGACATTCATCCACAATCCGTAAAAGCAGTACCTGGAATTATAAAAGGACTGAAAGAAAAAGGATATGAATTAGAAGCCTATAGTGAGAACGAACACTTCCCATTAAACTTCTGGCATGATAATCGTATGTAATGAAAAAGACTTGATTTCCTCTAGTAGGTTATTGAGTCTTTTTTATCGTTTTTGAGTATTACTTCTCGTATATTCAATTCAAATTTTTAGCACTTGATGTGCCGAATGAATGGGTACTATGGAGTGATATTAGTTACTGGTGTTGTGCCATGACTGCTAGCTCTATGTATTTTCATCAAACAAATAAACGAACAGTAGAAGACTGGTTTACCTTTATGAATGAAGAGTACAGATTAATATTCGACTTCGACTATTTATTATCTCATCTTGATTGGTATAAAGGTAAAGAGGCTTCATCGGAAAAACAAGGTGTTATCGGCAAAATCCCCCTTTCCTTTGTAAAAAAAGTAAAACGTTTTCGTGCTAAGAAAGATAAATCTATTAATGAAATCAGAAGTGATAACTGGGATAATAGAAAAGAAAACCGTATCAAAAAGATGAATCGAAAATTAAGAAAAAGAAACGACAAGCAAAAAAAAATTGCAAAAGCAACTTATACGGAATTAAAACATATATATCAAAATACAGTAAGAAATTATGGATTGAGTATACAAATTCAATCCTATTTTTTATATTATCAACACTTTAGCACATATTACTCTTAAGGAGTGATGTGTATATGGATTTTCTTTCAACCGAATATTTGTCTGCCTTACTTGCCATCATTGTAATTGATTTAGTGTTAGCTGGAGATAATGCCATCGTAATTGGATTAGCAGCAAGGCGATTACCGAAAGATCAACAAAAGAAAGTAATTATATGGGGAACTATCGGTGCAATCGCGATTAGAGCCCTCGCTACTTTAGTTGTCGTTTGGTTATTAAAAATACCAGGGCTACTTCTAATTGGTGGTGTACTCCTTATATGGATCGCTTACAAATTAATTGCTGAAGGTAAAGATCATGATATTAAGGCAGAAGAAGGATTTTGGTCTGCTATTAAAACCATTATTATAGCTGATGCATTAATGGGAATTGATAATGTTCTCGCTGTTGCAGGAGCTGCGCATGGCAATTTTTCTTTAGTAATCATTGGACTATTAGTATCTATTCCAGTAGTAGTATGGGGCAGTACCTTAATTTTAAAATGGGTGGACAGATTCCCTGTCATCATTACGATTGGAGCAGCTGTTTTAGCTTATACTGCTGCGAAAATGATTGTAGATGAGAAATGGTTCGCTGGATTTTTCGAAAGTAATCCTTTCATAAAATGGGCATTTATCATTATTATCATTGCTTGTGTAGTATTCTTTGGAAAGATGAAACAAAAAACGAAAGATAATTCTATATAATGACAACGTTATATGTACAAACAAAAGCGCTACTCAAATGAGTAGCGCTCTTTAATATTTATTTCGTTTCCCCGTCTTCAGTCGTCTTTACCTTCGTTTTATTTTTATCACGATGGTTATAGTTGTACTTCGAACGATCTACTGGTGTAAAACCTTCCGGTGTGTAGAATCGTAATAAGTCACCATTTACGACTTGGTCAGAGTATTTTAGCGATTTTTGAACCATTTGTTCATTTTGTTTTATTTCATCTGTTAATTCAACAGAGTTACCAGTTGCTGTATCATAGTATTTGCCGTTTAGCGCAGTCACTGTAGGACTTACATAGTTACCGTTACGGAATGGGACGACTTGTTTATGCTCTGGTGATAATAAATCAGATCCGAACTGGACATAATTTTTCGTATCTGTACCTAGTAAGTGTAATAACGTTGGAAGAACATCAATTTCTCCGCCGTATTGATGTTGTACGCCGCCCTTCATTCCTGGAACACGAATGATTAATGGTACACGTTGCAGTTGTGCATTTTCAAATGAGTTCATTTCTTTACCCATTACTTGAGACATTGCTGCGCCATGATTATCTGAAATACCATAATGGTCACCGTACATAACGATAATTGAGTTATCGTATAAACCAGATTGTTTCAAGTAATCCAAGAAACCTTTTACAGACTCATCTAAATAACGTGCCGTTTGGAAATACGTATCTACTGATGAATCACCTGTAGTTGCTGGTTCAATTGTTGCTTCCGCTTTATCAATCGGATAAGGGAAATGGTTCGATAACGTAATGAACTTCGTATAGAACGGTTGTTTCAATGTTTGTAATAACGGAATGGATTCATTAAAGAACGGTTTATCTTTTAATCCATAGTTTACTACATCTTTTTCATTCATATCATAGTATGACGCATCAAAGAATTTATTGAAACCAAATGATTTATAAATATCATCACGGTTCCAGAATGTTTTATAGTTACCGTGGAATACAGCTGATGTGTATCCTTGTTGTCCTAAAATAGCTGGTGCTGATTGATACGTGTTATGAGCTTTATTTGTAAAAACAGATCCTTGCGGTAATCCAAACATTGAGTTTTCTAACATGAACTCCGCATCAGATGTTTTACCTTGTCCTGTTTGATGGAAGAAGTTATCAAAGTATAACGTATTCGCATCTTTTGTAAATGAGTTTAAAAACGGTGTAACTTCTTGCCCATTTAATTTATAATCAATTAAAAAGTTTTGGAATGATTCTAAATGAATATAAATTACGTTCATTCCTTTTCCTTTACCGAAGTACTCAGGATTTGGACTTGCATATGTTGATGCAAGATAATTTCTAACCTCTGTCATATTATCTCCATCAGCTAACGCTCGTTCTGTTGATGCTTTCGCACTTTGAATGCCATCATAAATCGTATAGTTGTATGCCCCTAAATATTTCACAATGTAATTGCGGTCAAATGTTCTTGTTAATAATTCAGGACGATCGGATTCTGCAAGACCTAAGTTAATGCTGAATAATAAAATACCTGCTACAAATACTAGTGATACTTTATGTTTCGCAACACGAATTGGTTTTGGATTTGCAAATTTTGTTGCAACTAAAACGATTAAAATGATTGTATCTAAGAAATATAGTGGATCATATGCGTGTAGCAATGCAAAAATACTACCACCTAAATCTCCAAAGTTATTCGTTTGTGTTAATGTCGGGAACGTAATAAAGTCACTGAAAAAGCGATAATATACTACGTTTGCGTATAACAGTATAGACATTAACAAATTAATAACAATTAACCAAATGTAAGCACGTTTCCCCTTTGCGAATAATGCGAGCCCTAAAAATAAAACTGCTGAGCTTAACGGGTTGAAAAACAGTAAAAACTTTTGGATTGTGTTGGATATCCCTAAATTAAATTCTGTCACATATGCTGCGTATGTTTTTAACCAGAATAAAATAATGGCAAACACGAAAAATCCAAAGTGATTGCTTAACACTCGCTTACTCTTTAATAGTAATTGTTTCATCTCTCCACCTCTTTTGATCATCCAAGGCTTATTTTTTTATAAGTCTGTCTCTATTCAATTTTTTATCTTCAAATAGATTTTGTTTATTTAACTAAATGAAGAATATTAGTAATTATAATTTGAAGCTAGTATTTATTCAACTATTTCTTTCTAGACATTTTGACCTTGGTTTCTATTTAATAAAATAAATTTGTAACATTTTCTGTTTTCTCCCAAGTCTCATCCACTAACTATGACTCCACATACTATAAACCTTTCTTTACTGCTTCGCAAATAAATATGTCTCCAGTTCTGGAACATTAATGTAATATAATGAAATTCACAATAGATAGTATTTGTTTTTTTCGGTGTATATTAAATCCCTTCATATATTTCAAGTTTATTCTTGATACAGTCCTTTCTATATATATATAACATCAAAAGGTCTTTTCTTCTCTAAAGTTATTTCTGTATAATTATTCACAATTCATAAAATAAAAGATTATAAAAAAACCTCGCTCTCATAAAGAGAGCGAGGTTTTTCATCATTTATTATTGACCTTTGTACATTGCTTCTACTTGTTTTTGAAGTTCTTCATTTTCTAAGAACTCATCGTAAGTAGCCTCTTTATCGATTACACCGTTTGGCGTTACTTCGATAATGCGGTTTGCAATTGTTTGTACGAACTGATGGTCATGAGATGTAAATAACATTGTACCTTTAAATGCGATTAAACCGTTGTTTAATGCAGTGATAGACTCAAGGTCTAAGTGGTTCGTTGGATCGTCAAGTGTGATTACGTTCGCACCGCTTAACATCATTTTAGATAGCATACAACGAACTTTTTCGCCTCCAGATAATACAGAAACTTTCTTCTTAACTTCTTCACCTGAGAATAACATACGGCCTAAGAAACCACGTAAGAAGCTTTCTGACTCATCTTGTGGAGAGAATTGGCGTAACCAATCAACTAAGTTGGAGTCACTGTTCTCAAAGTATTTAGAGTTATCTCTTGGGAAGTAAGATTGAGATGTTGTAACGCCCCATTTGAATGAACCGCTATCTGGCTCCATTTCACCCATAAGGATTTTAAATAATGTTGTCATCGCAATATCGTTACGACCGATAAATGCAACTTTATCACCTTTATTTAAAGTGAAGTACACATTATCTAACACTTTTTCACCATCAATTGTTTTAGAAAGACCTTCAACAGTTAATAAGTCATTTCCTATTTCACGCTCAGGTGTAAAGCCAACAAATGGGTAACGACGTGATGATGGTCGAATATCATCTAATGTAATTTTATCTAATAATTTTTTACGAGAAGTTGCTTGTTTCGCTTTAGATGCGTTTGAGCTAAAGCGTGCAATGAAGTTTTGTAACTCTTTTACTTTCTCTTCTTTTTTCTTATTAGCATCTTGTGTTAATTTTAAAGCTAATTGGCTTGACTCATACCAGAAGTCATAGTTACCAACATAAAGTTGAATTTTACCGAAATCAAGATCAGCCATGTGCGTACAAACTTTATTTAAGAAGTGACGGTCATGGGATACAACGATTACTGTATTTTCAAAGTTCATTAAGAAGTTTTCTAACCATTGAATCGCTTTTAAGTCCAAGTGGTTGGTAGGCTCATCTAGTAATAGAATGTCAGGTTTACCAAATAATGCTTGAGCAAGTAATACTTTTACTTTCTCTGCCCCAGTTAATTCTGACAATTTCTTATCATGAACATCTTCACCAATACCTAAACCTTTAAGAAGGATTGCAGCTTCTGATTCTGCTTCCCAACCGTTAAGCTCAGCGAACTCACCTTCAAGTTCAGCAGCACGCATACCATCTTCATCACTAAAGTCTTCTTTCATGTAAATGGCATTTTTCTCTTGCATTACTTTGTAAAGTTGCGTGTGACCCATAATTACTGTTTCTAATACTGGGAACTCTTCATATTCAAAGTGGTTCTGTTTTAATACTGCTAGACGCTCACCTGGCGTAATATGTATATCACCTGTTGATTGTTCGATTTCTCCAGATAAAATCTTTAGAAATGTTGATTTACCCGCACCGTTTGCTCCGATTAAACCGTAGCAGTTACCTGGCGTGAATTTTATGTTAACATCTTCAAACAATTTGCGATCCGCGAAACGCAAACTAACGTTACTTACTGTAATCATTTGTGTCCTCCTACTAATACCGCTTATTTCAGCGTTTTCTCACCGATTGTCTTAAAAAATCGCATATTACGACTCAATTATTGTAGACTATAGCTATTATATAGTAGAAAAGGGATGAATAGCAACGGTTGATTGCTATTCATCCCTTTTCAAAATTGAATAAAACATTTGTTTTTAATTATATTAAAGTTACATTCACACTTTAAGGATGATTTATTTTGAAGAAAATATTTATAATTGTAGCATTATGTTTATCAATTGCTTCCTTAACTGCATGTAGTAGTAATAACAATGCAAAAACACCTATTGAATCAAAACAAGAGAAAAAAGTAAAAAGCTATTTCACCATTTGTATTGTTAACTTATCTTTTAACATTGACCTATATGAGTCAATTTCATATTTTGTATTATTGATTTTTTCTTTTTTCATTTTTAACATATCGAATATTTCTAACTCTAAATTCCTTCTAGCTTCAAGAACTTTTATTGCTCCTTCTACACCTGAATGGTTATGTTCTTTCCCATAGCCTTGGTTAGTGTAATAGTCGACAATTCCTGTGGACCATTCTGGAGTTCTTTCTTTTAATGCCTTCCTAAATGAAAATTCAAGATTATCTTGTTCTACATACAATAACATTGGATTTAAATTCTCTATGATTTTTGCAACTTTCATTACATAATTTATTATTTTTTCTTTTTGTTCACCATATTTAATCATCCCAATAGTTAATGGATTTTGTATGAAACAACATTCAAAGATATAAACCTTATTGTCTTCTAGAGCAATTTCAGCAAAGTCATTCCATTTGTCAGCAATTAATTCAACATTTTTATCGAATGGTAATTCATATATATCGTTTTTGAAAATATCGTGAAATAATTCGTCCGAAAATTGGTCACCAAACTCATTTTTTATCTTTCTGTATGGTAATAAATAATTGCTTCCTTTTTTTAGAACTCTTTTAAGAAGCACTTCTTTAAAATCTCCACTGTTATATAATAATCTATCGAATTCAAATTTATTAAAACAAGACACACCATCATAGTCGGCTGGGTGGTTCAAATTCCCCTCTAAAAATAGTTCAACTTCACTTTTATTTTGGCTTAGAATTTCATTTATTAGCTTTGCAGTGGTTGATTTTCCAAATCCAGGTAATCCTTCTACTATTATTAGTTTTGTATTCATAGTTATAAATCCCTTCCTTCAAAGTATTTAACCAAGATTAAAAAAATCACTTACTCCACTGCAATCACCCCTTCAAAATATGATATTCACCATTTCCTTTGAAAAATCATTCTTAAAGCAACCTGACCATTAGTTTAAGAACATTTTTTCACAATGTCTATAATTATTTTAACATAAATTTTCCATTTACCTTTTAAAAAAATATAGTCCACCCTTATTTGAGTGAACTATCTAAAGTAAATTATATCTTTTAAATCAAACACTTTGTCAGTAATCCCCAATCGTTGTGCTGGTATTTTTACTGTTTACTTTTTCCCTTCCTTCGTGGTAAATGGCATACTTTTAAAAGGGGATTCTTTTATTTTCTTTTGCTTAATTTCTTTGTATAATCCTTCATTTTACTCGTTAACCCTATTAAAGCAGGTAACAATATTGGCATCACAATGATAGCTAATAGCAATAGTGCAACGCCCACAACGGATGCTACTTGTATAAGCGTCAATACACCTGAAGGGATTAATGCAGCAAATGTACCAACTAGAATAAGTGCCGCTGATAATACGACTCCTCCTATGTGACGAGATGCATTTACAATTTTCGTCGCTGGGTCCCCTTCTAACTCATTGTATCTCGTCATTACAAAAATACTATAATCCACTCCTAAAGCGACAATCATTATGAAACTAAAGAATGGAACATTCCAGCTTAATGCATCTACATGTAATACATGCGTACTAATTTGTTCACTTATACCTAGTGATGCAAAGTACGCTAATATTAGCGATCCAATAATAAAGATTGTGTTTAATAATGAACGTGTAATCACGATTAATACGATCGCAATTCCAATTAACATAATTGTAGCCGTACGTAAGAAATCTTGCCCGGTTACTTCTTTTAGATCAACGTTTCTAGCTGTTGTTCCTCCGATTGCTGTTTTCACATTATTTAATTCGGTCCCCTTCAAAGTACCATCTATCGTTTTATTGATTTCTTGAATAATTGGCATCGCTTCTTTTGAATACGGATTTACGTCTAAAATGATTGTCATTTTAGCAGTCTTTCTATCATGTGACATGTACGTATTCAAAGCTTTTTGGAAATCTTCTCCCTCTAAAACTTCTTTTGGAATATAAAACTTCTCTGAGCTTTTTGATTCATTTAGCTCGCCTAAATATTTCTGTGCGTCATTTAGGCCGTTACTTACTTTCCCAAGCCCTTCAGTACTTTTAGATAAGCCTGATTGTAATTGCCCCATCTTTTCTTGCAAATCTTTCAGCCCAGTTAATAGCTGGCCTTGCCCATCATTTATTTTTGTTAATCCAGTTTGTAACTCTGATGACTTGTTCGCAATTTGTTTTGAACCGGAAGCACCTTCATTTAATCCATTTTTAAGATCAGCTGCCCCTTTTTGTAATTTAGTAACTCCATTTCTCATTTCTTTTAAGCCGTTATCGACTTTCAATAATGATTGATTTGCTTCTTTAAATGAGCCCATCGCCGCTTTATGCTGCGTTGCTAATTGATTTAATTCATTGGAAAGCACACCTAATTGCTTTTGAGCCTCTTTAGCAATTCCTATCGTTTGCAGTATGTTCGGATCATTTGCTAATTCTGGTTTCGTTTGAATGAAATTGGTCATTAACATTTCGATTTGTTCGTATCCTTTTTTCGCACCATCAATCGCTTGAGAAATGCTTCCGAAGTATTGATCGTAAGAACTTAAACCTTTTTCTAACTGTGCATAGCCAGCATGAAGCTGTGACGTTGCATTAGATAGTACATTTATATTTTCATTTACTGAAGTTAACCCACTCTCAATTTGCTGTGCTCCTTGTGCCCCATCGTTTATTCCATTCGATAATTGATTCAACGCTGTTCCTAAAGCCGATACACCATTTTTCGCCTCGTTCGTTCCATCAATTAATTTTTGAACATTCGCGAGGCCGTCTGACTCATTACCATCCATTTTATTTTTAGCATCCGTTAAACCATCATTGATTTCTTTTATGCCACCATTGGCATCTCCTAATCCTGTATTTAGTTCTCCCGCTTGTTTATTTATATATAATTCTTTTATCTTATCTCCAGTTGGACGTGTCGGTGCATATACTTCTGAAACACCTTTGACTTTCGAAATTTTATCAGTTAACTCATCTAAAGTTTGTAGAGACGTTCCTTCATCTAATTTTTTGTTTGATTGAATCACTAACGTACTTGGTGAAGAAAAACCAGGCGGAAAATGATCTTCTATTACGTTAATCCCCATCTTTGATTCGTACTTATTGTCTACTTCAAATAAGTCATTGTAATTAAGTGTACTGGAATATTTTAATACGAAAGGAATCGATATCACGCATACAATAATTAAAGCTACAAATGGTCTTGCTACTGAGTTTTTCGCAAAGAATCCCCATAATCGACTGTCTTCATGACCTTTAAATGTTTTAACTGGATAAAACATTCCTTTTCCTAAAAGCACCATGAAAAACGGATTTAAAGTGGTTAAAACGAGTAGTAATACTAAAACACCAATTGCTACCGCTGAAGTAGATTGATATAATTTAAAACTTGCTAAAGCAAGTGATGCAAAACCAATTAGCACCGCTATCCCACTATACAATACGGTTTTACCTGCCGATTTAAATGTTTCTTTCGTAGCTAAAAATGCGGTTTCTTGTTTACTTAATTCTTCTTTAAATCTCGTAAATAATAAAATGTTATAGTCTGTTCCCACTCCAAACAGAACGACAACTACAAAGACTTGCGTAAAGTTTGAAAATGGAAAATTAAATTGATCTACAAGATGAGCAATAATCCCCATTGAAACTAAGTACGATACACCAACTGTAAGAAGAGAAATAATCGGAACAACAGGTGAACGGAATACAATGATTAATACTATAAGAATGAAAATGATTGAAATAACTTCAGTCGTTTTCACTCCCTCTTGAGAGGATTTAAGAAAATCACCCGCTATTAAGTCACTTCCTGTTAAGTACGTTTTTACCCCTTTCGTTTGTACTTTTTTATGAAGATTATTTGCAACTTTTGATATTTCACCATGCTTTTTATCTATTGATATTTGCGTTAAAATGGTCGTATTATCTTTAGAAACTAATTGTTTCTCCAAATCTTTATTATCTAAATGTGAAACAACTTCCTTTATTCCTAATTGCTCTTTTTCATTTTGCAGGGCGTTGATTGTTTTTGTTATTTCCTCTTTTTTCTCAGTTGTTAAAGCCGTTTTACTTCCACTATTAAAAACAGCTATAACGTCATACTTTTCAGTCCCGTCTTTATCCATTTCTTTTATCATTTTGTCAGCAATACTACTTTGTGCTGTATTAGGAATCGTAATGTGCCCTTTTTCTTTCACTAATTTATCCATATTAGGCATCGTTACGATCATTGTAATAGTAATAAATATCCATAATAGAAAAGATACACTTCTCCAATTTTTCAGCTTGCTCATTTTAATCATCTCCCGTTTTGAAAGTTTCACGTAAGTTCAGGAATGAATATTCATTCCTATTATTCCGAAACTATTTTTAGGAATGAACGTTCATTCCTATCGTTCTATTAATTTATTTTATAAACCCTATTAAACTACTCTTTCCGGAATGAATGTTCATTCCCTTAGTTGCACAAATATCCTCTCCTACTTTCTTTTTTCAAATCTATTCAGGAATGAATATTCATTCCTATACTTATAAGCTATAGAATCAAATGATTCTAATAGCGTTCCAAGAACTTTCTTCCAATTCTTTTACTAATTCTTTTGAGTATTCTAACTGCCCTGTTGCAATTACCTTCGTTAGTTTTTCTAGCGGTTGATATACAATAATAATTAAAGCAACTGGAGGCAATGGACGAAGAAAACCTTTTGTGATTCCATCTTCAATAATATTCATAAAGAAGCCTATAAAATCGTCAAATATTTTCTTACTCTGCTCGTCAAGAAAATAACTATCGCAGTGAGAATTTGTAAATAAAAAAGCGTCTACATTGTTTCTCGCAAATTCAAATAAACGGTTGTACGTATGACTAAACTGTTCACGAATATTTGCTTCAACAGGAAAATCCGTTTTTATCATTTCAGAAAGCTCTAACATACTTTTTGAAAATAATGAGTTAACAAGCGCCTCTTTATTTTCAAAGTAGCGATAAATAGTACCCGCACCGACCTTTGCTTTTTCAGCGATCATTGGAATTGTCGTACCATCGTAACCACGCTCTGCGAAAAGTTGTATCGCAGCATCAAAAATATCCTCTTGTTTGTTTTTAGCCATTTTTTCCACCTCTATTTTCAGGAATGAAAATTCATTCCGTTTTTAATTATAAATTACATGGATTAAAAGTCAAGTGCGTGACCAGTATCGGTTCGTTTTTAATCCCTTGTTTGTGAAAAAATTATATCCGCGATTTTCAAGATATATCGACTTACCGAAAAAAACTGACAATATAATTTGAAGCCGCCCCAAAATTTTATTTGGGACAGCTCAATTTTCTATTTATAACTTAAAAGAAATCATAAATAAATGCTTTACGTACTGGAACTATATTCTCAAAAGCTCGTACTTCTTCTTCACTTCCGCTAATTAATCCAAGTTCATTGAGTTCTAATGGGCGTTTGTATCCAAACAATATTGTCGATAGTGCATTTATACCTAGTTTGATTCCTTTATCCATTGGTTCTTCTATAATTGTTATTTCATGATTCGCTAGTCTTACTGTTATGTTATTCCACTGAGCAAATGAATCTGTAATATGTAAAATTACTTCTTGCTGTGCATTGTTCCAGTTCAACTCATATTGTTTTAAGAACTGCTCCACATCTACAATTCTGCCCATAAAATATGGTTTTATTTCTGCCTTCACTCGTGGCTCTTGCAGTGTATATAATAACGGTTCGTTTTCACTTACTGTCATTTCAAGTTCTTTAATCATAGAATCATGCTGACAAATAAAGTTCCACAGACCATTTCGTGCTTCATTATGCAGCGGAACAAATTCTTCTACTGTCATTTTGTAGTTTTCTATTTTATATAGCATGTAGCCAGTTGCCTTTTTATTTTCATCGTAATAAATCGCTAATGTTAAATCATCATAAACAGCTTGTAACCACCATTTTTCATCGCGAACTAGCATACCAGAAAAACGTTCTGCAAATGTTTCATAAATCTTCTCGACTTCTTCTGAATGATTTTCTTTATTGAAACGCTTCACAGTACCATTTACTTGTTTTTTCATAACTAAATCACTCTTTGTCATATGACATACAAAGAGATTCGCACAAAGTTCCCAGCCGTATTTACGGTAAAATGAAACAGCAAATGGATGTAGCATCGATACTGTATATCCGTCATTTTTCATCGTTTGAAGTGAGTGTTGAAGCAATTCTTTTACATATCCACTTCTTCTATACTCAGGATACGTCGCTACCCCTGCAACGCCACCCATTTTAAATTTTTCTTTACCTATGTATATATGAAACGGAATAAGGTGCAGTTTTGCTGCTACATCTTCACCTTCCATAATACCGTATATTTCATGACTTTCTTTCATCTTTGTAAGTTGTTGCTGCAATCGTTCCTCATCAACTTTATATTGAAAAGCGTATTCCGATAAGCGTAATGCTTCTCTAAATCTATCTTCTTTTAATCGTATAACGTTCATATATTTCTCCTCCATTCCTTGTTTGAATTGTACCATAATTCTCAATATTCCAGTACGGCGAATGAAATTATATGAACTTAACGACACGAATCCAATATAAAAAGCAGATACATCCCGTATCTGCTTTTTATTACTTTATTTTGCTAACTTTTGAAGTTCTTCGAAGAATGTAGGATATGATACGCCTACTGCTTCTGCGTCTTCAATTGTTGTTTTTCCTTCTGCTAGACAGCCGGCAATTGCAAGCATCATTCCGATGCGGTGATCACCGTAACTATTTACTGTATTGCCTTTTAGTGCTGATTTTCCGTAAATAATCATGCCGTCATCAGTTGCTTCTATGCGAGCTCCTAGTTTCGTTAACTCCGCAACGACTGTATCGATACGGTTCGTTTCTTTTACTTTTAATTCGTGCGCATCTTTAATTACTGTAATTCCTTCTGCTTGCGTTGCCGCTAAAGCGATAACAGGAATTTCATCGATTAATCTTGGGATAATATCTCCGCCAATTTCAATTCCTTTTAATGAAGATGTTTCGATCGTAATGTTTGCTGCTGGTTCTGATGATCCTTCGTTAATTGGCTCTACAGTGAACATAGCACCCATTTTCTCTAAAACATCAATAATACCTGTACGAGTTGGGTTCATCCCTACATTTTGTAATACTAGTTTACTATTTGGAATGATTGCGCCTGCTACTAAGAAAAATGCTGCTGATGATACGTCACCTGGCACTTGAACGTCTGTTGCTGTTAACTTTTGCCCACCTGCAAGTTTCACTGTTTTTCCTTCGCGAGTTACTTTAACTCCAAATGCTTCAAGCATTCTTTCTGTATGATCGCGTGAAATATGTGGTTCTGTAACAGCTGTTACACCTTCTGCTCGAAGTCCTGCAAGTAAAATAGCTGACTTTACTTGTGCACTTGCTACAGGTGAAGTGTATTCAATTGCTTTTAAATCTCCACCACGTATTGTTAATGGTGTAAACGTTCCTTCTTCGCGGCCATCAATGATTGCACCCATTTGTTTTAATGGATTTGTTACACGTTTCATCGGTCTTTTCGCGATAGATGAATCACCTTGTATGCAAGAGAAAAATGGTGTATTTGCCAAAATTCCTGACATTAAACGTATTGTTGTACCAGAATTACCAACATCTAATACAGCTTTCGGTTCTTGTAATCCTTCTAACCCTTTACCAACTACAGTGACTTCATCACCGTTTTGCACGATGTCTACTCCCATTTCTTTAAAGCAAGAAATCGTACTTAAACAGTCTGCACCAGGCAAGAAACCTTTAATTGTTGTTGTTCCCTCTGCAATCGCGCCGAACATGACAGCACGGTGTGAAATGGATTTATCTCCTGGAATTGTAATGTTGCCATTTAATCCGTTATTAACAGGTTGTATCGATCTTTCCTTCACGTTTTCACCTTCTCATTTAAATTGTTTCATAAGTTTGGTATTTTTCTTCTCCAAGCACTAGCTTTGCTTTCATACGATCTTCTTCTCTTTGGAAGCTAATACGTAATACCCCAAGCAACCCTTCACGTGCTTCTAATATTTGCAAGTTCGTAATACTAATTTCTTCGCGTGCCAAAATACTCGTAATATGAGCCAATGCCCCTACTTTATCTAAAACATCGACGTATAAGTCGTGATAGGCAGGAATTGCCCCTCTCTTTCGTACTGGTAGAGAGTCACGGTATTCTTTCGCGTCTGCAAAATAGTTTTGAATCTCGCCTGCATCTCCGGTAGAAACTGTATCATATAAATCTTCCATTTCAGAGATCCACTCTTTTAATAATACCATTAAATGCTCACGATTTTGCTTAACAATATCACTCCACATTTTTGGGCTACTAGATGCGATACGTGTAATGTCTTTAAACCCTCCGGCAGCTAGTTGATGAATAAGTGGATTATCTCCTGCATGTTTCTCCACTTGTTTCACTAATCCTGCTGCGATAAGATGCGGAAAATGACTAACAATCCCTGTTACATAATCATGTTCTTCCGTATTTAAAACGAGAAAATGAGATCCTGTTCCTTGTAACCAACGCTTTAGTTCTTCCACATGTTCATTTGGCACATGATTCATCGGCGTTAAAATGTAAAATGCATTTTCAAATAAATGCGCTTTTGCACTTTCAACTCCAGTCTTATGAGAACCTGCCATCGGATGTCCACCAATGAAAGATACTTCCTTTGAAAATAAAGCTTCCGCTTCATTCATAATCGTTCCTTTTGTACTACCAACATCGGTTACAATCACATCTTCTCTTAAACGAAATGACGCTAATTTGTGTAATAACTTCTTCGTTTCTTCAACTGGAGAAGCAAAAACAATTAAATGCGCCTCTTCGCATGCACGCTGTAAATCTACCGCTACTTCATCTACTACGTGTAATTCTTTTGCACGCTCTACTTGTTCTTGAAAAATATCATAACCTGTTATCGTTACATCGTGCTCTTTCTTAATTGCTAATGCGAGAGAGCCTCCGATTAAACCAGTTCCAATTAAAACTACCTTTTTATGCATTTTCCTCATCTCGAGACTTTCTTTTTTTATTTTCAAAGTGTTGTTTTAACACTGAAATCACTCCTTCATTTTGCTCCCTTGTTCCGACTGTAATACGGACACCATTTGGGAACGGACGTATAATAAATCCTGCGTGTGCACAAGCTTCATAAATCTCCCCAGCATTCTCAACTGGCAAGAAGATGAAATTTGTTTGCGATGGATAAAACGGGATTTCATTTTCCTTACAAAAGATTTCGTATTGTTGTAATCCCTCTGTATTCACACGAACTATTTCCTCAATAAACTCGTCATCACCAAAAGCAATCGTCGCTGCTTTTTGCGCTAATGAAGATACGTTAAATGGCAAACGTACGACATTTAATTTCTCGATTAGCTCTTCCTGTCCAATTGCATATCCAACGCGGAAAGAAGCTAATCCGTACGCTTTAGAAAATGTTCTAAGTACAAGAATGTTTTTATGTTTTTCTAAAAGCGGTAATGTCTCCGGGAAATCTTTTGCTGTTACGTATTCATAGTACGCTTCATCAATGACAATTAACGTATTTTCACTAATACCTTCAATAAATTGAGTCAATTTTCGATCATTCACATATGTGCCTGTCGGGTTGTTCGGATTACAAATCCATACGATTTTCGTATTATTATTTATTGCTGACGAAATTTCGTCTAAATCGTATATACCGTTATTTAAAGGGATTTCTTTCACTTCACAACCTTCAATAATTGCATGATGACGGTACTGCGGAAATGTTGCACCAGCCGTTACGATGTTATCTCCTGCTTTAAGTACTGCACGGCTTATTATTTGAATGACTTCATCTAAACCACTACCGCAAAGTATTTGTTCCATTTGAACATGTAACTTATTTGCAATTGTTTGACGGAGCGTTGTAGCACCTCCGTCAGGATACAAAGCATGTTCCAACCACGATTTTTGCAACTCATCTAAAACACGTGGTGAGCAGCCGAATGGATTTTCATTTGATGCTAATTTCACAAATGAATGATCTCCGTACACTTCTTTCATTTGTTCAGGTGATTTACCTGGTTTATATGGTTGTAATGATGAGAGTTGATCTTTCACTTGCATGTTAAAACCACCTTTTTATTAAAATTCTTTTGCGTATTTATTATGTTGCGTAATGTTTTGCTGAATTAAATCCATACGATCTTTTCCGAATTGTTCGACTAGTGCATGTGCAAGTTCCCATGCTACAACAGATTCAGCTACTACACCTGCTGCTGGTACTGCACAACTATCAGATCTTTCAATACTCGCTTGGAATGCTTCTTTCGTATCAATGTCAACACTTGCTAACGGTTTGTATAATGTAGGTATTGGCTTCATAACTCCTCTTACGACAATTGGCATTCCTGTTGTCATACCGCCTTCTAAACCGCCGGCATTATTCGTTTTTCTCGTGTATCCATTTTCTTCATCCCATAATATTTCATCGTGTACTTTACTTCCTGGCTGTCTTGCTGCTTCAAAACCAACGCCAATTTCAGCACCTTTAAATGCATTAATACTCATAATTGCACCAGCAAGTTTTGCATCTAATTTACGATCGTAATGAACGTAACTACCAACACCTATTGGCATACCTTCTGCAATGACTTCAACAATACCGCCGATTGAATCCCCACTACTTTTAGCGTTATCTATCGCATCCATCATCTCTTGTTCTACTTCTTTATCTAAACATCGAACTGGTGAATTTTCAGTAATCGTTTGAATTTCTTCTATTGGTAAGTTTGAAATTCGTTTCGCTTGTACCCCACCAATTTCAAGAACATGCCCTGCAATTTCTACGCCTAATTCTTTCAAAATTTGTTTTGCAACTGCACCAGCAGCTACACGAACTGTCGTTTCTCTTGCAGATGAGCGCTCTAGTACATTTCTTATATCACGATGTCCGTATTTAATTGCGCCGTTTAAATCCGCATGTCCTGGACGTGGTTTTGTAATTGTACGTTTCATATCTTTACTTTCTTTTTCCGAAATTGGCTCTGCACCCATTACTTTCGTCCAATGTTTGAAATCATCATTTTTAACGATTAACGTTATTGGTGAGCCAAGTGTCATCCCATGACGAACACCACTTACAATTTCAACTGTATCAGTTTCTATTTGCATGCGTCTTCCGCGTCCGTGCCCTTTTTGTCTTCTTAATAATTCTTTATTAATATGTTCCGCTGTTAATGTTAAACCTGCTGGTACACCTTCTAAAATAACTGTTAACTGCGGTCCATGTGATTCTCCAGCTGTAATGTATCTCATTTCTCTTGCCCCTTTACTATTTTTTTGTACAAAAAAGTCCCTACTGAGCGCTCAGTAGGGACGATGTTTATCGCGGTACCACCCTAGTTGTAGACAACTATCGTCTACCTCTCTTCTTCTTTAACGATCGTTTGACCGTCTTCCCCTCCAAAAGTTGGCGGAAAAGATGCTCCAAGGCTGTAATTCATGCTTATCTTTGTACTGATTCACACCGACCATCAGCTCTCTTTAACAGTGAGATAAGCACTACTGTTTCCTCTTCAGCGCATATATGATATGGAATTAAGATAATTTATTTTTGAAACCTTTTAACTCATCCATGAATCTATGGAATTCTGGAATATCCATTTGTTGTGCAGAATCTGATAATGCAACCGCTGGGTCTGGGTGTACTTCAGCCATTACTGCATCTGCGCCAATTGCAAGCGCTGCTTTCGCTGTTGGTAATAATAAATCTCTGCGTCCAGTTGAATGCGTTACGTCAACGATTACTGGTAAATGTGTTTCTTTCTTTAAAATCGGTACTGCTGAAATGTCTAATGTGTTACGTGTCGCTCTTTCGTATGTGCGGATACCACGCTCACATAGAATAATTTGGTCGTTACCTTGTGCAATGATGTACTCAGCTGCGTTAATGAACTCATCAATTGTTGCTGCTAATCCACGTTTTAATAATACTGGCTTGTTAACTTTACCTACAGCTCGTAATAAATCGAAGTTTTGCATGTTACGTGCACCAACTTGAATTACATCAACGTAGTCTAATGCCATTTCAACATCGTTCGGATTTAAAATTTCACTAATGATCGCTAAGTCAAACTCATCTGCAACCTGGCGTAAAATTTGTAATCCTTCTACTCCTAAACCTTGGAAATCGTATGGAGATGTTCTTGGTTTGAAAGCACCACCGCGCATTAATTTTAGACCTTGGTCTTTCATCGCTTGCCCTACTTGGCGAACTTGCTCTAAGCTTTCTACCGCACAAGGTCCCATGATGAACGTTTGTGTTCCGTTTCCAATCAATTCACCTTTTACATTAACGATTGTATTTTCTTGTTTCTTTTTACGTGATACTAGTAATGCTTTACGGTTATCATCTTCTTGTAATTCTAAGCTAGCTTTGAAGATTGTTTTGAAAATGTGTTGAACTGTTGACGTTTCGAATGGTCCTTCGTTATGCTCTGCGATCATATCAAGCACTTCACGCTCACGTACTGGATCAAATCGTTTCGTACCTTGTACTTGCTTCTGTTCCCCAATTTTTTGAACGATTTCACCACGTTTGTTTAAAAGGTGTAATAGTTGTAAGTTAATTTCATCTACCTGTTTACGTAATTGATCTAATTCATGATTTGCCATTTGGAAATCCTCCTCTAATGTTTTAAAAGTATAGTAAGAGAATGAAAAATTCTCTATTTTCTGAACTGATAAATTATACAAAATTTAAGTGGAATCGATACCTCTTCTTATTTTAAACGAATACTTACTATAAGGACACTATCAACTCAATCAAAACCCACTTTTTTGTACAAAAAATCCCTACTGATCCAATCAGTAGGGACGATATTTATCGCGGTACCACCCTAGTTGTAGACTTATTTCGTCTACCTCTCTTCATTGTTAACGATCATCTGACCGTCTTTCCCTTCATAAAGACAATACTATCTTTACTACGAAAAAGATGCTCTAGGACTGTAATTCGCTCTTGTTTTTGTACTGGTTCGCACCAACCACCAGCTCTCTGTTACAGGGAAACAACAACTACTGCTTTTCCTTTCAACGCATATATATTTAATTTTCAAGTTAGACCACTAAAATACAAAAAGTCCCTACTGAATAAATCAGTAGGGACGATATTTATCGCGGTACCACCCTAGTTGTAGACTAACTTTCCGTCTACCTCTCTTCACTGTTAACGATCAATTGACCGCTTTTTCTTCATAAAGACAATACTATCTTTACTACGAAAAAGATGCTCCAAGACTGTAATTCATGATTATCCCTGTACTGGTTCACACCAACCACCAGCTCTCTGTTACAGTAAGATTAACCACTACTGTGATCTCTTCATTGCACTTTGTTTATTCAAATGTTTTTGAAATTGAATAAGTATGATTCGTATTATAGAACGCTTTTTAAAACACTGTCAACAACTTTTTATATTTTTTTTAAAATTCCACTTCCGCCCTACATTTCTTCTTGTAAATTATCCATAACAATTCCGATGCGAATTATCTCATTATCTATTGCATTTAATACATATTTTTCTACTCCATACTGGATTAATATTTCTTTTATTTGAATGATTTCAGTTTCAAGTAAATCGGCTTCTTGAAGCGTTTGTAGTAAAGTGAAAAATACATTTGCATACAATTCTTTATACATTTTTATACTCTCTGTCTTTTCAAGTATTTCATTAAACAACTGTTTTAACTCCGTTTGATTCCCTTTTCCAACCAAACCTGAAAATGTTTTTATTATAGATAATCCTCTTTCTACTATTTCATCCATAAATAAAATAATACGCAAAAGCATTACATATTCTCTAGCTGTAATTTCACCCATTTTCGGTCGCTCTCGCAAAAATACACTGAGCCAAGATGCCCAAAATTTTTGTTGTTCTTTTGCACTTAACGTTTTGACGTAATAGCATAAAAACTGCATAAATTTAATTTTATTTTCTTCATTTTCTTGTATAAGCAATGGGTATAGCCAATCCGTTTTTTGCTCCCAATACAGTACACATTTAATAAATACAAAACTAAGCCATTTCAAGAAAGCTTCCCTCGTATGCGGATGCAATACTTCCAAATGTTCTACCGCATACTTAATAAATCGCTTCATCTCTGTAAATAAAGGTAAATTGATTTGCGTGTAACATAAGCCTGCCCATGCATATTTCGTAATCTCATTTTCTTTCTTTAAATCTAAGCACGGTAGCAAATATTTTCGGCACCATTGTTTCTCAATATGATAAAGAAATGTTATATCCGCTACTAAACGAGCTAACATAAAATTTGTCCGTTCTTTACTAACTCTTACTTGTTCTTCAAATAAAAATAAATATTCATATACATTACGATCGTATAAATGATCATATGATAACAGTTTTAATAATACAGCTGTCATTTTCCCAACAGGATGCTGGATTGATTCATTGTAAAAATCTTGTTTTCCAAGTTTAAAATCTGTATCACTTTTCATTACTTGAGGGAATACCGAAAAAGCAAAACGTTTCACATTGCGTATACTATTTTCCTCTAACTCTTCTAATCGATTACTAATCTCATATAGAAAGCTACTAATTAACCAATGAAAAGCAGTATTTCTAACAAATTTCTGTAATAGCGGAATTACTTTTTGGATTTGTTCATTTGTCAATCCTCGATTATTTCGCCACTCTCTAATACAAACAAACCATACTTCATTACTTATTTCGTGCATACCAACTAATTGATAGGCAAATGAAATACTCCATTCTGTATTCAACTTACATGCTTTCGATAACATCTCTAAAAAATGGCGTTGTTCAAAAACACCATCTTGAGAAAATTGACGAACTTGCTTCATAATTTCATCGTCTTTCAACTGCAATAATCCATCAGCAGTTACATTACAAGTAATACTTTGATCTGCCGTCTCTTTCTTTTGTACACTATATCGATCAGAATGAAAGTGAGGATGTTTTTGCTTCATTAACTCATAACCTTTTGCTGTAGATGGACTATTCGAATCACAAGTGAATAATAAATCTAAAACTAAACAAGCATCAAATGCTCTCTCCTCTGCTAGTTCCTTCAATACAATTTGAATAACCTCTTCCTTTGTTTTTTCTAAAGAGTGTGCGAAATGATTTTTTATAAGTTGAAAAACTTCGTGTTTATACGTGACATCTAAAAGAAGTTCTTCCTGTAACAACCATTTCATTTTGGCATCGGCGCTAACGAATATATTTTTATTCATCGCATCAATTGCAATTCGGTTCTGAAGCATGCTGTTTGCTTCTATCATTTCTGTAATATAATAATTTGCTTTTTTTTCATTATTTTCACACAAATAGGCTAAACACTCTTTTACAATTTGAATTAAAAATGCAAGATCATTTTGCTGAACCTCTTTTCCAACATTTTCCTTATCCTTTTTTTTCAGTGCCGTTTGTCGTAGTGATAACATTCGCATCTTCTCTATTCCCATCATCATAATTGGTACGGCGTAATAGGAAATATGAGGTTTCATCTTCTCATTCCAAATTTGCTCCACATAAGAAAATGTAGACACTGGTAAACGACTCGATTCCTCAAGTTCTATTGATTCTTGCGTATCATTTCCCCATTTTCTTTCCCGCTTCAATTTCAGTTTTCCGTCCAAAATAAACGTTAGTAATAATAAAGCAATTTCTTTATGCTCAGGAAAAGAACATTTTTGCAGTAAGCAAGCAATTTTTTCAATAGATTTACTATCTTTTTCAGCTGTTTCTAATAAAAGAAGTGTCCATCTTGCAAACAACAACGGGTCCATTTTAATTTTCGTTTCGTTTAAGTAGCTACAAATTGTTCTCCATAATAACGGAGATATTTTAGAATGATTTTTAAAAATTAATTGAAATAATTCTTTTTGATGACTAAAAAGAAATTGTTCCACCAACCATTCTGCAAGTAATTCATCTACCTCATTATCGTTTGATGTAACTAAAAATAAATTTTGTAATTTCCCTTCTGCTTCAAGCCATTCCACCCATTCATAATCATGAGCAAATTCAACAAAGTAGCGGACTGTTTCAATTTTTTTTATGGATTGTTTTATGTATGATAATTGTTCCTGCTCTACTGACGGTGGAACTGTTACTATGTCACGAATTCGCATTCGTTTTGTAATATAATTATCTCCCATTAATTCTGCCCATCGCTTCACTGCTTTAACAAGAGATTGATGATTATTACCTTTATTCGGGTATACAATCGGCCGTATTCCTAAATGCTCCCAATGGTACGTATTTTCCCCTTGTGCGACAAATGCATAACGCCTTGTACTTGGCGGTAAACCAGTAGCCAAATATTTCATTACTGGGTCATTATGGCTATATCCAACGAATAAAACAGTATAATTCGAGAATAAATCAACTAAAAACCTTCTTGCCCAACCTTCGGTCAAGTAAGCCCTTCCAAAATCACCATCTGTTAAAATTAAAGCTTCTTTCTCTTGTTCTATATTGCCATGTATGTAAGCGAGTCCTTTAAACGCTCTACCTGTAGGTAACGCAGGTGCGTAATATACGTTTAATTCTCTATTCATTTCTTTCATCGCAGTTGTAAAATGCCGATCAAAATTTGTCGTGACAATGCGGACTTCCGTATCTAAAGGAAACAACCTCGGAATTGCATAATGAAGCGGATTCGGCTTTGATTTTTCAATATGAACTAAATCTCTTGCAACTTGATGTATATCTTTTGTTTTCGCAATTTTACCAAGATAATAATCATGAGGTTCTGTTATTTCACGCGTTTCTACATATAACGTTTTCGCAATCTCATCAACTAGATCATCAAAATTCGGTAAGTTTGATTTCCCTTTCATAGAAACTCCCGCTCCAACAAATAGTACTAACTTTCCTTGTTCAAGATGATCAATTAACTCCTCTGGAATTTCTACTTCTGAAGTAATCCACATCATGGATTCCCCCTTACCTAAAAATGTCATATACTCTCATTTTACTATAACATTTTTTCTTTATTTTTTTAATATTTAGACAAAAATGAACATGAAAAAGTTTTATGTAAATATATTCGTTACAATGTATGAACTCCTAAATTTATTGTAAAACTATGTATAAATCGGAGGTGTAAATATTGAATGGTTTTACTGTAGTACTTATCAAATTTATATCGTGCATTATCGCATTTAGTATTGGACTCGCTTTATTTTTCCCTGCAACGTTCGTCCAAATTATTTCATTTAGTCTCTTTGTTACAATCGTTTCCTATATGTTCGTCGATAAAATCATATTAAACCGAATAGGCAATACCGGTGCCATTATGTCGGATTTCTTACTAACGTATTTAAGCGTATGGATTTTCGGTAATATTTTATTAGACAATTACATGCAAATTGCATGGGGGAGTTTCCTTTCCGCTACTGTCTTTACATTATCTGAAGTAATCGTTCATCGCTTTTCTAACTCACACACAAGGCACAACAACGATAACATTCATATTAATCGCCGCTTTGCATATGGTACGGAATTTGCTGAAGAACAGAATGTATTGGATAAAGATAAGAAGAAATAACATTTTGATGCAGGAGCGCCCTTTTTAATTATGTGGTGCTCCTTTTGTGTATTTTCATTATGTTATGGTATGTGAAATTATAAGAACAATTTTTTTAATATATCTTATAATAAAAAACTGCCTCTTATTTAGAGGCAGTCACTTTCAAATCTTTTAACGCAACAACATTAGCAAACGCTCCAAACACTACATTATGATGCTTTACAATGTCTTCCGCACGTAACACGTCTGTATTAAACGTACTATGTGCATCACTCACTAACGTTACTTTATAACCTTCACTAAACGCTCTTCGCGTTGTCGTATCCACACAGTACTCTGTTTGCATTCCTGAAATAATAACGTGTTCAATGCCTTTTTCTTGTAATACTTCGTTTAAGTTTGTCTTATGGAAAGAATCTGGCGTCGTCTTTTCAACGATACGATCCCCTTTTTGCGGAGCAATCGCCTCATGCACTTTCCAGCCCTCTGTACCTTTTTCTAACGGATGATCTTTTGGTCCGTTATGTTGTACATAAATAACTGGAATATCATTTGAACGACATTCCCCAATAAGCTCTTGCAATATTTCTAAAAACTTTTCCCCATTATGTACTGGCATTCCTGCTGTATACATACCTGCTTGCACATCAATTACTAGTAATGCTTTTTTCATTTCGCGCAGCTCCCTTTGTTTGTATTCTATCATCCAACAATCTTCTAATTTCCCCTCATGCAGCTCATGTTCCTTTAATATCTTCACTTTTTTAAAGCCGCATTTTTCATAACATTTTATCGCACGTTCATTATTTACTTTCGGATCCATTGCGATTGCTTCTGCTCCCCTGTTCTCCATAATATATGTAATTGCTGCCTGAACGAGTTTCGTTCCAATTCCTTTTCCCCAATAAGTCAGCTCTCCGATAAATTGATCCATTCCCCATACATTTTGTGATTCTTCATAGCCATATAATGTTTTCCACTCAGAATCAATTGGGTACATTTGTATGTAACCAATTGGAACAGCATCAAACTCTATTAAACATCTTTTTTCATGACTATTTGGATTATGTATGAAATGATTCAGTACCATTTCTACAGATTGCGGATTATCGCGTCCTTCGTAATACCGCAAGACTTCTGGGTCTGTTAACCATTTTGAAATGATTGGTGCATCCTCTTCTATTACGTATCTAATCGATATATTATCTTTTTGAAATAGCATATAGTACCTCTTTTTAATTATTTATATTTTTTCTTGTTGTGACATCATTCATTGCACCTATTAGTGCATATGGTAACAATGTAATCGCAAAAAGAGCTGTAAACACATTAAAATGAGGAATTTCATATAGAGTGAACCATTCCGTGAAAAATCAGGAATGTAAAATTCTATTTAAAAACTCTCCACTTGGCTTAAAATTTGGTGCCCATCCTGTAATCTGACAAATAATAAATAGTAATTGAACAATTATAAATACCCCTAAATAACGAAACCATGTCCGTTTCTATATAGGGTGTGTATTCTTTAATGTATCTTCCATCTAGCCCCCTCCTTTAAATATCCATCATATTGAGTATACACTTTCTTTACTTCATTTGTTAAAATCTTCTATATAATCATTCACGCTGGGGGAATTCATTATGTCTAATCCTATACTTACTACATCCACTTTAATCATTCTTAGAGGAAACTCCGCAAGTGGTAAAACAACAATCGCAAAGCAACTACAAGAGCATTTCGGACAAGGTACACTTTTGGTATCTCAGGATGTTGTCCGTAGAGATATGCTTAGAGTACACGACACGATGGGTAATTTATCACATGATTTACTATTTGAAATTACGAAGTACGGAAAAGGAAAATGTGAGTTTGTTATTTTAGAAGGTATTTTAAACAGTCGTAGATACGGTAAAATGTTGAAAGAATTAATACATTATTTTGAAGGAAACGCTTATACATACTACTTCGATTTATCATTAGAGGAAACAATACGACGACATAATACAAGAGAAATACGCCATGAATTCAGTGAGGATTCATTACAAAAATGGTATAATCCACACGATACAATCGAAGTTTCTAGAGAAACTGTTTTTACAGATAACTTCAAACAAAAAGATATATTTGATGCGATTCTTAATGATGTTGTGATACAAAAATAAGACCGACAGAATATGTCAGTCTTATTTTCGTTATGTTATATTCTATATTTATTATAGAATTTTCACTTTAACAGTTTGTCTTCCCCAATTCATAGCTTTACTTTTTGAGCCCATTAAAACATCAATACGATTTCCTTTAATAGCACTTCCAGTATCACCAGCTATTGCTTCGCCATAACCTTCTACCCATACTTTAGATCCTAATGGGATTACTTTCGGATCTACTGCGATAATTCTCATATTCGGATTAGCCGTTAAATCATGCCCCATCGCAGTTAAAACGCGTCCACCATATGTACCATTTTCACTTGGATCAGCAGTATATGCAGTCGCTACTACCGTTAATTCACGTTTAGCAGACTGTATGTTATTTTTAGACTCTTCTTTTGCTTTTGCTATTTCTCTTGCTTTCGCTTCTTCCTTAACCTTGGCTATTTCTCTTGCTTTTGCCTCTTCCTTAGCCCTTGCTATCTCTTGGGCTTTTGCTTTTTCTTTAGCCTTCGCTATTTCTTGGGCTTTCTCTTCTTCTTTAGCCTTCACTATTTCTTGGGCTTTTGCTTCTTCCTTAGCCTTTGCTATTTCTTGGGCTTTTGCTTTTGCCCCTTCCTTAGCCTTCGCTATTTCTTGGGCTTTCTCTTCTTCCTTAGGCCTTACTACTTCTTGTACTTTCACT